>CADCMN010000030.1 GCA_902802575.1 uncultured Eubacteriales bacterium | reverse complement strand
CATCAACGGCAACCCCATGAACCCCGCCGCCCGGGACTACCCCTCCGAGTTCATCCAGACCGGCGTGTCCGCCATCGACGGCCTCAACACCCTGGTCCGGGGCCAGAAGCTCCCGGTGTTCTCCGGCAGCGGCTTGCCCCACGCTCAGCTGGCGGCTCAGATCGCCCGGCAGGCCAAGGTTTTGGGCTCCGATGAAAAGTTCGCCGTGGTCTTCGCCGCCGTGGGCATCACCTTTGAGGAAGCCGACTTCTTCATCAGCGACTTCAGGAAGACCGGCGCCATCGAGCGGACCGTCACCTTCATCAACCTGGCCAACGACCCGGCCATCGAGCGTATCGCCACCCCCCGTATGGCCATCACCGCGGCGGAGTATCTCGCGTACGATCTGGGCATGCACGTGCTGGTCATCATCACCGACATCACCAACTATGCCGAGGCCCTGCGGGAGATCTCCGCAGCCCGCAAGGAGGTGCCGGGCCGGCGCGGCTACCCGGGCTACATGTACACCGACCTTGCCACCATGTACGAGCGGGCCGGCCGTATCCGGGACAACAAGGGCTCCATCACCATGATCCCCATCCTGTCCATGCCTGAGGACGACGTGACCCACCCCATTCCCGACTTGACCGGGTACATCACCGAGGGCCAGATCATCCTGAGCCGCGACCTGTACCGCAAGGGCCTGACCCCGCCCATCAACGTGCTGCCCTCCCTGTCCCGTCTGAAGGACAAGGGCATCGGCAAGGGCAAGACCAGGGAAGACCACGCGGACACCATGAACCAGCTGTTCTCCGCCTATTCCCGGGGCAAGGACGCCAAGGAGCTGGCGGTCATTTTGGGCGACGCGGCCCTGTCCGACACCGACAAGCTCTACGCCAAGTTCGCCGACGCCTTCGAGGCGGAATACATCTCCCAGGGCTACTACACCAACCGGACCATCGAGGAGACGTTGGACCTGGGCTGGAAGCTGCTGGGGATCCTGCCCAGGACGGAGCTCAAGCGTATTCGGGACGCCTATCTCGACAAGTACTACCATCCCGCAGAGTAAGGGAGGACGCCTATGGCGGTTGAAGACGGCGGTGCGGGGCCATAAGATGATGAAGGACAAGCGGGACGAGCTGGTCCGCCGCTTCATCGTGCTGGCCCGGAAGAACAAGGAGCTGAGGGAGCAGACCGAGGCCAAGATGGCTGCGGCCATGCAGAACTTCGTCCTGGCCAAAGCCACCATGTCCAACAACGAGATCGAGGAAGCGCTGCTCTATCCCGCCCGGGGCATCCAGGTGGAGGCCGAAAAGCAGACCATCCTGTCCATCCCCGTGCCCAAGCTCTCCATGAGCACCTCGGAGGAGATCGTGTATCCCTACGGCTTCTCCTCCACCAGCGCGGATCTGGACGGCGCGGTCCAGGCCATCGCCGAGGCCCTGCCGCTGATGCTGGAGCTCGCGGAGGTGGAGAAGAGCACGGCGCGCCTGGCCGACGAGATCGAGAAGACCCGCCGTCGGGTCAACGCCCTCGAATACGTCATGATCCCCCAGTACACCGAGGCCATCCGCACCATTCAGATGAAGCTGGACGAGAACGAGCGCGGGAACCTGTCCCGGCTCATGAAGACCAAGGAGATGCTGCAGGCCCAGGCCCAATGAACCTTGCAGAACTGGTACAACACGCGGGCTTCGCGGCAGGGTATCTGCTGCCCGTGCCCCAATATGAGGAGTGGACGCGCCGCCGAGCAAGCGGCGCGTTTGCGCCGGAGGCCGATTGGATCGAGGGCGACGCGAAAACCGCGTACCCCTGGGCCAACGGACTGCTGCTGCTCATCTGGCCTTATCGCCCCTATGATCCCGAAGCCGGCCTTTCCGGCTACTATCCCGCCTCAAACCGAAGCTACCACGCCATGATGGACCTGAAGAAAGGCCTACAGGCGGCGGGCGTGCGGGCGGAGCGGGCGGCAGTGCCCGTAAGGTCCATCCTGGCAGAGCACGGATTGGCGACCTGCCTGGACAGCGACATGCTCTACATACCGGGGCTCGGCACCCGGTTCGTCATCCAGGCTCTGGCGGTGGCCCTGCCGGAGGAGGAGCTGGTCTTCACGCCGAAACGAACGCCCTTCACCGCCTGCATCCATTGCCGACGCTGCCAAAACGCCTGCCCCGGCGGCGCCATCTCCCCCCGGGGCTACGACTGGCGGGGCTGTCTCAGGGCCTTTGAGGACGGTCCCGGGATGCCCGAATGGGTCATGGAGAAAATGACCTGCCTCCTGGGCTGCGAGGTGTGCCAGGACGTCTGCCCCCTCAACCATTTCATCCGGCCCCGGCCCATGACCGAGGAGGAGTCGGCCTTCGATCTTGACAAGCTGATCGCCGGGGACCTGAAGCCGGCCCTTTCCCTCATCGGCAAAAACATGAAAAAGGGGGGCAAGCTCACCGCCCAGGCGGCGGTGCTGGCGGCCAACCAAAACCGCACCGACCTGCTGCCCCTCTTAGAGGAGCAGGCCGCGCGAACCGACGGCCCCCTGAAAGATACCCTTCTTTGGGCAATCTCCAAGCTTCAACATATTTAGTTTTTGAGGTTAGCGCCATGAATGATTTTGGAATCAATGAGATGCTGGAAATGCAAGCAGCTTTACAGGAGAAATACCAGGACTTGTGGAAACCGATCGGTCCCGAACGCGGGCAAGATCAGCTGCTGTGGATGATCGGCGAGATCGGGGAAGTGATCGATATCGTCAAAAAGCATGGCGGGCAAAAAGCCTGCCAGGATGCGGAATTGCGAAAAAGGCTCATTGAAGAGATGGCGGACGTTCTCATGTATTATAACGACATTCTGCTATGCTACGGGATATCGGCAGAGGAATTGAAACGATCCTATACCGACAAATTTGAAAAGAACATGAAGCGCTGGTGAATCGGAGTCTATCCGAAAAAGCAGACAGGAAAAAAGGCATGCTGACATATGAAAGAGTATCGATGCGGAATCTGCGGGAGTATCTGAAGCTGTCGATTTCGGAAGATCAGAAGCGTATCCTGGCAACGAGCAACCTGAAAACGCTTTGGCAATCCATCGTTTATATGCCTTTCTCCAAGCTGTTTCTGATTTGTGAGAACGGGCGCGGCGTGGGATACGTGTATCTCTATTGCTGCGCAAAAACAAAGAAGTACAACGTAGGCAGATTGCTGGTCGACGAACGCTGTCAAAAGCAGGGGATCGGCAGACAGGCATTGCTGTGGGCGTTGGCGTATCTGTACGCACATCATGCGCCAAGAGTGCTTCTGTCGGTGCATCCTGACAACGCCGCTGCCCGAAAACTGTATGAAAGCGTAGGGTTCCGGTATTGTGAGGGCCATTATTGGGGCAAGGAAATGGTGATGATGCACCAGCCCGAATCGGTCAAGGATAGAACGAAATAAGAACGGATATTCTACGAGCCAAATTGCGGGCAATTTCCCACTTGAAAAATGCGGACCGATAGGGTATAATGCCTCTTGCGTGCCAGACGGGGAGGTAGCGGTGCCCTGCACCCGCAATCCGCTATAGCGGGGTTTCATCCCCCGTTTGAGGCTCGGCGCTGTGGTGCCTGCCGTGCGTACGGAGCGTTGAATCGTGGGACTCGTGCAACGGAAGACTGTGAACCGTGTCAGATCCTGACGGAAGCAGCACTAAGCGGACCCTTCCGTGTGCCGCGAGGTCTCCTGCGAGGAGCCATCGGCAATCGGTAAGACGGTAGCGACCTGTCGAGAACGGGGTGCACGCATTTGAAAAAGGATGGTCTTTGGACCATCCTTTTTCATTTCGGTTTGCTGAAACCTACGGTGTCAACAGATTTTTCAAGGCGTCCGCTACGGCCTGGACCTTCAGACCGATGATGACCTGGACGCCGGTCTTGCCGAGCTTCACGACGCCTTTGGCGCCGGCCGCCTTCAAAGCGGCTTCGTTGAGGAGATTCCTGTCCTTCAGCTCCACCCGCAGACGGGTGGCACAGTGGTCCAGGGAAGCGATGTTTTCCGGGCCGCCCAACCCGGCGAGGATGGCCGGCACGTCCACGCCCGTCGCCGGGGCCGCCGCGGGGGCGGCTGCAGGAGCATCGGCCGGAGCCGCTTCCTCCGGCTCATTCCCCGGGGTGGGCAGGTGGAATTTGGAGATGAGGCAGCGAAACACCAGATAGAACACCGCAAAAGCCGCGACGCCCAGGGGCAGGATCAGCCAGGTCTTGGCGGCCGCCGGCAGGGAGGCGGAGAAGAGCAGGTCCGTGATGCCGCCGGAGAAGGAGAACCCGGCGCGGAAGCCCACCAGGGCCGCCGCAAAGGCAAAGACTCCGTAGAGCAGGGAATAGACGACATAGAGCGCCGGGGCGACAAACAGGAAGGCAAACTCAAAGGGCTCCGTGATGCCGCACACGAAGGAGCAGAGGGCGGCGGACAGCAGGATGCCCGCGGCGTATTTGCGGCGGCTGGGCCGGGCACTGCGGATCATGCCAAGGGCTGCGCCGGGGACGCCGAACATCATGCAGGGGAAGAAGCCGGACATGTAGATGCCCAACGACCAGGACACGTCGGCGCTGGTGTGGCCTGCCCAGAAGTGGGTCAGGTCGCCCAGACCGATGGTGTCGAACCAGAACACGTTGTTCAGGGCGTGGTGGAGGCCGAAGGGGATCAGCAGCCGGTTGAGGAAGGCGTAGATGCCCGCGCCGACGGGGCCCAGCCCGGCGATCCATTGGCCCAGGGCCACCAGCGCGCCGAAGAGCACGGGCCACAGGAAGAACAGGACCGCGGCCGCCAGGAGGGAGACGACGCCCGAGACGATCACCGTGCTCCGGCGGCGGCTGAAGAAGGCCAGCCATTCCGGCAGGTTCGTGTTCTTGAACCGGTTGTAGCAGAAGGCGCCGATGAGCCCCGTCAGGATGCCGATGAAGGGATTCTGGATCTTCTCGAAGGCCAGCAGGGCGATGGGCCTGTCTGCGACGGAGGGCAGGACCGTCTTCACAAAGTCCGCCTGCAGGAGCGAGGTGACGATCAGCCAGGAGACCAGGGCCGTGAGGGCCGCGGTCCCGTTCTGGTCGTCGGACATGCCTACGCCGATGCCCACGGCGAACAGCAGAGCGATATGGTCGATGAGCGCCCCGCCCGCCTTGACCAGGAACAGGCCGATGGCCGGGCCCACGCCGGTGAGCTCGCCGCCCTGCATGGACACGGGGCAAAGCCAATATCCGATCCCCATGAGGATGCCGCAGAGCGGCAGGCAGCACACGGGCAGCAACAGGGACTTCCCTAACTTCTGCAAGAATTTCATAGTCCTTTCTCCCTTCCTCAGGGCCGCCGCGTTGTCGGGCGGCCCTGTCCCATTATACATGTGAGAGGGGAAAAAAGCTATACGCAATCGTCAATACCCGTAGTCCGTGTGGACGATGGAGCCGTCCACGGCGTTGATGAGCAGCGTTTCCTGCATCATGGTCTTGTCGTTCCGGCTGCTGTCCGGCCGCTGCCAGGGATCGTAGTACACCACGTAGCAGGGCATCTCGCAGTAGTCCTCGCTGTTCGGCGCGTGGATGGTGTAGCTGGTGATGCCGATTTTGTAGATCTCCACGTTGAGCTTCAGGTCGGGTTCGTTCTGCTTCAGCTCCTGGGCCCACCGGGTGAGGCCGTAGACGAGCCCCTGTCGGATGCGCTCCTGGGCTTGGGCAAAGGGCAGCAGCTCGGCGTTCTTGCTTTCGATGCCCACGATCATCTTGGGGGCATCGAAGCTGATGAGCTTCACGCCCGCCTCGTCCGTAAAGAGCCGCAGCTCCTCGGCGCGGATGTGCTTGTTGGCCACGAAGCTGCTGTCGCTTCCGTAGGTCAGGCCCTGGGCGGGCTCGAAGTTGCTGCCCAGATAGGGGTAGCCCCCGAAGTCCCGGACGAACAGGCATTCATACCCGCCCGCCAGGCACACCCGGCCGTCCATCAAATTCGCTTCCTCCGTGGCCGCCAGGACCATGCCCTCGATGCCCAGCTTGATAAGGGCGTCCTTGGCCGCCTGCTCGCACTTCTTTTGGTCCGCGGTCACGGGGGTGTAGGGGAGGGTGTCCTCATCGTCAAATCGCTTCATCTCCTCATACTCGTACCGCGGGTACACGTGGGTGTGGCTGCTGCCCAATCCCGCGTACAGGCTCCCCTCCCAGGAGGGGTTCACGATCAGGGAGTCTCCGGACGCGAGCCGGTAGACCAGGATCCCCTCCTGGCCGGTGGGGATATGGTAAGCCGCGGTGGGGCTCTCCTCGTTGGTCTCGGGAGCATTTTGGATCAGCGCCTGGTAGTTGGCCAGCTCCTGATCGACCTCCTCCCGGGTGAGGGGCGTCTCGTCCCGGTCCACCCCGTCGTCGGGGCGGCCGGCGTCCTGCCAGGCCAGCTTCGCTTCGGCTTCCTGCAGATACCATTCCATCTCCCGCTGGATGTCCGCCTTGGTGGGCAGGTTCCGCCGCACGGCCACGGGGTCCGGGAAGAGGGCGTTGAGATAGTTCACCATCTCCGCCTCCGTGAGGGGGTTGCTCCGGGTGCGGTACACGGGGTAGAGACCGTCCGCCTTCTGCGTGATGGGGGCGGCGAAGGTCAGCGTCATGAGATCGCTTTCATACACCTCGTCCCACCGGTCCGGCGCCCGCTGGGGGCCCCGTGATTCGGCGCTCTCGTCGGTGTCCGCCTGGAGCTTGGCCGCCGCGCCGCTGTCCTTCTTGTTCACCACAAACTCCTCCGTGGGCGTGGGCTGGCAGGCGATCGTGCTCATCAGCAGCAGGACGGCCAGCAGTACGATACCCGTTTTTTTCATATCCTTGCTCTCCTTTGTGTTTCTGTCCTCATTCTACCGCCCAAATTCGTCCAAAACGTCACATAGTTGTAAGGGAGTTGTAAGGGAGTTGTAAAACCTCCTTCGGCGCAGAGAAAAAAGCCCCTCTCCGAAGAGAGGGGGCCGGGCAGGCGGGATCAGTTTTTGACCAGGGAGTGGACCACGGGGCTGGTCATGTCCAGCGGCAGGAAGACGTAGCCCTTTTTCAGGGCCCAGGGGATGAAGTAGTCCAGGGCCTGGATGCTGTTTCGGTTCAGATCGTGCTGCAGGATCAAGGTGGGACTGCCGTCCTTCTTGACCTTGCCGCACAGCACGCTGCTGTAATGGGAGGCGCTCTGGCCCGAATGGAAGTTGGAGTCGCCGGCGCTGCAGTTCCAGTCGAAATAGCGGTACCCCATGTCCTCCATGATCTTGGTGAGCTGGGTCATGAGGCCGCGGCATCGGCTGATGCTGGCGGTGTTGCCGCTGCCGCCGGGGAAGCGGAAGAGGGTGGTGTATTGGCCGGTCTGGTCCCGGATGACCTCCTGGGTGGCCAGGAAGTCCTGGAAGTAGGCGTCCAGGCTGGTATACATCTTGTCGTAGTCATGGGTGAAGGTGTGGACGCCGATGCTGTGGCCCTCGTCAAAGGCCCGCTTGATAAGGTCCTTTCTTCGGCGGCTGCCCACCACGAAGAAGGTGGCCTTGACGTCGTATTTTTTCAGGATATCCAGCAGCAGGGCCGTGTGATCGCCGGGGCCGTCGTCAAAGGTGAGGTAGATGGTCTTTTCCGGCGGGGGGACCAACTCGGGCAGCGGCACGGGCTGAACGGTGACGGTGCGCTCTATCCGGGTCGAGTTTCCGTAATCGTCCGCCACGGCGTAGGTGAGGGCGTATTCCCCCACCAGGTAGGAGGTCACCGTCCCCGTGACGACCACCCGGCTCGTCAGATCCTCGCCCAGGTAATCCCGCGCCGTGAACCCCGGGTCCTCAAAGGTGAAGGCGGCGTTCACCGTCAGGGATTCGCCCCCCTTCAGCAGGATGACGGGATCGCTGACAGGGATGGGGGTGGGCGCAGCCGTGGGCGTGGGCGAGAGAACGGGAACGGGCGAAGCCGTGCAGACGGGCGGGTCGATGACCATGGGGATGGCCGTGGCCGCCGCGGCGGGCCGGGCCGGGGCCCTTTCGTCGGGCGACAAAGCCTCGATTTGGGCGTCGGGCCCGCAGGCGGCAAACAGGCTCAGGACCAGCAGCGCGCCCAGCAGGATCAGAAAGGAACGTCGGATCATATGCCCTCCTCCGCCGGTTACAGGATCCTGGCTGCGGCGGCGTACACGCGCTGAGCGATGGTTTCGATGGGCAGCAGGGCGCCGTCCTCCATGCAGGGGATCACCTGCACGCCGTCGAGCCGTTCCCCGAAGGCGAGGTACTTGGCCCGGGCTCTGAGCTGGATGGCATCCTGTTTCTCATACTCATCCTTCTCGTCGCCCACATACTCCCGGTATCCCTTCTTGGTGACGTTGTTCTGGGCGGCGCTCAGATCCACATCCAAAATGAGGTACAGATCCGGCCGGGGGAGCCGGAGCTGCCCGTGCTCCAGCTCCAGCACAAATTCCAAAATGTCGGGCCGGTCCACGTCCCGATCCCGGATGCTCTGGTACACGGCGTTGCTCAGCACGTAGCGGTTGATGAGCAGCACGTCGTACGGGCGATAGTCGAAGTCCCGAAAGGCGGCCCACCGGTCCATGGCGAACCAGAGGGCCATGCTCCGCTGATCCACATCGCTGGCGGAGACCCCATCCCGCTTGGTGAGGTATCGGCCCACGCAGCCGCCGAAAAAGCTGTCGTAGTCCGGGAAGGACAGCACGCCCACGGAAAGGCCCCGTTCCTCCAGCCTCTGGCGCAGGGCCTCCATCTGTACGCTCTTGCCCGTGCCGTCGATACCCTCAAAGGCGATGATCTTCGTTTGGTTCATAGTCGTTCTTTCCTGTCGGATGATATTTGCCATCAGTATAGCATATTCCACCCTCCGGGGCAAGACAGGGTTTTCATGGCAGGGGCCCACAGGATCGGAGAGGAAAGGCTAAAAGAGGCCGAGGCGCCGCCGATCCTGTCGGGAAGAAATGCGGATACAGGAACCGGATTCGCCGAAAACGGACCCCTGCCATCGTCTACAATGGGGCCATGAACCGAAAGAAACAGGGAATCAATACCAGGAAGTATCTGCTGGAGCTGGCGGCCTTCGCCGCGAGCCTGCTCCTTTGCCGGGTACGGGTGGGGGAGAGCTGCGCGCCCTTCGGCCTGGCCTGCATGGCGGCCGCGGAGCTGTCCGGCATCGACCCTCTCTTTGCCGGCGCCGGCGTGGTGGCGGGGGCCTTTCTGAGCGGCGAGCCCCTCTGGGGTGTTATGATCGCCGCGGCGGCCTTCGTGCTGCTCATGCGGCTGATGAACGCCCTGGTGGGGCGTGTGTCCGCCAGCGCCAGGATGCTGGTGTTTCTGCTATGCGAGCTGGCGGTGCTGCCCTTTGAGATGGTGCTGACCTGGCGCTCCTCGGCGTACGCCCTGCTGTCGCTGGCCCTGTCGGCGGCGGCCGTGGTGCTGCTGCATCGGTGCTGGGGCCTCGTTCGACGGGCGGAGCGGCTGACGGTGCTGCAGGAGGGGGAGCAGCTGATCCTGTCCGCGTCGTTGGGGCTGCTGCTCCTGGGGATGGGCGATTTTGCCGTCGGGGGCATCTCGCTGCCGGTGATCCTGCTGGATCTGTATGTGCTGATCCTGGCGTTGACCAAGGGGCCCCAAGGGCTGGGGACGGCGATCCTCACGGCGGCGCTGCTGGCCTTCGGGCTGGAGGACGGGGCGCTGCTGCTGGGCGTCACGGCCCTGTGCACCCTGATGGCCGCCCTCGTCGCCCCCTATGGGCGAGCCTACACCGCCGGGACTTTTCTGCTGACGGCCACGATCCTGGCGGTCTTCCTGGGCGGAGAGGGGGAAACCTGGCGGGTGGGCAGCGCGCTCATCGCCTGCCTCGTGACCTTGGTTTTTCCGCGGGAATGGATGAACCGGTGGGAGCTGCTGCTGAACAGCCGTCTGTATGGAGAGCGAAACGGCGCCCAGGCCATGGACCGATGGAAGCGCCGCCTGGCGGCGGAGGTGGAGGAAGCGGCCCATCTGTGCGGGGCCCTGTCCGGCCTGTTCCGGGAGGAGGGGGAGGACGACCGGTTCGTGGTGGAGTGGCCCCTGGGGGCGGCTCGGCGGGTGTGCGTGGGCTGCGAGGGCCGCATCCTGTGCCAGCGGGAAGAGGGAGACTTTGACCGGGCGGTGCTCCATCTGCTGTCCGCCTATGATCGGGGGGAGCCCGTGCGGCCCCTGTCGCCCATGGACAGCCATTGCCGGTTCTTCCGGGAGATCATGACCTCCGCCTATCAATCCTATAACCAGGCCTTCGTCCATGAGGCCCATCAGCGGCGGACGGCGGAGCAGTACGCCTACATGAACCGGCAGCTTCAGGGCGTGTCCGCCCTGCTCGGCGTCCTGGCCATGCGGCTGCGGGAGGACCGCTGGGGGGATGAAGCGGTGGAGGGGGCGCTGATCCCCTATCTCATCCGCCGGGGGTTCGCGCCCCTGTCCGTGGACGCCTTCTATTCCGGCGGCCGGCTGTGCCTGTCCATCCGCCTGAGCGCCCGGGGCAGCGAGAACGCCGGGGCGCTGATCGCCGCCGTGGAGAAGAAGCTCCGCCGGACCATGCGTATCATCGAGAGTCGGCGGGAGGCGGCGGGGACCGTCTTTGAGATGGAGGCCCTCCAGGGTCTTACGGCCCGTATGGCGCGGGTCTCCTTGCCGGAGGGGGAGGAGAGCGTCTGCGGGGACGAAACAGGAGAGCTTCGGATGCCCAGCGGGAAGGTGGTCTACGCCGTGTCCGACGGCATGGGCAGCGGCGAGGCGGCCAACCGGGAGAGCCGGGCGGCGATCGACCTGTTGTTCGACCAGTTCCGGCTGGGGATGGAACGGGAGCTGATCTATGAGAATGTGAACCGGCTGCTCATCGCCCGGGGGGAAAAGGAGATCTATGCCACATTGGACGCAGCCAGCATCGACCTGGTCACCGGGGAGGCGGAGATGGTGAAGTTTGGCGCGCCGCCCACCTGCCTGGTGCGGGAGGGGAACGTGAGGACCCTTTCCGGGGAGGCCCTGCCCTGCGGCATCGTGGACGAGGCCCGGCCCTATATCCGCCGCATCCGCCTGCGGCAGCAGGATCGGCTGGTGTTCTGCACCGACGGGGTCTATGACCTGCTGGGCAAGGATCTGGAAGCGGAGCTGAAGTGCCGGGCCGCCGTGCCGCTGGAGAGAATGGCAGAGGAGCTCATGGCGGCGGCCAGGGATCGGGGACAGCGGGACGACATGACCGTCATGGTCGTGGAAGTGGCATGAGGGTCTCCTTAGAGTGGTTTTTGCTGGACAACTTCGCGGTGAACTGGCTCCTGCTGAAGCTGGCCGGAGCCCTGGGCGGCATGGCGCTGCGCCCCGGTCGGGCCGCGCTCACGTCCCTGCTGGGAACGTGCTGGGATCTGGCGGCGCTGAGCCGATGGCCTCGGCTCCTGAGCCCCCCGGGGCGGGTGGGCTGTTTGTTGGTCACGGCGCTGCTCGTCGGCCGCCGGGAGTATCTTAGATCCCTGCTGTCGTTGTTCGCCGCGTCCCTGCTGCTGGGGGGCGGCCTGCTGCTCCTCACCCTGGGCCGGACCGGCCCCTGGACCGGCGGGGTGCTCCTGGGCGCCGTGCCTCTGCGGGCGGCCGTCTACGGCTTCTGCCTGCTGCCGCCCCTCGTTCGCGCCGTCCGGTTTCTGGTCCATCGGGGGTATGAGGAGAGCTGCCGGCGGACCATCGTTCTGGACGTGGGGGGCCGGACCTTTTCCCTCACCGCCTTGGTGGACTCGGGGAATCTGCTGACGGAACCCCTTTCGGGCCTGCCGGTGGTCCTGGTGGAGGGGGTGGAGCTGCCCCCGGGCCGGCCTCTGTCATTGGCGGGGCAGGGGGTGGTGGAGGTGGTGCGGGCCACGGTGCGGCTGGGAGAGGACCGGGCCAGGGTGCCCGTGTATGTGGGCCAATCCCCGCTGCCGCTCATCGAATTTCAGGCGCTGCTCCCCGGGGCGGCGCTCCATGAAGGGAGGAAGGAACATGTTCCAAAAGCTCAAAGCGCTGTTCTATCGGCTCTGCGCGCGGCTGTTCACCCGGCGCTATCGCTGCTATCTGGTCCGCTCGGGGGAGAGCCTGCCGCCGCCGCTGACGCCGGAGGAGGAGCGGGGCTGTGTGATCCTGGCGGCCAAGGGGAGCGAAGGCGCCCGGAACCAGCTGATCGAGCACAACCTGCGGCTGGTGGTGTTCATCGCGCGAAAGTTTGAAAACACCGGCGTCCAGGCGGAGGATCTGATCTCCATCGGCACCATCGGCCTCATCAAGGCGGTGAACACCTTCGATCCGGAGAAGAAGATCAAGCTGGCCACCTACGCCTCCCGGTGCATCGAAAACGAGATCCTCATGTACCTGCGCCGCAGCTGCAAGCTGAAGCTGGAGGTGTCGCTGGACGAACCTCTGAACGTGGACTGGGACGGCAACGAGCTGCTGCTCTCCGACATCCTGGGCACGGACGGGGAGGAGGTCGGCCGGGATCTGGAGGACGAGGTGGACAAACGCCTCCTCTGGGCGGCCCTCGCCCGGCTCAGCCCCCGGGAACGGCGGATCGTGGAGCTGCGCTTCGGCCTTCATGAGCAGCCGCCCCGGACCCAGAAGCAGGTGGCCGACGCCATGGGCATCAGCCAGAGCTACATCTCCCGCCTGGAGAAGCGGATCATGGACCAACTGAAGCGGGAGATCCTGCGCATGCAAGGATAAAGCGTATCAAATCGGGAAGGAGGCGCTTGGAGCGCGTCGGTAAAGGCCGGCGCGCTCCCCCTGTTTGCAGGAAAAACAAAAGCAGGCGTCCGAAGACGCCCGCTTTGCTGCGATAATAGGGGGATCAGGCGTTCATCAGGAAGGCATGGTAGGCCTTGACCGCCTCATAGAGGTCCGCCTTGGAGATGATCTCCCAGGGGGCGTGCATGGACAGGACCGCCACGCCGCTGTCGATGACGTTCATGCCGTAGAGGGCGCAGATGTAGGCGATGGTGCCGCCGCCGCCCTGGTCCACCCGGCCCAGCTCCGCCGTCTGGAAGCAGACCTTGTTGTCGTCCATGATGGCCCGGAGCCGGCCCATGTACTCGGCGTTGGCGTCGTTGCTGCCGCCCTTGCCCCGGGAGCCGGTGTACTTGTTGAAGCAGACGCCCCGGCCGAGATACGCGGAATTCTTCTTCTCGAAGCTGGCGGCGTAGGAGGGGTCGAAGCCTGCGCTCACGTCGCAGGAGAGCATGCGGCTGCTCGACAGGGCCCGGCGGAGCTTCAGCTCGGAATACTCGCCCAGCTTGTCCATGATCTCCGCCACGGCATTCTCGAAGTAGCGGGCCCGCATGCCCGTGGCGCCCACGCTGCCGATCTCCTCCTTGTCGGCCAGGATGCAGCAGCAGGTGCAGCGGGGCGTTTCGGCGATCTTCAGCATGGCCTCGATCTGTGCATAGGCGCAGACCCGATCGTCATGGCCGTAGCCCAGGATCATGCTGCGGTCCAACCCGAAGTCCCGGCTCTTGCCCGCAGGGACCACCTCGATCTCGGCGGAGAGGAAGTCCTCCTCCTCCATGCCGTACTTCTCCTTCAGTATCGCCAAAATGGCCGCCTTCACGGGCTCCTTCTCCGCACCCTTGAGGGGCTTGCCGCCCACGATCACGTCCAAAGCTTCGCCCTCAATGACCACGCTGGCCTTCTTGTCCAACTGCTGGGCGGACAGGTGGATCAACAGGTCGGAGATGCCCACCACGGGGTCGTCCTCGTCCTCGCCGATGACCACGTCCGCCACCGTGCCGTCCTTCTTGGCCACCACGCCGTGAAGGGCCAGGGGCAGGGTGACCCACTGATACTTCTTGATGCCGCCGTAGTAGTGGGTGTCCAGATACGCCACGTCCGTGTCCTCATAGAGAGGGTTCTGCTTCAGGTCCATACGGGGGCTGTCGATGTGGGCGCCCACGATGTTGAGGCCCTTCTCCAGGGGCTCGGTGCCGATGATGTACAGCTGGATGGCCTTGCCCATGGTGTTCACATACACCCGGTCCCCGGCCTGGAGCTTTTCGACCTTCTCCAGGTCCGCGTACCCGGCCTGCTCCGCCCGGCGGATGGCCTCCTTCACGCACTCCCGCTCGGTCTTGCCCTTATCCAAAAAGGCCCGATAGGCCTTGCCCAGGTCCATGACCTTCTTCTCTTCCCGCTTCTTGTACGTGGTCCACGCGTTGATCCGTTCCATATTCACCCTCCTTATGGTGCTGTATGATTAGTATACGCTCCGCCAAACGGAAAGTAAAGGTGCCCGGACGGCAGGACGGGAATATATCATGTTGCCCCAAAAAACGTCGGATTTCTGTTGACAGAGTATACATGTGGTATATAATAAGCATGAACTGAGTATTACCACAATATCTTGTGTTATGCTCGGAATTATTCTGGAGAAAAAGAAGGAGAAGCAAACATGAAAAAGTACTTTGCGGAAGCTATCGGAACGGCTGTTCTGGTGATTCTCGGCTGCGGCACCGCCATGCTGGTGGGCTGCGACGCAGCGGCGGGCGGCGGCTATATCCTCACCGCTCTTGCCTTTGGTCTGACGATCGTTGCCATGGCATATTCCATCGGCAACATCTCCGGCTGCCACATCAATCCCGCCGTTTCCCTGGGCGTGTATCTGTCCGGCGGAATGGACGCCAAGGAATTTGTCAAGTACATCATCTCCCAGTGCATCGGCGCGTTCTGCGGCGCTCTGGTTCTGTGGGCGATCTTCGGTCTTGGCGGCGTGAAGGACATGACCGGCGGCTTCGGCTCCAACGGCCTCGGCGGCGTTAACGGCAGCGTTCTTGCCGGCCTGCTGGTTGAGATCGTTCTGACCTTCATCTTCGTCATTGCCATTCTCGGCGTGACCAGCAAGAAAGCCGGCCACGGCTCCTTCGCGGGCCTGGTCATCGGCCTCACCCTTGTCGTCGTCCACATCCTCGGCATCGGCTTGACCGGCACCTCCGTCAACCCCGCCCGCAGCTTCGGTCCCGCCCTTATCGCCCTCTTCAACGGCAACGCGGATCCCATCAAGTGCCTGTGGGTGTTCATTGCCGGGCCCATGGTCGGCGCTGCTCTCGCTGCGGTCGTCTACAAGAAGCTGGAGAAATAATCGCAGGAAACACCCTTCGGCCGGTCCTGATCGGAAACCGGCCGTTGGTTTCAATCAGAACTCGGGGCTGTTGCATGATGTACATACAAACAGCCCCGTTTTTTCACAAAACAAATCTTCACACCTTGTAGGAGGACCTTAGATAGAAAAGAAAAATACGAAAGTGAAATCCCTGGGGATAAAGCTTGTGGCCTATATCGCAATCATCATGACCGTCTTGCTGATGATTATGATTCTTTCCCAGATTCAGACGAGAGGGCAGGAGGAATATCAGAAGAAGATGAGCCTCACGCCCCTTCTGGGCGAGATTACCGCAGAGCTGGATATGAAGGCCAAAAACGTGGAAACCCTCACCCAGAGGTTCCATGCTTCGAACCAGAGCACGCTCAGACTCGTGGAGATGTTCATGGAGTCCGGCGCGTTTAAAGAGCTTGCTGCGGCGACAGACATGATAACGGCCGCCGCCTACCGGGAGACCTTCTACGCCCACGGGCTCTACGGCCTGCTGGACGGGTGGATCCGTCGGGACTTTCGGGAGACGCCGGAGGAGATGGCCCAGATGCTGCGTGATATCATACAAGGCCAATGACTGAGAGAGGAACAAAAACTATGGTGAAAGCCATTTTATGGGACGTGGACGGGACGCTGCTGGATTTCGCCGCGGCGGAGAAGGCGGCCATACAGCGGCTGTTTCAAGAATTCGGGCTGGGCGAGTGTACGGACGATATGGTAGCCCGGTACTCCGCCATAAACGACGGGTACTGGAAGCGGCTGGAGCGGGGCGAGATCGCCAAGAAAGAGGTGCTCATCGGCCGGTTCCGGGAGTTCTTCGCAGAGCTGGGCATCGACCCCGAGCTGGCGGAGAGCTTCAACGCCCGGTATCAGCACGCCCTGGGGGACACGGTGGTCTACCGGGACGATAGCCTGACCATCGTCAAGACCCTCCACGGCCGGGTGAAGCAGTATGTGGTCTCCAACGGCACCGTCGTCGCCCAGACGAAAAAGCTGCAGCGGTCCCACCTGGGGGCGTGGATGGACGGCGTCTTTCTCTCCGAGGAGCTGGGCGCCGAAAAGCCCGGCCCCGCCTTCTTTGACAAGGTCTTCGCCGCCCTGCCGGACCTTAAAAAAGAGGAGATGCTGATCGTGGGCGACTCCCTGACCAGCGACATGAAGGGCGGCCTTGTGGCCGGCATTCCCACCTGCTGGTACAATCCCAAAGGTCATCCCCGCCCTGCGGACATGGCCATGGACTACGAGATCCAGGACCTGCACCAGGTGTTTGAGGTGATATAAAGAAGGGGCTGTCTCATTCAGAAAAGTCTATACATCATAAATATGACAACTGGCTCGTTGCTTGAGTCAGTTGTCGCCTTTTTGCCCTCCATTGTCATACTGACCGAGGGAGCGTACAAAAAAGATCTCGATTGCATGGAAACGCAAGCGACCGAGCGGAAGGATCTCAGAACGATGTCAGACATGGCGAGATGCTAATCCCAGCCACCAGTTTTTTTCGTTCAGAGGTCCTTCCGCTCGGTCGCTCATGTCTCTATTCGGGCGTGCTGCTTACGTTTTCGCTCCCTCGGTCAGGATGACAGGCCTTTAGACAAATAAATGGTCTGATGCCCCTATGGGCAGCCTCAGCCCGCCACCTCCACGCCCTCGATCCTGACGGCGAAGGGGCCGGTGTAGTCCATGGTGTCGTAGCGCTCCTTCGAGAAGAGCAGCTTTCCCTGCTTTTCGGACAGGTTGCCGTTGATGGAGCCGCCGGTGAGAATCTTCACGCCGTCCTCGGTGTAGAGGTAGGCGAGGCGGATCTCGCCGCCAAAGTGGCCCGTGAATGAATCCATCTCGAAGCCGGAGAAGGACACGGGGCACAGGCACCCCTTCTGCAGCTCCTGCAGGGGCACGGCGCCGTTCTCAAGGCCCACACGCTCATAGTTGCCCGTGGGCTCCAGGCCCAGGTACTGGCAGAAGCGGAGGGCGCCGTAGAGGGTCCTGAGCTCCCCGTTTTCCACGAGGGGCCGGGCCGCCATGGGGATGCCTTCCGGGGAGTAGGGGGCCTGGGGCAGCAATTTGAGGTTCAGCTTCTCTCCCTTCACCTCTTCGCCCTGGACTCGTTTCCCGGCGGCCCAATCGGAGTATTGGGCGTAGACCAGGGCCGCGTTGGCCCGATCCAGGTAGTAATTCATGAGGGTCCCCACCTGGTCCCCGGAGAGGACCACGTCGTAGGTCCCGGCCTGGGGGCTCTCCTGGGCGGCCGCCCGATCCCGGACCGCGGCGATGGCCTTTCTCGCCTTCTCGGTGAGGGCCTCGGTGTTCAGATCCGCGTAGGCGAACTGGAAGAACTGCTCCACATCCTGGGGCGTTTTGCACTGGGTCACGAACTCCCCCTCTACGAGATACCGGCTGTAGGAAACGTCCGTGCCCGAGCTGTTGAGAAAGGTCACCTGCTTCTCGATAGCGAAGACCTCCGCGCTGTTGATCCAGGCGTCCTCCTCCGTGTCCGCCGCGAAGAGGGCCTGGGCCATGAGCATGGCATCGTCCTCCAGGGACCGGTCGGCCAAGGTGGAGGGCATGGCCACGGGCTCTTCCTTCTTTCCTTCATACAGCTCGTAGAATGGGTTCTTCACGAACTGGGCGGCGAAGAGAGCGCTCTTCAAACGCGCCTTGACCTCGTCCAGGCTCATGCCCTCGAAGATCTGGGTCAGAGACCGGCCCCGGTACTTCCTGCCGTCGGCCTCAAAGTCCCGATAGACCGTGACGGCGCAGCGGGCCACGTCCTTGATCCGGCGCATATCCAGGGTCTTTCGGATGAAGAACAGCTCCGCAGAGCGCTCCTTCTCCAGGGTGATATCGTATACGGGGATGTCCAGCTCCCGCAGAGCCTGTAAAATCATGTCACGCATAGTCTTTCCTCCTTATCCCAAGCGGATGCGGGCCTTGATGCAGGGACCGCCGTCGCTGACCTTCACCCATTCCTTCCATCCCTTGCCGCACATGCCGGCGCCTTCGAGAGCGAAGTCCCCGGAGACCATGGTGATGGACTTGAGCAGGTCCGGCACATAGCCCGTGAGCACGATGGGGGAGAAGACCCGGCCGGTGAGCTTGCCGTCCTTGATCTCCCTGGCCACGTTCACCATGCACTGGATGCCCCAGTTCTTGGGGTCCTCCATGCCGCTGGTGGGATTGTCCAGCAAGAAGCCGTCCTTCACGGAGGCGATCATGTCCTCGAAGGTGTCCGTGCCCGGCTCGAAGTAGGTGTTGGTGGTGTTGGTCATGCGGGTGTAGGCCTTGCGCTCGAAGCTCTCCCGGCGGCCGTTGCCCGTGGGGACGGTCCCCAGGTGCATGGCGCTCTGGGCGTCGGAGATGCCCCGCTTCAGGATGCCCTTTTCGATGATGACCGTGTCGTGGGAAAGGACGCCCTCGTCGTCGAAGAAGTAGGAGCCCGTGTCCCGCTGCACGGCGGCACCGTCATGCATGGTGACCAGGGGCGAAGCCACGTATTCCCCGATGAACTGCTTGGCCTGGGCCCGGTCCTTCACGAACATGTCCATCTCCACCCCGTGACCGAAGGCCTCATGGACGATCATGCCCGTGACGGCGGGGGTGCAGACGCACTCGTATTCGCCCGGCGGGATGGGCTCGCTGTCGATGAGCTCCAAGGCGCCCCGCACGGCCTCGTCCAGCTTGCTCCGCAGCCGGTCCAAAACCTCGGCCCCGCCCAGATCGGAAGCGCCCACCATGTAGCACACGATGTCGTCCTCCTTGGGGCACATGGCTTCGATATACCCGTCGCTCCACAGGAAGTTCTGCTCCAGGTCCCGGCGGGGGGAGAGAAAGAGCTTGTGGACCTCCTGGAAGGTGTAGCCCACGGCGCAGTCCACGATCCGCTCGTCCCGGGCCTTGCCTTCCTCCCGGATAGCGGTAAGAAGGGACAGGATGGCCTCGTCGCCCTTCCCGTCCGGGTCCATGGCGTATTCGCTGCACTTCAACAATGTGGCGGGCTCGTCGGGGATCTGGCCGTACGCGCTGAGGGAAAGGCCCTCCGGCAGCCCGGTGAGGGGCATGAGCCGCTTCTCCACCGCCGCCGCGATGGCGGGGATGGCATCTTCGTCCATGTGGGTGAAGGAGTATTCCCCGTAGGACCGGCCGTCGTAGACCTTCAGCACGAAGCCCCGGCGGGTGAAGAGCTCGTCCTCCCCGGCGTTGACGCCCGTGTTGGCTACGTTATAGAATTTGCCCCGGGTGTCGGCCGCCAGCACGGACACATAGCCGTACTTCTCATTCAGCCGCCCGATGAGCTTCTGCAGCAGGGGTTTGGCCGCCTGCAAAAACGCGCTGCGCTTGACCTGCATTCTCATACCTCCCATAGCGTTTTCATCATCATATCAACATTTGCCTGCAATTACAACACACACATTTTTATAGAAACGAACCGGGCTATAATAAGCTGATTTAATATGGAGGCAAGAAAGAAATGACTAAGATAGACATCTTCTCCGGGTTTCTGGGCGCGGGGAAAACCACCCTCATCAAGAAGCTGATCCAGGAAGCGTACCAGGGCGAAAAGCTGGTGCTGATCGAAAACGAGTTCGGCGAGATCGGCATCGACGGCGCCTTCATGCAGGACGCGGGCATCCAGGTGAACGAGATGAACTCCGGCTGCATCTGCTGCTCGCTGGTGGGCGACTTCGGCCGGGCCCTGAAGAAGGTTTTGGCGGAGTACGCCCCGGACCGGATCCTGATCGAGCCCTCGGGCGTGGGCAAGCTCTCCGACGTGATCGGCGCCGTGGAGCGCATCGACTCCCACGATATAGAGCTCAATTCCTTCACCACCGTGGTGGACGCCAAGAAGGCCAAGGTCTACATGAAGAACTTCGGCGAGTTCTTCAACAACCAGGTGGAGAGCGCCAGCGCCATCATCCTGAGCCGGACCCAGGACGTGAACGAGGCGAAGCTCAGCGAGGTTTTATCCCTCCTTCGGGAGCACAACCCCAACGCCATTATCATCACCACCCCCTGGAGCGAGCTCTCCGGCCAGACCATCCTCTCCGCCATGGAGCGGAAGGATACCCTGGCGGCGGCCCTGCAGGAGCTCTCTGAGATGGCCCGCAAGGAGGAGGAAGAGGAGGAGCACGAGCACCATCACCACCATCACCATGACGAGGACGAGTGCGACGACCCCGAATGCGAATGCCACCATCACCATCACGACGACGATGACGATGACGACGAGGAGCACGAGCATCATCACCATCACCATCACGACGAAGATGATGACGACGAGGAGCACGAGCATCATCACCATCATCACCATGACGATGACGACGAGTGCGACGACCCCGAGTGCTCCTGCCACCACCATCACGACGACGAGGACGGGGAGCACGAGCACCATCATCATCACCATCACCACCACGGCCACGACGCCGACGAGGTGTTCACCAGCTGGGGCGTGGAGACGGCCAACAGGTATTCCAGGGACGAGATCGAGAGCATCTTGACGAAGCTGGACGACGCGGCCAGTTACGGCGCCATCCTCCGGGCCAAGGGCGTGGTGCCCGGGACCGACGGCCAGTGGCTCCACTACGACTACGTGCCCGAGGAGCACGACGTGCGCACGGGCCCAGCTTCCTTCACGGGCCGGATCTGCGTCATCGGCTCCAAGCTCAACGAACCGGCCCTCAAGGCCCTGTTCCGGGTGTAAGTTATGGAAGACATCCCCGTATTTCTGTTCACGGGCTTTCTGGACGCGGGCAAGACCAGCTTCATCGAGAGCCTGCTGGAGGACAAGGAGTTCAACAACGGCCAGCCCACCCTGGTGATCCAGTGCGAGGAGGGCGAGGAGGAGCTCGCTCCCGACCGGTTCCCCAAGAAGGGGAAGGTCTCCGTCGTCACCATCGACTCCGAGGACCGGCTCACCGAGGGGCATCTTTTGGCTCTGACCAAGCAGTATAAGCCCGCCCGGATCATCGTGGAATACAACGGCATGTGGCTCAACAACAGCCTCTTCCAGGCCCTGCCCGAAAGCTGGTCCATCGCGGGGGAGACCCTGTTCTTCGACAGCACCACCTTCGCCGTCTACAACGCCAATATGCGGCAGCTGGTGGTGGATAAGCTTCGGACCGCCGAGCTGGTGCTCTTCAATCGGGTCACGGAACAGACCGACAAAATGGCCCTCCACAAGATCGTCCGGGCCATCACCCGCCAAGCGGACATCGCCTACTCCTACGACAGCGGCAAGACCGAGTACGACGAGATCGTGGACCCCCTGCCCTTCGACGTGGACGCGCCCATCGTGCGCCCATCGTGAAGGTGGAGGACAAGGACTACGCCCTCTTCTACCAGGACCTGGTGGAGGACTTCAAGAAGTATCATGGGAAGGTGGTGGAGTTCACCGCCCTGGTGGCCCGGAACAACAAGATGCCCAGGGACACCTTCGTGGCCGGCCGGCAGCTCATGCAGTGCTGCGCCGCGGACATCCAGTTCGCCGCCTTCGCCTTCAAGTACGACAACGCCGCCAGCCTCTACTCCGCCATCTACGGCAAGAAGGGCCCCGTCTTCAACACCCTGGCCATCGAACCCTGGCGCGAGCCCGAGGAGCCCGTGGCCACGTTCTATTGATGATAGGGGTTTCTTTTGCCGCTTTTTCTTTTCGGTGAAAAGAAAAAGCGGCGGAAAAAGAAAAGCTCAGATGGGATAAGAGGAATAGATCGGCATATAAGAAGAGCGTCCGTTTCAAACGATTCGGTCGCTCTTCTTTGTCGATTTCTTCAGAAACAGGTCCACTGTTTAAGCGTTGGCTATTTTTTCCCGGTAACTATTTTCTCTGCATCTATGGAGGGAATCGTGACAGATGCGCCTAACACGGTGGTATAAGTCTTCGTGCCGGTGCAGGTCCCGTATATGGTGATATAGTCGCCTTCGATGATGCCTGCCGCAATACTGCTGGAGCATTTCACATAGAAAACATTATCATATCGGCCACGGGTCGCAACGCGCATATAGGTCGAACCCCATGAGGTGCCTATCTGAAGGACTCTGCCGTAAATAGACATATTGCCGCCCTTATAGGAATAGGGGTTTCTCAAAACCGATTCGTAATCGCCCTTTGGGTACGACGAAGTATCATAGCAGGCGCTATGCAGGATATTGACAGTGATCTTTGTTTCATTTCTTCGATCAGCGCTGTCCTTCAGGGTGATGGTGGCCGTCCCCGCTTTGTTGGGAACGATCGACAGAGTGATGGTGTCGCCGCTCTGTTTCGTTTTTACGTCAAACAAGTTGGACGGGCTGACCGAATAACTAAAGTTCCTGTACAATCCATAATACTGCACGGTAATATCGAGACCGGATTTTGAACTGACACTGTATTCAGTTCTGCTGACCGATATGCTGGGAACAAACACTTCGATGGAAACGGACTTGCCGCTCCCGTCATTGGCGGTGCAGGTAATGGTGGCGGCCCCACCGGATACAGCCTTTATGACCCCCGCGCTGGTGACAGAGACGATCCTAGGATTGGAGCTGGACCATGTCAGGCTCTTGTCGGATGCATTGGCCGGCTGAATGATGGTTTTCAGAGTGGTCGATTTATCCCTGTTCAGGGTGATGGTCTTCTCCTTGACGTCGATCTTGATGCCGGTGATCATTTGGATACATTTGACGGTGCAGGTTGCGCGCACCTTGCTCCCATCCGCAGCAATACAGGAAATGGTGGCGGTGCCCGGACCGACAGCCTTCACCTGGCCGTTGATGGAAACGGTGGCGACCTTAGGATTGGAGGATTCCCAGGTCACTTTCTTGTTGGTCGCGTTTGCGGGCAGAATTGTCGCTGTCAGAGTCTCGCTTGCGTTGATATTCAAGGACAGAGACGTTTTATTGAGGGTGATCTTGTTGACCACCTGAAGCACCGTGACCTTGCACGTCGCATTTACCGTGCTTGACTCAGGATCCTTGGAACGAACGGTGATGATAGCCGTTCCCGGCGATATGGCATGAATGACTCCCCTTTCGTCCACAGTAACAACTTCAGTATTGGAGGAAGTCCAGGTGACGTCCTTAACATGGGCGTTATCAGGGGCCACGGTGCAGGACAGGGAAGCTGTCCCATCGGAGGGATTCTGATCAGACAACAGCAGTGAAACATTGGAGGTGTCCAAAGTTATTTTGGATACTGGGAGGACGACATGAATAGCAGATTCTGCAAAGATATACTCATCGTCGGATGCGCTGCAGGTGATGGTTGCCGTGCCATATCCTATGCCCGTGACGACGCCGGTGTTGGACACCTTTGCCACGGATTCATCCGATGATTTCCAAACAAGCGTGGTTTTGTCCGGTGCGTCCTCTACGACCCGTTTGATCTCAGCCGCAAGAGTGTGCGTTTTTTTGGTGTACAGGGTGACCTCCGCATCGCTCAGAGTGATGATCCGGTTGCCGTTCTCAATGGCATATTGCCTTTCCATCTCACGGATGTGATCATTCAGGCTGTCCCGGATCAGAAGCAACTCATTATAGGTGTATTGAGACCAGTCGATGGGTCCTTCTGTGCTGGTTGGATCCGTTGTGCTTTCCGGCAGTTCGCCATCCGCCTTAGCTTCAAACAACGAGAGAGCCAAGAGCGCCGAAAAAACGAGAAACAGGATCAGTCGACCATATATCCTTTTTTTCATGGGATCCCCTCCTTTGCTTATTGGTAAATCCGTACATTAACTGATATTGGTTAATATTATTATAAACCGTATTTGGTTATCATGCAAGTGGAAAGCGAGTGCTTGCATAGATGATTTCATATGGAAAGCTTTGGGATACGATGAAGGAAAGGGGCGTTACGCAGTACGCTCTTATCAAGACATATCATATCAGTCCGGCTCAGATCACGCGGCTGAAGCGAAATGAAAGCGTCAGCACCCACACCATAGAGATGTTCTGCCGCATTCTTCAATGTGACATTGACAAAATCATGGAGTACATTCCTGAGGAGACGCCTTTGAACGGACCCACCGAATAAAGCTGTCCTGCTTTTTGTATAACAATTCTCCTCCTGCAAATACTATCCAAAGCAAAAGATGGTACTGCAGGAGGTTTTTTATGAAGGCAACCGGGATCGTGCGAAGGATAGACGAGCTGGGGCGGATCGTGATCCCCAAGGAGATACGGCGGACGCTGAGGATCCAGGAGAGCGACCCCATGGAGATCTACATGGGGGAGGACGGGTGCATCCAGCTCAAAAAATACTCCTCCGTGGGCGGCCTCAAGGAGGTGGCGGAGCAGTACGTCCAGGCGCTGAACGGGGCCTTCGGCCTCACGGCGGCGGTGACGGACAAGGAAGCCTGCGTGGCGGCGGCGGGGCGGCAGCGGCGGTGGCTGTTGGACAAGCCTCTGCTGGACAACCTGCGGCGGCGGCTGCTGGGCCGGCAGGTGATCGAGGAGCGCAACGCCCTGCTGGCCGAAGGCCAGGAATCGCCCTTCACGGCCCTGTTGGGGGTGCCCATCCTCCTGGAGGGCGACGCCGTGGGCGGCGTGTTCCTCCTGAGCGCCGAGGGCGGCCCGGCCCTGGGGGAGAGCGCCCTGCAGAGCCTGAAGACCGGGGCGCTGTATCTGGGACGGCTGCTGAGCGTGTGAGACCGGCGATTCGTGAATCGGCCCTGCGGGAACAAATCGGTGCAACGCTGCGCTGCGGGAACGCCCTGGTCCCACATCCGTAGGGGCGGATCACGATCCGCCCGCTTTTGCGTGTTGAAGCAGGCCCTCAGAAAGGATGACAGAAGCCGTTTTCTTAGCTATGCGGAGAGCCGGAAAAACGGCTGATTTGCGGCATATAATCGGGAAAGGACGCAGCTATGCGTCCTTTCTGCCGATAGTATCCCTTTGTCTTTCCTTGCCCCAACCAGTCTGCCGCCCTTTATGACGGCCTGCGCTGCGGGGAGGAAACCGCGGCGGCGTTGGCGCGTATGGATCAATACTCCTGATAGAACTCTTCGCCGGTGATGGTGTTCACATAGAGGCTGTCGGCGCCCCAGCCCATGATGCCGCAGCGCTCCGCAGCGTAGTGCTGGATCTCCATGAGCTGGCCCCCTTCGAAGCAGAACTCATACCAGCGGCCGTCCATCATGTAGGCGTCGATGGTGCAGAAGTTGCCGTCGTAGACTGCGTTCACGTCCACGGTCCGCAGAGCCTCCTTGCCGAAGGTCTGCTCCGCCACGTACTTCACATAGTGGAGGTACTCCACGCCGCCCATATCATCGTAGGGGATGTTGATGAGCTTGAGATCGTCGTCGGGGTTGTAGAGCCCGTTGCAGGTGGCATGGACGATATAGCCGGACTTGGCGGCGATGTCCATGTCCACGAGGCCGTCCTTGTGGATGCGGTAGAAGTTCTCCCGGTAGCCGGACTTGTCCAGGAAGTAGGTGATCTCCCAATCCTTCAGGCTGTAGTCCAGCTCCGCCAAGGTCTTGCCCTCGGCGTCCCGGCGCTCGGCGGCCCGGCCGTTGGCGGCGGACAGGAAGGCGCGGTACAGCAGCGCGACCTTATCCACGGTCATGTCGCCCTCGGCGGGCTCGTTGGGGCTGCCCTGGACGAAGTTCTGCTCCGCCACCAGATGGACCACCTCGGGGCTGTGGCGGATGTCCGCCTGGAAGCAGACCCCCTCCTGCATGCTGTATTTGTCCTGGTGGACCTGGATGCCGCAGAGGGTGTTCATGGTGTATGAGAGGGTGATCCAGCGGCCGTCGCTGAGCTCGAAGCCGAAGAATCGTTCCATCCACCTGCCGGTCCTATCCTGGCTGCCGCCCATGTTCTCCACCCCCTGGCCCAGGGTGGCGCCCAAGTACTCGGCGACCTCCTTGGCGTCCTCCTTCTCGCGGATGGCCGCGGTGGCCGGGAACCTGGCGTTGTCCGCGATGAGCAGGTTCAGATCCTTCTCCGTAAGCACGCAGGCGAAGCTGTTGCCCTTGCCGGTGAGCCGGAGAACGTTCTCCCGGCAGCCCGCTTCGTCCACGTACCGGGTGACGGCGGCGGTGGTGAAGTCGTGGTTCTCCCCGCCCACGTTGAACAGCAGGTAGTAGACGTCCTTGGCCTTCTTCCGGGCGGCGTCGGCCAGGGCGTCGTCCACCGCATCCCCCTCCTTCCAGGTCTTGGCCTGGTAGGAGTAGATGTGGGTGATGCGGGGGAAGATGCCTTTATACTTCCACTCCGTGTTCAGGATGTCATCGGACACCAGCTCCGCGGGCATGACCGTGGGCGCGGGGGAAGCCTCCGTCTGCCCGGCGGCGCCGGGGCCCGCCGTGGCGTTGGCCGTGGCCTCCGCCTCGGCGGCGGAGGTGCGGATGAAGGCGTCCTGCATCCGATCCCCTTCAAAGAGCCTGAGCCCGCCCCAGAAGGCGGCCCCCAGTACCAGCACGGCGGCCAGGGTGGCGATCAATACTTTATTTTTCATCCAAAAGAGTCTCATGTGGGTTTCGCTCCTTTCTCAAGTTGACACCGTCAGTATAGAGCCGGACTTGTAAGGAAGTCTTCATCAACTTGTAAGGGAGTTGTAAAAGGTCACGGTGGCCACGGTGCCCCCGTCTGCGCCTCGAGCGTAGGTCAGCCTGGCCCCGTGGGCCCGGGCGATCTGGTGGCAGAGGGGCACGCCCAGGCCGCCGCCGGCGTGGAGCTTCTTGAAACGGGAGGGGCGGTTCACATAGCGCAGGGCTTCGTCGCTCATGCCGCTGCCGTGGTCGGTGACGGTGAGCACGTTGGGCGCGGCCCGCAGCTCCACCTTCGCCCCCGCCGGAGATGCCTTCACGGCGTTGTCCACCAGGTTGTTGAGGAGGGACGAGAGCATGGCCCTGTCCCCGAAGATGGTGGGCCAGCGGACCTCGCAGGCGACGATGGGGTAGGTTTGTCGGATGTGGTCGAAGAGCTCCGCCACGTCCACGGGGCCGAAGGGGGTGGCTTCCTCCCGGGCGTTGTGGAGGGTCAACAGCCGGGCGGAGATGTCCGAGAGCCGGGTGCTCTCCTCGGCGATGTAGCTGGCGGCCATGTACCGCTGTTCCTCCGTGAGTTTGGCGTCCCGCAGCGTCTCGGCGTAGCCCTTCATGGCGGTGAGCGGGGTCCGCATCTCGTGGGCCAGGCGGCTCACGGGCAGGTTGACCCGGTAGAGGAGGACGTAGAGGGCTGCCGCCATGAACAGGGCCACCAGCGTGCCCGTGAGGGCCGCCGCGGTGATTTGGCGGCGGAGCAGGCCGTCCGTGGCCGCCGCGTCCTTCAGGTACAGGAAATCCACCCCCGCAGGGAGCCGGTCGCTGACGAAGAGGTACAGCCGCCCCTGCTCCCGGACAAAGCCCATGGTCCCGGGCGCCTTGTCCACGGCGCAGGGCAGGGAGCTGTAGAGCGCCTCGTCCCGGCGGGCCTCAAAGTACAGGCCGGTGCCGGCGTAGTATTCCAAAAACGCCTGCATCACCGGGATCTGCCGCCCCTCGGGCGCGTCCAGCATGGTTTTTTCCAAAGCGCCGGCAATGGCCCGCTCCTCCCGGAGCGACGATTCCTGCGCGCCCCGGATGGCGGAGGACAGGGCGGGAGCGGTGACGCCGAACATGCACCCATAGAGGATCAGGGCGCAGAGCAGGGTGGACAACAGATAGGTTTTTTGCCAGAGTTTCATGGATTCGATGCCTTTTTGCGTTCAGAGGTCCTTCGGCTTCGCAGCGATGCAAAGCATCGCTCCCTTCGCTCAGGAGGACAGGCTGTTTCAGTGGGGCGCTGCGGCAGGGCACGAAAGGTTCGGCATGGTGCCGTAGGGGACGGGCTTGTCCGTCCCGTGAAAACAGGCCCCTATTCCTCAAACCGATACCCGTTCTTGTAGATGGTCTTGATATGGTCGTCCAGGTCCAGTTTTCGCCGGAGCTTCTGGATGTGCACGTCCACGGTCCGGCTCTCCCCCAGAAAGTCGATGCCCCAGGCCTCGGAAAGGAGCTTCTGGCGGCTCAGGCACACGTTCCGATTCTCGATGAGGATGTGCAGGAGCGTGAACTCCTGGGGCGTCAGCTCCACCCGTTTTCCGCGGAGGAACACCTCGTGGGCCTCCCAGCGGATGGTGAGATCGCCGATGGTGTATTCCGTCTCCTCCCGATGGGTCCGTCGGAGGACCGCCTGGACCCGCACAAGGAGCTCCGCCACCTCGAAGGGCTTCACGATGTAGTCGTCGGCGCCCAAACCGAAGCCCCGGATCTTGTCCGTGGTGGCGCCTCGGGCGGTGAGGAAGATGGTGGGCACGTCCCGCACCTTCTCCATGACCGCGAAGCCCTCCATGTCCGGCAGCATCACATCGAGGAGCATCAGATCGAACCCCTGCTCCCCGGCGGTGCGGATGGCCTCCTTGCCCGAGAAGGCGGACACGCACTGGTGGCCCACCATCTCCAGATTCAGTTTCAGCAAATCGTTGATGGCCTTTTCGTCCTCTACGATCAGTATCTTCGCCATAGTTTCCCCCTCGCTGTTTCTCTTCCCCTCAAGTATAGCAGGAAACTTGTAATGGCGTTGTAAAATATATGCGGAATTTGTATGAGGAAAAGAATAAAATCAGCACCTTTTCCTGAAAGAAAAGGTGCCCAAAAGAACTTTTATTGGGAGATATGGCTATTGTCCGCCATCCCTATTATCCCAAATGAGTTTCTCTTTTTGCGCCGCTTTTTCTCCTTTGTAATAAGAGAAAAAGCGGCAAATAAAACGCCCTCACTCCGCAAAAAACCGATACTCCGTTCTGGATCGCTGCGTTTCCCCGGCCTTCACGGTGGGCTGGGGCCAAGCGGGGTGATGGGGCGCGTCGGGGTAGAACTGGGTCTCCAACGCCAGGCCTGCGGCCTTGTTGTAGCGCATGCCGTTCTTGCCGGCCAGGCGGTCAAAGTGGTTGCCGGTGTAGAGCTGGATGCCGGGCAGGGTGGTCCAAACCTCCATCCGCCGCCCGGAAACGGCCCCCTTCAGGTCCGCGGCCTTCACCAGGCCCCGGCCGTCATAGGCGTCGATCAGAAAATTGTGGTCGTAGCCGTTGCTTTGGAGGATCTGCTCGTCCTTGCTCGTCACGCCCTCCCGCAGCGTCCGATAGGCCCTGAGGTCGAAGACCCCCTTCACGGGCAGGAGCCGGCCGTCGGGCACGTGGTATTCGTTGGTGGGCGTGAACCGGGAGGCGTGGAGGCGGATGCTGTGATCCAGGATGCTGCCGAAGGTGTCCCCGTCCAGGTTCCAATAGGTGTGGTTCGTGAGATTCGCCACGGTGTTCTTCGCCCCGGCCGCGGCCTCGTAGTCCAGCGACAGCACGTTCGCCGGAGAGAACCGGTAGGTGACGGCCACGGTCAGATCTCCCGGGAACCCTTCCTCCCCGTCGGGACTGAACAGGGTGAACCGCACGGCGTCCTCCCCCAGCACCTGAGCGTCCCAGAGCTTGTGGTGGAACCCCACGGCCCCGCCGTGGAGGGTGTTGGGCCCGTCGTTCCGGGTCAGAGGATACACCCGTCGGTCCAGAGGCAATGACGCCCGGCTGAGCCGGTTGGCGAACCGGCCGCAGACCGCGCCGAAGTTCCCCAAGTCCCGCTCGTAGAGCGCCACATCGTCGAAGCCCAACGCCACGTCCGCCAGCCGCCCCCGGCTGTCGGGCGCCCACAGGCGCACCACCGCCGCGCCGAAATCCGTCAGCGTCACGGAGCTCCCCGCCGGGGTGGAGATGGTGAAGAGGCGGGCTTCCCGCCCATCCTGCAGCGTACCGAAGCGTTCCGTCGTCACGGCCATTGGTTTTGAGGTCCTTTCGTTTTTTTCATTGGTATCCTACGTCGTTCCCGCCGTCGGGACAGGGCGAAGGAGGGCGGTGGCTCTAAGGCAGACGATTCAGTTGTCCGCCCGATTGTAGCCGTTCTTCATGCGCTCGCTGGCCACCTGGAGCGCCTCGCTGAGGATCTTCTGCGTCTGTTCCCGGGCCATCTTCGCCAGGGCATCGTTGGCCTCCACGGTCAGGGAGAAGTCGCCGGCGTCGGTCATTTTCCGGTCGTATTCGCGGATCAGCTGCCGGCCCTTGGTGAAGACGGCGTCCTGATATCGCTCCATGGGCTGAACGGTCTGGGCAAAGTGGGGATCGCACAGGGCGGCCAGGAGGCGGCTGGACCAGTAGAAGTTCTCCGTGGACACGTCCATGGTCACAGCGGAGAGATAGGCGGGCATCTTCGGCGCGTTGGCATAGACGGGCAGCAGGGCGTTGAAGGTGGTGGGCCCGAAGCAGATCCACTCGATGCCCCGGATGGGCTCGGGAACGTCGCTGCGGATCTGGCAAAGGGCGGCCACGCCGGTCCGGTTGATGCCGATGGACCGGTACATGCCGCGCTTGCCCGTGTCGCGATTGGTGTAGGGATCGAAGTCCGTGCCCTGGAAGTGGGTGGACAGCAGGTACTTCACGTCCTCCACGCTGACCTTCCGATCGGGCGTCAGAGCCCAGGGGATGCAGTCGCTCTCCGGGCCGAACTCGGCGTCGGGCCCCTCCCAACGGTGGGACAGGGGGCACAGATACCTGCCCATGAACCAGGCCCGAGGGGTGTTGTATACATGGTCGCTGTCCCGACGGGAGCCGAACACGTTTCGGGGATTGAAGCGGCCGTCCTGGTTGAGATCAAGATGGTTCTCCGCTATAAATTCCCGAAGGTCCGCCGAGCACAGATGGTCTCGTTGCTCTCCGAAGGCGTCGTCAAGATCGAACCCGTCCAGGCCGAACTGGTTGGGGGCGATGACCACCTGATCGTCGGGGACCCGACGGGCCATCCAGTGGTGGCCGCCGATGGTCTCCATCCACCAGATCTCGTTCTCGTCGTTGAAGGCGATGCCGTTGGATTCATAGGTGCCGTAGGTTTCCAGCAGGGACGCCAGCCGCAGCACGCCCTCCCGGGCGGTGCGGATGTACGGCAGAACCAGCACCACGATGTCCTCCTCGCCGATGCCGCCGATCACGTCCTTTTCTCCCCGTTTCGCAGCCTTTTTATAGACCACCAGGGGGTCCGCCGAAAGGACGCGGGGGTTGGAGGAGATGGTCTCCGTGGCGGTGACGCCCACGTTGGCGGCGTTGATGCCGGTGGCGGCCCAGAGCCCCTTCGAGAGATCCACGCTGGGGCAGGCGGTGCAGCGCAGGGGATCGTCGGGCAGGGGGATCTGAACATGGGACAGGACGCTTTTGTAGGTCCGCTTTTGCATCTTCGGCTCCATGACGATGAGCTTCTTCACGTCGAAATGGCCGTCGTCGGTGCGGGCGATCATGGTGGAATGATCGTTGCTGGCGCGTTTGCCGACCAGAATGGTGGTGCAGGGCATAGCTTTTCTCTCCTTATGGCGTTGGATTTGTTACAGTATACGCCTTTTGGCCTCTCTTTTCAACCCGACCGCGGGTCGGTTTTACAATTCAACCGTTCGCCTTTTATTGACATCGGAGAGGTTTTCTTCTATGATAATGGAGTAAATCTATGGAGGCGCGTCCGTGGCGGAGAAACAGGAACGACAAGTGCATACTGCCCGTTGGCTATGGCTGCCCTTGATCGGCCTGCTGCTGCTGATCGGGGCGCCTGCGGGGGCCTTTTTCCTGCTCTATCGCCAGGTGCGGCCCGTGACGGTATGGGAGCTCACGGGCAGCTGCCCGCCGGCGTCGGCCCTGCTGCGGGACGGCGGGGAGGGCGCCTACGCCTTTGACACCGGAAAGATCGACTGGACCCATCCCGGGAACGCGGTGGTCCTGGTGGCCGGCAGCGACGGTCCCCGGATCGCCCTGGTGCAGGTCCGGGACACCGTGGCCCCCACGGCCCGGGGCCGGTCGTTGATATTGGGGCTGGACGAGGAGGCGGGGCCCGACGCCTTCATCGCGGACCTGGCCGACGCCCAGCTGGTGGGCGTGTCCTTTGAGCAGGCGCCCCGGTTCCATGAGGCGGGGGAGTGGCCCGTGGTCGTCCGGCTGGAGGACCTGTCGGGGAACGTGGGCTTCGTGGCGGCCGACTGCACCGTCTTGGGGCCCGTGTCCCGGCTGTCCCTGGAGTGCGGGGAGGCCGTGCCGCCCATCGGCGCCTTCCTGCCCAACAACACCATGGCCGGCCGATTCGTGACGGACGTGGCCGCCGTGGACACATCCGTGCCCGGGGTCCATATGATCGAAGTGGAAGCCGAGGGGCAGGTGTATGAGACGGCCCTCCTGATCCGCGACACCGTGCCGCCGGCCTGCGTTTTCACGGACGCCATCCCCTGCGTCCGAACGGGCCAGGCCCTGACGCCGGAAAGCCTGGTGGTCAGCGCCCGGGACGCTTCGGCCCTGGCCTACGGCTTCGATCCCGAGCCCGATTGGACCCGGCAGGGGTATCAGACCTTCGCCGTCACCGTGACGGACGCGGGGGGCAACATCGCCCGAGGCGACGTCACCGTTCTGATCTCCGATCTGCCGCCCCTGGTCTGGGAGGCCAGCCGCCGGGGCGTGACGGGGCAGCAGGTCGCCGCCCGGCAGCGGGAGCTGGACAGGAGCTTTTCGGGGGAGGTGAAGCTGTCCTGGTTTGTGCCCAGGAACCTGGGATGCTATGACGTGAACGCCACCGTGGACGACGTGCCCGCCATCCAGCGGTTCTTCGTGGTGGACACCACGCCGCCGCGCCTGTCGTTCCCCAAAGGGCTCAGCGTCTATGTGGACCATCCCCGGACCCCCGAGGCCATGCTGGAAACGGCGGAGGACGAAACGTCGTTGACCCTCTCCTACCTGCAGGAGCCCGACTGGACCCTGGCGGGGCCCCAGCCGGTGGCGATCCGGGGGGTGGACGTCGCCGGGAACGAGACCGTCCTCGAGGGGACGGTGACGCTGGTCCCGGACATGGTGCCGCCGCAGATCGCGGGGCTGGACAACCAGTATCTGTACGTGGGCGAACCCGTGGCCTATTTTGCCCAGGTCACCGTCACGGACAACGCCGACGAGCCCCAGGACGTGACCTTCACTGTGGACAATTCCGCCGTGGACATCTACACCCCCGGCTCCTACACCGTGATCTACAGCGCCACGGACCGGGCGGGGAACACCGCCCAGAAGAAGGTGCGGCTGCATTTTCGCAAGCCCACCGTGTCCGAGGAGCAGCTCACGGCCAAGGCGGACGAAGTGCTTTCCCGGATCGTGACGGATGACATGACCCGGGGGGAGAAGGCCTACGCCATCTACCGCTACGTCTACGACAATTTCACCTTCGGCTACACCTCCAACAAGTACGACTGGAAGCGCGAGGCCTGGAGGGGGCTCACCCGCCGTCACGGGGACTGCTTCACCTACTGCGCCGCGGCCCGGGTGATGCTGGAGCGGATCGGGGCCAAGGTCATGTTCGTGACGCGCAAGAGCAACGCCCGCCACTATTGGCTCATGGTGGATCTGGGCACGGGCTGGTATCATTTCGACCCCCTGAACGAGGGGCCCAGCCGCCGATACCAATGCTTCATGCTCACCACCGAGGAGGCCCACGATCTCTACCCGTTCTTCTGGCGCTACGATCACAGCATCTATCCCGACACCCCCACCACCCCCTTTGACATGCACGGATAGGCGGGGGATCACGGCGCGGGAAGCACGATCGGGGCCGGGCGGCAGGAACTGAGAGCCGCCCGGGAAGGATCGGATATGGTTTGACCCCCGTCCTGTGGGAAGGCAGCCCTTGCCCCCGGGATGGAGCGGACGGAGAGACAGGCAATGAAGAAGAGAAGGAATTGGTTTGCGCCCCTGAGCGTGCTGGTGCTGACGGGGCTCCTGGTCTGGAGCCTGGGACGGCTGGTGCGGCCCAAATACGCCTCCGGCCTGACGCTGGAGGGCAGCATGGTGGAGAATTGGTATGCCCACGCCGGGGAGGGCCACCAGGTGCTGTTCATCGGCGACTGCGAGGTCTACGAGAGCTTTTCTCCGGCCGCCCTGTACGCGGAGTACGGCGCCACCAGCTACATCCGGGGCAGCGCCCAGCAGCTCATGTGGCAAAGCTACTACCTGCTGCGGGAAGCGCTCCAGAAGGAGACCCCCCGGGCGGTGGTGCTGTCGATCTGCTCCCTGCGGTACAGCGAGCCCCAGAATGAGGCCTACAACCGCATGACCCTGGACGGCATGCGCTTCGGCAGGAACAAGATCGAGGCCGTCCGCGCGTCCCTCCTGGAGGGGGAATCGGAGCTGAGCTATTACGTGCCCCTGCTTCGGTATCACGACCGGCTCTTCGAGCTCACGCCGGAGGACGCCCAATACCTGTTTGCAGGGCCGGAACTCACCTACAATGGCTACCTCATGCGCACGGAGACGGTGCCCTACACCTGGCTGCCCCAGGCGCCGGTGCTGAAGGATGCCGCCTTCGGGGAGAAGCCGGTGGAATACCTGGACAGGATCGCGGCCCTGTGCGAGGAGAAGGGGATCGCCCTGATCCTGGTGAAGAGCCCCTGCCTGCTTCCGGCCTGGTATGACCAATGGGACCGGTGGCTGACCGATTACGCCGAGGTCCATGGGATCGAGTATATCAACGCCATCCCCCTCATGGAGGAGATGGGCATCGATCTTGGCGCCGACACCTACGACGGCGGCGTCCACCTGAACGTGTTCGGGGCGGAAAAATACACCCTTTGGCTGGGAGCCCATCTCAGCGAGCGGGGATTGCTCACGGATCAGCGGCAGGACCCAGTGATCGCCGCCCGATACGGCGATTTGGTGCTGCGGTACGAGCAGGAGAAACAGAGAAGAACGGAGAAGTAGGATGAACACACCCACACGACTTTTGGCCCTCATCGGCGCCCTGATGCTGGCGCTGGCGGGGTGCGGCCCGCAAAATGCCCAGCCGGCCCGGAAGACGGGCGTGGTCTACCTGGATCCCAACGCGGCCACCGCCGCTCCCGCCCGGGCCGGGACGGATGCGCCTTTGGCTCCCGCCCCGGTCCAACCCTCGTCCGGGACGGAAGGGGGCGATGGCGATTCGACGGAGCCGGAGGCGCCTTTGGACCTGTATATCGAACTTAGGGGCGTGCGCCTGGAGCCTCTGATGGAGGCGGCGCCCGTGCTTGCCGCCCTGGGCGAGCCCCTCCGCCGCTTTGAAGCGGACAGCTGCGCCTATGTGGGCAAGGACGTGTTCTACGCCTACCCCGGCGTGCAGCTGACGGTGAACGAGGTGGAGGGCGTGGCAAGGATCACCCTCATCACCGTGACGGACGACACCGTGTCCATCCCCCAGGGCCTGCGGATCTATGATGACGAGGAGAAGCTCCTGGACCTTCTGGGCGGGACGGAGGACAACGGCGTCTATGCCTACCGCAGCGGCCGGGTGGAGCTGATCGTCGCGATGCAGGACACCGAGGACGACGTCAGGCGCATCGCGTACATCGAGTATCGGGTGGCCCAGGAACCGTAAGGCGGCCGGGGATAGACGTCGGCAGCACCCTGCCGCCGCCTGTGCCTTGCCGCGGATCGGCGCAGGCATCCGGCAAGGGGAACCGGCAAAACTGCCAAAAGGAACGGGAATGCATATGAAGAGCTTTTTATCCTATTTGAATGCGACGGCGGATCGGCTCCCGGACAAGCCGGCCTTCTCGGATGGGGACAGCGGCCTCACCTTTGCCGAGCTGCGCCGGGCGGCGGCCAACGTGGGCGCCTGTCTGAACAACAGCGGCGCCGCGGCGGAACCCGTGGGCGTGCTCATGGAGCGGGGCGCCTCCGAGATCGCCGCCTTCCTGGGGATCATGGAGGCCGGGTGCTTCTACGTGCCCCTGGATGAGCAGATGCCGAAGGAGCGGTTGGACCGCATCGTCCGCACCTTCAGCCCCCGGTTCATCCTGGCGGACCAGAAAAATCTGACCGCGGCGGAGGGCCTGTGCCCGGGCGCGGAGCATCTGGTATACAGCCGGGCGGCGGCCTTCCCCGGCCCGGAGCGGCTGCGGGACGAAAGCCCGGAGGACGCCCTGGCCTATGTGGTGTTCACCTCCGGCTCCACGGGGGAGCCCAAGGGGGTCTCCATCCGGGAGAGGAGCCTTCTCGATTACGCCGCCACCCTGCCGGAAGCCCTCAGCTTCGATGAAAGCCTCGTTTTCGGCGTCCAGTCGCCCCTTTACTTCGACGCCTGGCTCAAGGAGCTGTTGGGGGTCATCGTCAAGGGGGGCACGGCGTATCTGCTGCCCCGGGAACTGTTCGTGAATCCGGTGTCCCTGATCCAATATATCAACAACCATGGGATCAACGCCCTTTGCTGGGTGTCCTCCGCTTTCAGCCTGGTGTCCCGGCTGCGCACCTTCTATGCCGTGGTGCCGGAGCATTTGAAGCTCATGTGCTTCGGCGGCGAGGTGCTGCCCGTGAAGCAGCTTTCCGCCTGGCAGAAGGCCTGCCCCGACGCCCGGATCTTCCAGCTCTACGGGGCCACGGAATGCACGGGCATGAGCGTCTATCATCCCGTGATCGGCCCTCAGGACCCGGCCAAGGCCGTGCCGGTGGGCAAGCCCTTCCCCGGCACAAAGCTGTATCTGCTGGACGATGAGGGGCGCATCGCCCGCGAGGGCGAGATCGTCATCGGGGGAAAGTGCGTCATGGCGGGGTATTACAGGGACCCGGAGCGCACCGCCGCGGCCCTGATCCCGGACCCGGCGGACCCGGAGCACGGCGGGCTTTGCTACCGCACCGGCGACCACGGCCGGCTGGATGAGAACGGGGACCTCATCTTCGTGGGCCGTCGGGACCAGCAGGTGAAGCACATGGGCCACCGGGTGGAGCTGGGGGAGATCGAAGCGGCTGCCCTGAGCCTGAAGGGCGTCCACGAGGCGGTGTGCCTGTATGCGGCGGATCGGCAGCGGATCGACCTCTTCTACACGGGCCCCGCCCAGCCCTGGGATTTGGTGGTGGGCTTGAAGGTGAAGCTGCCGGGGTACATGACCCCCAGCCGCACCGAGCAGCGCGCAGAGCTCCCGCACCTGTTCAACGGAAAGATCGACCGGCGCGCCCTGGAAGAGAAGGAGTACAGACGATGACGTTCCAACAGCTATTGATCCTCCTGCGGGATCTGCATCCTGACATTGACTTTACCGCCGAGGAGGGGCTCATCGACCGCAAGATCCTGACCTCCTTCGACGTTGTGTCCATCGTGGCGGAGCTTTCGGAGACCTACGACGTGGAGCTGAGGGCCGTGGACATCGTGCCCGAAAACTTCAACAGCGCCTGGGCCCTCTTCGCCCTGATCGAGCGCATCGAGAACGAATGAACGGGACGGGCAAGCCCGTCCCCTGCAACGCCGCAAGGCAAATTCTCCGATACTGCGGGCGATTCATGAATCGCCCCTACGACGCCGCAAGGCAGATCCTTCGTAGGGGAGGGGCTTGCCCCTCCCGTGAAACGAACCCTGCCTGTTGATACATCGACCATGATCTTTCTCTCTTCCGGCTTCCTCCTCTTGGTGGGGGCCCTGCTCATAATCTACTATGTGCTGCCCAAGCGCTTCCGCTATCTTACCTTGCTGGCGGGGAGCGTGGTTTTCTACGCCCTGGCGGGGAAAAGGTATCTGCCCTTTTTGGGCGTCACCATCGTCAGCGTGTACGCCACTGCCCGCCTCCTGGGCCGGAGCCAGGACCGGCAGAAACAGTATGTGACCGAGCACAAAAAGGACCTTTCCAAGGAGGCCCTGGCGGCCTATAAGAAGGGGGAGGGGAAGAAGCGCACGGCTATGTTCCTCGCCTGCCTCCTCATCAACCTGGGGCTCCTGGGGGCCCTCAAATACACGGGCTTCCTGCTCTCGGCCCTTCGCGCCCCCTGGGAGGTCCATTGGGTGCTGCCCCTTGGGATCTCCTTCTACACCTTTCAGTCCATCGGGTATTTGATCGACGTGAAGCGGGGCAAGTACCCGCCGGAGCGGAACTTCCTCAAATACGCCCTCTTCGCCTCCTTCTTCCCCCAGATGATCCAGGGACCCATCAGCCGCTGCGACATGCTGTCCAAGACCCTCTATGAGGGCGCCGACTTCGACCTTGACAGGATCGGCCGGGGCCTGGTGCGCATCGCCTGGGGCGCGGCCAAGAAGCTGATCGTGGCGGACCGGCTTATCCGTTTTGCGCTGCCCGTTTTCGGCAGCGGGTATACGGGGAGCCTGGTGCTGCTCCAAATGGTCCTCTACGCCATGCGGCTCTACGCGGACTTCACCGGCGGCATCGACATGGCTCTCGGCGTGGGGGAGCTCTTCGGCGTGATCCTGCCGGAGAACTTCGATCGGCCCTATCTCTCCAAAAGCATCGAGGAATACTGGACCCGCTGGCACATGACCATGGGCAGCTGGTTCCGGGACTACGTGTTCTACCCCCTGAACGTGTCCAAGCCCTTCCTAAAGTGGACCAAGGCCCTCCGCACCCGCTTCGGCAACGGTTTTTTGAGCCGTCTGCCCCTCTACACGGCCACCCTGGTCACCTGGCTCGCCACCGGCGTCTGGCACGGGGCGGGCTGGAACTACGCCCTCTGGGGACTGACCAACGGCGTCGTCATCATCCTCTCCCTGACCCTCAAGCCCCTCTACGAACGCTTCCACCGGCGCTTCCCGGGCCTCAAGGCCACCAGGGGCTACGGGGCTTTCGAGATCGTCCGCACCTTCCTGCTCATGTGCCTGATCCGCCTGTGGGACATCTATCCGACCCCTTGGCACGTGTGGTCGGCCTTCTCGTCCCTGTTCGTCAACTTCCGCTCCGGCGTATTGGGAAGCATCCTGCCGGAGCTGAGCGTTGGGACCGGGGACTGGATCGTGGTCCTTGCCATGACCGCCCTGATGCTCTTCGTCTCCCTCAAGAAGGGCGAGGGCTCCTTCCGAACGAAGTATCTCAACACCTCCGTCCGGCTCTGGACGGCCGCCGCCCTGCTGCTGATCCTCACCCTGCTGCTGGGGGCCTACGGCCCGGGCTACACCGCCTCCGACTTCATCTACGGACAGTTTTAGACAGGCCCCTCTCATCCGCCCCCCTGAGGAGGGGTTTTTTTGTAAACATTCCTCGAAATGAGTGAAAGAATCCTGTTTATGGGACAGATAGTATGGTATGATGGAAAAAAAGAGACAGGAAAGGGACAGCATGGACAGCTTAGCGGGATTGAACGAGGCCCAACGGCGGGCGGTGACGGCCACCGAGGGCTATATCCGGGTGGTGGCGGGGGCCGGCACGGGCAAGACAAGGACCCTGACCCAGGACCCTGACCCGGCGCTACGGGTATCTGGTGGAGGCCGGGGGCGTGAGCCCGGGCCACATTTTGGCCGTGACCTTCACCAACAAGGCCGCCAACGAGATGAAGCAGCGGGTCCGGGCCATGGCGGGGGACGCCGACACGGGCTACATCTGCACCTTCCACGCCCTGGGGCTCATGATCCTGAAGGAGGATCTGCACACCCTGGGCTGGCCTCAGAACTTTTTGGTGCTGGACGAGGAGGACAAGAACTCGCTCCTTCGGACCGCCTTTGAGGACATGGGCATGACCCTGAAGGAGATGAGCCTCCACAAGGCCGCGGACCTCACCGACGACATGAAGTGGGATCTAGCCTATGTGCCCCTGCTCACCGGGGAATCGGACGAGCCCCTTTTGGACCTCATCGACCGGGAGCAGAACCGCCGCCGGCAGATGTTCTACCGCTACCTCTACGAGCAGCGGAAGATCTATGCCCTGGACTTCGAGGACCTGGTGGACATGGCCGTGGCCCTTTTGCGGCAGAACAAGGAGGTCCGGGAGAAGTGGGCCAAGCGCTTCGAGTACGTGATGGTGGACGAATTCCAGGACATCGACGGCAAGCAGTATGAATTGGCGGACATGCTCTCCTCCTGTCACAGGAATCTCTTCGTGGTGGGGGACCCGGACCAGACCATCTACACCTGGCGGGGGGCGGACGTCCATTTCATCTTGGACTTCCCGAACAGATACCCCGGGTGTGAGACCGTCGTCCTCACGGAGAACTACCGGAGCACGCCCCAGATCCTGGCCGCCGCCAACGCCCTCATCGAGAAGAATCAGCAGCGGGTGGAGCGGCGGCTTGTCGCCGTGAACGGCGCCGGTCCCGTGCCCCCCTACTACCACGCCAAGGATGTGGGGGCGGAGGCAAAGTTCATCGTCTCCCGCCTGCAGGCGCTGAAGGCGCAGGGGGCCGACTGGCGGGACATGGCCGTCCTCTACCGGGCCCACTACGTGTCCCGAAGCTTGGAGGACGCCCTGTTGCACGCCAAGATCCCCTACGTCGTCTGGGGCGGCATGGAGTTCTACGGCCGCAAGGAGATCAAGGACGCCGTCTGCTATTTGAGGATGCTGGCTCTCGGGGACGATCTCGCCTTCGCCCGGGTGGTGAACGAGCCCCGCCGGGGCGTGGGCAAGAAGCGCATGGCCTTTCTCCGCAGCTACGCCCAGGAGAAGGGCTGCACCCTCTACGGGGCGCTCCTCGACAACCTGGAGGACCCCATGATCCAGTCCTCCGACGCCGCCTCCTTCGTGACCCTGCTCAAAGCCTACGAGGATCACGAGGGCATGAAGATGAGCGAGCTGCTGAGCCATCTGCTCACGGAGAGCGGGTATATGAAGATGCTCAAGCAGCTGGGGGACGGAGATCGGCTGGACAACATCGCCGAGCTCCTCCAAAGCCTGGAGGAGTATGAGCAGAGCGCCGGGGAGAAATGCACCCTGGAGGACTTTTTGGCGGAGGTGGCCCTCTTCACGGACCGGGACCGGGAGGACCGGAAGGACTCCGTGAAGCTCATGACCATCCACAACGCCAAGGGACTGGAGTTCCCCCATGTGATCGTGGCCAGCCTCAACGAGGGCGTCTTCCCCAGCCGCAAGACCGACACCGCCGAGCGTATGGAGGAGGAACGGCGGCTCTGCTATGTGGCCTGCACCCGGGCGGAGAAGACGTTGACCCTCACCGAGGCCGCCGGCGTCTCCCACGAGGGCACGGCCCGGTACCCCTCCCGGTTCCTGTTTGAGATGGGGAAGGAGCATCTGAACTATCTCGTTGAGCTGGACCCGGCCTGGGAGGGGGAGGCCCGGCGGTACATCCGCGCCGCCCAGAAGCGCATGGCCCCGCCTCAGGACCCCTTGGGCCCCGGCGTCCGGGTGGAGCACGCCCTCTTCGGCAAGGGCACCGTCCTGGAGGTGCAGAAGGATCAGCAGTGCATCCTCATTCGCTTTGACTCCGGCCGGGAGCGGACCATCCGCTTCGACGGCCCCATTCGACTCATATAGGAGGTAACCGGTATGTCACGGAACGTGAACCAAAAGGCAAAGATCCTGTACGTCATGCGCATGCTCCTGCAGGAGAGCGACGAGGAGCATCCCCTGTCCATGGAGGACATCCTGCGCCGCCTCAGCGAGGCAGGGGTGAAGGCCGAGCGCAAAAGCATCTACAGCGACGTGGAGGCCCTGCGCGCCTTCGGCATGGACATCCATGTCACCCGGGGCCGGTCCGCCGGGTACTACGTGGGGGAGCGGGACTTCGAGCTGCCGGAGATCAAGCTCCTCATCGACAGCGTCCAGTCCAGCAAGTTCATCACCGAGCGCAAGACCATGCAGCTCATCAAGAAGCTGGCGGGCCTTACCAGCATCCACGAGGCGGCCCTCATGAAGCGGCAGCTGTACGTGAAGAACCGGATCAAGAGCATGAATGAGTCCATCTACTACAATGTGGACGCCATCCACCAGGCCATCGGAGAGGATAAGCAGATCGAGTTTCGGTACTATTCCTACACCGTCACCAAGGAGAAGAAGTTTCGCCGCAACGGCCGACCCTACGCCGTGAGCCCCCTGGCCCTGTCCTGGGCGGAGGAAAACTATTATCTCATCGCCTATGAGGCCGAGGCCGGGAAGATCAAGCATTTTCGGGTGGACAAGATGGACGGCATCCGGGTGACGGACCGGTTCCGCCAGGGGAAGGGACTGCTGCCGGAGAAGGAGATGGGGGAGTACACCCGCAAGAACTTCTCCATGTTCGGCGGGGAGGAGCAGCAGGTGACGCTGCGCTTCTCCAACCGCATGATCGGCGTGGTCATCGACACCTTCGGCAAGGACGTGCCCATCTCCTCCGTGGACGAGGATCACTTCCAGATCCGGACCACCGTGGCGGTGAGCCCCCAGTTCTTCGGCTGGCTCTTCGGCCTGGACGGGGAGGCCGCCGTCACCGCCCCCCGGGAGGTCATGGAGCAGTTCCAAAAGCAGATGGAGCGGGTGAAACAGGGATGCTGAAACCGGTTTATGAACCGCCCGTGACCCGTTCGTGAACCTTTCGTGACCCGGTGCCAAAGTCCTGCAAATGGGACAATTAGTTTGCTATGCTTGTCTCATCCAAAGGAGAGGAGGCAGGCGATATGGATAATAACTACGGGTATCTGGATCAGGAGGTGGAGCAGTTCGCCGCCTATGCCGACACGCTGGCGGCAGCGCGCAAGAGCGACAGGATGGGCATCGGCTGCGGCACGGCCCTGATGCTCATCATCGTGGGCTTCGTAGCCCTCATCGAGATCACGACGCTGTTATTGTAATTTGTGAGACGCCCTCTTCCCCAGAGAAGAGGGCGTTGTTGTATTTGCCTTTTTCAGCTGTGTCAGCGAGGGCTTTTCCCTGACTTGCGAAAAACAATGCAAGAAGATATAATAAAGCATAGTTTATTATTTAAGGAGAGAGCCATGAAGAGGATTGCAGCTTTTATCCTGATTTTTTCTTTGCTGTGTGTAGGCGCGGCCACATATGCGGATGGTTCCATCAGCGATACGGTGCCGGTTTCCACACTATCAGCTATCCCGTTATATGATGGCACCGACTATGTGGTCCTTCAAAACAATCAACCGGATTTTTTTGTCTGGCAGATCAGCTCTACACCGTATGTGCTCTTTTCCAGGCTGGATGCTCTCGGGCGGACCGGGGCGGCCATGGCCTGTTTGGGCCCGGAAACGCTTCCAACACAGGCGAGGGGAAGCATGGGGAACGTGTATCCATCGGGCTGGCAGGCAACGCAATATGATAATCTTGGCGAGGATCGGTATCTGTATAACCGCTCTCATGTGATCGCGTTCATGTTATGCGGCGACAATGCAACGCCGGAAAACTTGTTTACCGGGACAGGATATCTGAATACAGGCAGCATGGTCATCTTTGAATCGCAGGTAGCGGACTACATTTCTCGCACAAAGAATCATGTGATCTATCGTTGCACGCCCATTTATGCTGGGGACAATCTGGTAGCTTCGGGCGTGCAAATGGAAGCGTACTCTGTGGAGGACAGAGGCGCATTGTGCTTTAATGTATTTGCGTTCAATATCCAACCAGGAATCGTGATTGATTATGCCACCGGCAAAAGTGTCCAAGAAGGTGCTGAGGCATCCGCAACGAATGTTGATAGAAGCGGGCCGCAGGCGACAGAGGCCCCGAAAGTCACATATGTTTTGAATACGAACACCAAGAAATTTCATTATCCGAGCTGTTCCAGCGTCAAAGATATAAAAGACAAACATAGAAAAAACTTCTATGGGACAAGGGAGGAAGCCATTGCGGCAGGGTACGCCCCTTGCGGCAGATGCCATCCGTAATGGGTTTGGTCGAATAACAGAGGGGGTGGAAGCGAATGACAAGGAAGCGTGTTTTTGAAATCATTGAAAAAGCCGATTACGAAGACAAACTGAGCGCCGCTTACGATTATATGATGATCGTAGTGATCGTGCTGAGCTTGATCCCGCTGGCTTTCAAGATGGAGAACACCTTTTTTAAGGTGGTAGATAAGGTCACGGTGACCGTGTTTATCATTGATTACTTCCTGCGGTGGGCTACTGCGGACTACAAATTTGAAAAGCATGAAGCCTGGTCCTTCATCAGGTACCCGCTTTCCCCCATGGCGGTGATCGACTTGCTGTCCATCCTGCCATCGTTGACGATCGTGAACAGCGGGTTCAAGGTGCTGCGCGTATTGCGTATGCTCAGGGCCATGCGCGTGGTCCGGGTATTCAAGGCCATGCGGTATTCCAAGAGCTTCGCTATCATTGGCAACGTGCTCCGGTCTTCCAAGGATTCGCTTGTGTCGGTTTGCGCTTTGGCTGCAGGATACATATTGATTTCCGCACTGATCATTTTCAATGTGGAACCGGATTCGTTCGGATCCTTTTTTGAAGCCATCTATTGGGCTACGGTCTCGTTGACGACAGTGGGATATGGAGATATATACCCCGTATCGACACTGGGCAGAGTTATAACCATGGTCTCCTCCTTGTTCGGGATTGCTATCGTGGCGCTCCCCGCCGGCATCATCACTGCCGGATATATGAACGAGCTGGGCCGCAAGCAGGACGAGCAGTAATCCGTCATATAGACAGTACCCGAATAACCAAACAGAACAGGAGACCGAAAACCGTGGGCAGGATGGCCGCCAGGAGGCACCAGCCCCAGGAGCCGGTCTCCTTTCGTATGGTCAGGAGTGTCGTGGAGCAGGGAAAGTGCAGGAGGGAGAAGACCATGAAGCAAAGGGCGGTCCACCGGGTCCAACCGGCGGCCAGGAGGGCCGGGCCCAGGGATCCCGCGGCGACTGCGGAAGCCAGGCGCCCCGAGGCCGTATAGCCCATCAGGGTCAGGGGCAGCACGATCTCGTTGGCCGGGAGCCCCAGCAGGAACCCGGAGAGGATGGCTCCGTCCAGACCGAAAACGCGGCCGACGGGGTCCAGGAAGGCGGTCAGCTGGGCCAGCAGGGAGGGGCCCGTGAGGGGCAGATGGCCCAACAGGTAGAGGAGGAGGCCGCAGGGGGCCGCCACCGTCACCGCCCTGAGGAGGATCCGCAGCGTCCGATCCAGCAGGGAGCGAACGATCACCTTGCCCACCTGAGGCCGCCGGAAGGGGGGTAGCTCCAGGGTATAGGCCGAGGGCTGGCCCTTGAGGACCGTGCGGGACAGGAGGAGGGAAAGCAGGAGCGTCATCCCCAGGGAGAAGGCGATCACGCCCACCATGAGCCCTGCGGAGAGGAGCCCGCCGCCGAAGAACACCGTGCACAGGGCCAGCAGGGCGGGAAAGCGGCCGTTGCAGGGCGTGATGCTGTTGGTGAGGATGGCGATGAGCCGCTCCCGCCGGGAGTCGATGATCCGGCAGCCCGTGACGCCCACGGCGTTGCACCCGAAGCCCATGCACACCGTCAACGCCTGCTTGCCGCAGGCATGGCAGCGGGCGAAGCAGCCGTCCAGGTTGAAGGCCACCCGGGGCAGATACCCCAGATCCTCTAAAAGGGTGAACAGAGGAAAGAACACGGCCATGGGCGGCAGCATCACCGAAACCACGGTGGCGGTGGTTTCGTACACCCCGTCCGTCAGCATCCCCCTCAGAAAGGCGGGCACGCCCAGGGCCGCCAACCCCTGGCGCAGCCGCAGCCCCAGCCAGGCAAAGCCTTGCTGCAGCAGGGCGGAGGGATAGTTGGCCCCCTTCAGGGTCAGAAAGAACACCAGCCCCAGCAGGAGCAGCATCAGGGGGATCCCCAGGGCCCGCCCCGTCAGGAGCCGGTCCCATTTGAGCTGCCGCCGCCGGGCGCCCCGGTCCGTCCGCGTCACCGCCAGGGCGCACAGCTCCCCGGCCCGCCGGTAGCAGGCCTCCGCTTCGCTTTCGCCGGCCGCCACAATCAGGGGGGCGATGAGGGGGGCCGGACCGTCGATCAGCTTCAGGGCGGCCCGCAGGACCGCCTCCACGCCCTGTCCGCTGCGGGCCGCGGCGCCGATGACCGGCGCGCCCAGGGCCTGGGAGAGGGCCTCCGTGTCGATGCGGATGCCCTGCTTTCGGCATTCGTCCAGCAAATTCACGCACAGTACCGTCCGGGGCTGGCGGCGGAGGATCTGCAGCGCCAGGGGCAGGCTCCGCCTAAGGCTGGTGCCGTCCAGGACCACGATCCAGGCGTCCGCTTTTCCCGATTCCACGAAGGCCGCCGCCGCTTTTTCCTCCTCGGACACGGGCCGGAGGGAGTAGGTCCCCGGCACGTCCACCAGCGTCAGCGCCCGGCTGTCCACCCGGGCCGTGCCCGATTGGAGGCCCACGGTCTTGCCCGTCCAGTTGCCCGTGTGCTGCTTGAGCCCCGTGGCCCCGTTGAACAGGGTGCTCTTGCCCACGTTGGGGTTGCCGCACAGGCCCACTACGGGGGTCATTCTTCCTCCACGGCCACCGTGGCCGCGTCCCGCTGCCGGAGGGCGATGACGGTGTCGCACACAAGGTAGGCCCGGGGGTCGCCCAGCGGGGCGGCGTACAGGGGCGTGATCTCGCTTTGGGGGACGAACCCCAGATCCAGGAGCCGGCCCTTCAGGGGCTCCGAGGCGGACAGGGACGACACGCGGGCCGTCTTGCCCAGGGGCAGGCGGGAGAGAGGGAACATAGGCGGACCTCCGTACAAAAGGGTGGTATGGGTATCCTATGACGATCCCCCCGAAAGTGTGCCCCGCCGCCGCCCCGCGGCCCGGGAGAGGGGGAGCCGGCCCCCGATCGCGGATATAAAGGGCTTGCACCGGCGGCCCATGGCGTGGTATACTGAACTATATCAATGCTGGGAGGATAAGACCCGTGGAACTCTTGACCAACATCACCACCGGCATCGCCCATGTGGGCATCGAGCTTTTGGAGATCGCCGCCATGGGGATCCTCCTCTTCGGCAGCGGCAAATCCATCTGGATGCTGATCCGGCACAAGCCCCATATCACCCTGTACCTCACCCGCTTCATGAACATCGCCCTCATCATCATGCTCTGCGCCGAGATCATCCGCCTGGTGCTCATCCGCGAGCCCCTGGAGCTGGCCATCGTGGCGGGCATGGTGGTGCTCCACGGCGCCATCTCCTTCCTCATTTCCTGGGAGGTGGACCGGGAGCATAGCCACGACAAGGAACGGGGCAAGAAGGAGTCGGTCAATCAGGAAGAGGACGTGCTCCTTTGATCCCCCTCGTTATCTCGTGATCTTTTTCAAAAACAGAATACAAAAGGAGACTGACCTTGGCAAAGCATCGCACGTACACGGAAAATGATCTGCGCTATCTCAAAATGCTCTCCCGCATGTTTCCCACCGTTCGCGCCGCGGCCACGGAGATCATCAACCTGAGCGCCATCCGGAACCTGCCCAAGGGCTGCGAACACTTCATCTCCGACGTTCACGGAGAACACGAGGCCTTTTTGCATATCCTCAACTCCTGCTCCGGCGTGATCCGGGAGCGGCTGGACGAGCTCTTCGCCAATTCCGTGCCCCGGGAGGAGCTGAACCAGCTGGCCACCCTGGTCTACTATCCCCGGGAGAAGCTGGAGCTCATCACCCCCCAGATCAAGGACCTGGAGGAGTGGTATCGGATCACCATCCATCGGCTGGTGCTCCTGGCCCGGGCCACCAGCGAGCGGTACACCCGCTCCAAGGTCCGCAAGAACCTGCCCGCGGAGTTCGCGTACATCCTGGAGGAGCTCCTCTACACCCACGGGGAGGACCTGGACAAGAAGGACTACTTCGAGAACATCATCTCCACCGTCATCGCCATCGGCCAGGCCCCGGGCCTCATCGAGGCTTTGGCCGCCCTCATCAAGTGGGCCGCCGTGGACCGGCTTCACCTGGTGGGCGACATCTTCGATAGGGGGCCCCGGGCGGACATCATCCTGGACTCCCTGGTGAAGCACCACAGCGTGGACATCCAGTGGGGCAACCACGACATCCTGTGGATGGGCGCGGCCTCCGGCTCCCGGACGCTGGTGGCTACCGTGGTCTCCAACTCCATCCACTACAACAACCTGGAGGTGGTGGAGACCGGCTACGGCATCTCCCTGCGGCCCCTGTCCGTCTTCGCCAACGAGGTCTATAAGAACACCAACGTGAGCCGGTTCGCCGTGAAGCTCATGGGGGAGGACGCCCTGGGCGTGTCCGAGAAGGACAAGCTTCTGTCCGCCCGGATGCACAAGGCCATCACCGTGATCCTCTTCAAGCTGGAGGGCCAGAAGATCCTCCGGCACCCGGAGTACGGCATGGAGGATCGGCTGCTCTTGGACAAGATCGACTACGAGAACAAGTGCGTCACCATCAACGGCGTCACCTGGCCGTTGGAGGACGTGGACTTCCCCACCGTGGACCCCAAGGACCCCTACACCCTGACCCCCGAGGAGAGCGCCGTCATCGACCAGCTCACCAGCGCCTTCCTCAACAGCGAGAAGCTCCAGCGGCACACCCGCTTCCTCTATTCCAAGGGCAGCATCTACAAGATCTACAACGGGAACCTGCTCTTCCACGGCTGCATCCCCATGGATAAGGAGGGGAACTTCCTCACCTTCAACCTGGACGGGGTGGACCGCAGCGGCAAGGACTTTTTGGACTACGCCGACGCCGCCGCCCGCCGGGCCTACTAC
>CADCMN010000029.1 GCA_902802575.1 uncultured Eubacteriales bacterium | reverse complement strand
CTTGGCGATGCGGCGGTCGTAATTCTCAAACAATGCCATAATGAACCTCCCTTATTCCTTGCGGGGATCGATGTACTTGACGGCCGCGTCCCACTGGCCATAGTGGCCGGTGGCCTTCTTCAGGGCCTCGGCGGGTTCGATGCCGGCCTTGATGAAATCCATCATCTTGCCCAAGCTGATGAACTCGTAGCCGATGATCTCGTTCTCGGCGTTGAGGGCCATCCTGGAGCAGTAGCCCTCGGTCATCTCCAGATACCTGGGGCCCTTCTCGCGGGTGGCGAACATGGTGCCGATCTGGGACCTGAGGCCCTTGCCCAGATCTTCGAGGGACGCGCCAACCAGCAGGCCGTTGTCAGAGAAGGCGCTCTGGGTCCGGCCGTAGACGATCTGCAGGAACAGCTCCCGCATGGCGGTGTTGATGGCGTCGCACACGAGGTCGGTGTTCAGGGCCTCCAAGAGGGTCTTGCCGATGAGGATCTCCGAGGCCATGGCGGCGGAGTGGGTCATGCCGGAGCAGCCGATGGTCTCCACCAGGGCTTCCTCGATGATCCCGTCCTTCACGTTCAGCGTCAGCTTGCAGGCGCCCTGCTGGGGAGCGCACCAGCCGATGCCGTGGGTGAAGCCGGAGATGTCCGAAATCTGCTTGGCCTGGACCCACTTGCCCTCCTCGGGGATGGGGGCCGGGCCGTGGTATGCGCCCTTGGCGACGGGGCACATATGGGTGACTTCCGCGGTGTAATTCATGTACATTCCTCCTTGTAAAATGGTGGGTGACAAGGTCGCCGGGACCCAGTCGGATACGAGTGCGTTTATCGGAGAAAACAGCCTTCTCCACTATTATGTATACTATCAGAAAACCCGCCCGATTGCAAGAGCATCATCAGCCTTCCATGTGCAATTTGCTTTGGGGAATGTGGCAATAGCCGCCCGGGTTCTTCTCGAGATACTTTTGATGATATTCCTCGGCGGGGAAGAAGTTTTGAAGGGGCAGCAGCTCCACGGCGAGGGGCGCGCCCGCCTTCTGCGCCTCCCGATCGAAGGCGGCCCGGAGGGCAGGGAGCTGGTCAGGGTCGGTGTAGTAGACGCCGGTCCGATACTGTATCCCCTCATCCTCCCCCTGCTTGTTGACGGACAGGGGATCGACGACCAGAAAATAGAGGTCCAGGAGCCTGTCCACCGACAGCTTCCCCTCGTCATAGTCGATCTTCACCGTCTCGGCATGGCCGCAATTTTGGCACACATCCTGATAGCTGGGGGCGGCGTCGGGACCGTTGGCATAGCCCACCTGGGTGGCGAGCACCCCGTCGAATTGGTCGAAAAATTTCTGCAGGCCCCAGAAGCAGCCGCCGGCAAGATAGATGGTCCTCATAGATACGCTCCTTCCTTTTATATGAGAGACAGTATACCACAGGCCAGGCGGCCTTTCAATCGTTCGGCAAAAACAGTCCTTGCGGAAAGGAGCTCTTTTGGGTATCATGATATCCATGAAACACATTCTTTCGGAGGCTTCCATGAAACGAATCGTTCTGATGCTGTTGTCGTGCCTGCTCCTGGCGGGCTGTGTCAGCGCGCCTTCGGCCGCCCGGGCCGAGACCCCTGCCCCCACCGGACCCCAGGGGCCTTTCCTGGAATACAGCTTCTACGACCAGCCCCACTGGCAGGAGCTGACCTCGGGCGTCATGTTCGAGGCGGATCTGGACCAGGACGGCGCGGCGGAGCCCATCTCCTTCACCCTCCGGCCCAATGACGAATGGGCCACCGCCATCGCCTGGGGCGAGAGCGCCGTCATACTGGAAAGCGACGAATTCGTGGGGGCGGCGGTGCTGGATCTGGACCCGGCAAGCCCCTTCTACAACCTGCTGGTGATGGTGGACTACGGCTCCGACAGCTACGGCACCGTGGAGCTGCACCCGGAGAACGGGCGGCTGGTCAAGGGGACCGAGGTCTTCGGCGACTGGGCCTGGGAGGACGGCGCCCTCTGGTTCTATGAGAGAACGGATTTCCTGGGCACCGCCTTCGGGAAGCGGACCTACAGCGGGGACGATCTTCACCCGGACAGCCAGTGGCTCACCATGACCAACATCCCCACGGCGGAGGAGCTGGCAACCGAGCGGGAGGACCTGATCGAGTTCGGCGTGCTCCTGCACACGATCCGGCCCGTGCCCTGCACCGTCGGCGGACAGCCGGGCCTCATCCCCGCGGATACCTATGTGTACCGGCTGCGGTTCCGGGATGACGAGCAGCTGGTGGAGGTGGTCCTCCCAGACGGCGCTGTGGCCCAGATCGCCTGCGCCGCGGACGAGGACGGCTGGCCCTGCCTCATCGACGGCGTCGATCAGATCGACTGCTTCGACAACCTGTTCTTCGCCGATTGAGCGGCGCCGGTATATCCCAAGCGTAATGCGCGCCATGGTCCTTTGGGTATTGGCAAAGGGGAACGTCCTCTGGTAAGATAGGGCGACTTGGAACAAGGAAAGTTACGCTATGAATCTGACGGTGAAAGAAGAATACCTGGCCGCCCTGAAGGAGGGCCAGAAGGAATCTGCCAAGCTGACGGCTCTGGGGAAGGATCCCGGCCCGGCGGTGCTGGAGGAGCTCGTCCCCGATCTGAGCAAGCTCACGGTCCAGGAGCTCCCGGCTCAGGAGATCCCCATGGACCGGATCGTGGGCACCCGGACTCGCGGCAGGACCTCCGCCCTGACAGCGGGGTTTTTGCCCCTGCTGCCGGAGGAAAGCGAGTTTGCGCAGAAATGGATGAGCCTGTGCGAAGCGAACCTCAGCGACACGGGCATCCGGGACGCCATCCTCTGCTATGAGTATCTGGGCAGCTTCTACGTCCAGGAGGGCAACAAGCGGGTCAGCGTCCTCAAGCACTTCGGCACCACCCGGATCATGAGCGAGATCCGCCGCGTCCTGCCGGAGAAAACCGACGATCCCCGCATCCGGGCCTACTACGAGTTCGTGGACTTCCACCGCATGACCGGCTCCTATGAGATCCAGTTTCAAAAGCCCGGCGACTACGCCAGGCTCCTGCCGGCCCTGGGCCGGAAGCCCGGGGAAGTGTGGACCGAGGAGGAGCGCCGCCGGTTCTCCGCTCGCTACGCCTATTTCAAGGAGGCCTTTGCCGCCCGGGGCGATCGAAGCAAGGACCTGAGATGCGAGGACGCCCTGCTCCTGTGGCTCCGGGTCTATCCCTACGAACAGCTGAGCGTCATGACCGCCAAGGAGCTGAGCAAATCCCTGCTGGGCCTCTGGGAGGACGTGCAGGTCACGGCGGACAAGGACGCGGTCCAGGTCAAGACCGTCCCCGAGGAGGAGCAGCAGAAAAGCCTCATCACCAAGCTCATCTCCCCCGCCCCGAAGCGGCTGAACATCGCCATGCTCTACCAGCAGGACGAGGAGATCAGCACCTGGACCAGAGGCCACGCCGAAGGCGCCGCGCACCTGGCGGCCGTCTTCCCGGACCAGGTGACGGTGCGGGAATACCGCCACGCCGACACGCCGGAACAGACGCTGGCCCTTCTCGATCAGGCCGCGGCGGATGGGGCGGACCTGGTCTTCACCACCACGCCGCCCCAGCTGGGCGCCACATTGAAGGCCGCGGTGAAATACCCCAAGATCCGGTTCCTCAACTGCTCCGCCGCCAGCAACCTTTCCAGCGTCCGCAGCTACTACTGCCGCATCTACGAGGGCAAGTTCATCACGGGCCTTATCGCCGGCGCCATGGCCAAGGACGACCGCATCGGCTACGTGGCCTCCTATCCCATTTTGGGCGTGCCCGCCTCCATCAACGCCTTCGCCCTGGGGGCGCGCATGACCAATCCCCGGGCGCAGGTGCTCCTGGAATGGAGCTGCCTGGAGGGGAACGCGGTGGAGAAGCTCCTCGCCCGGGGCGCCAAGGTCATCTCCAATCGGGACGTGCCCGTGCCCAACGCCCACTACATCGGCCTCGGCGAATACGGCACCTACCTCATTGACGCCGCCGGCCGGCTCTCGCCCCTGGCTTCCCCCGTGTGGATGTGGGGCAAGCTCTATGAAAACCTGGTCCGCACGGTCCTCTCCGGCAGCTACGACCAAAAGAAGGCCCCCGAAGCCATCCATTACTGGTGGGGCATGGACAGCGGGGTCATCGACGTGGCCATGACCGAGCTGGTGCCCGAGGGCATCCGGACCCTGGCCGCCGCCATGATGGACCGGATCAGAAGCGGGGCCCTGCTGCCCTTCCGGCGGGAGCTCGTGAGCCAGGACGGCACGGTGAAAAACGACGGCAGCCGGGACTTCTCCTCCCGGGAGCTACTGACCATGGATTATCTGTCCGATGCGGTGGAAGGGACCATCCCCGCCTATGAGGATCTGCTCCCCATGTCCCGGGCCCTGGTCCGGGAGCTGGGCCTCCATCCCGAGGATCTGCCCGCGGAGGTGTGATGATGCGCATCCTGGCTGTTTCCGATGAGGAATGTCCCGCGCTCTGGGATTACTACCGCCCAGGACGACTGGACGGCTACGATCTGATCCTATCCGCCGGAGATCTGAAGGCGGACTATCTTTCCTTTCTGGTCACCATGTCCCATGCGCCGCTGCTGTACGTCCACGGGAACCACGACGAAGGATATGCCCGCCGCCCGCCGGAGGGCTGCGACTGCATCGACGACCGGCTGGTCGTCTACCGGGGATGGCGCATCCTGGGCCTGGGCGGCTGCCTTCAATACCGGCCCGACGCGCCGCTGCAGTTTACGGAACGGCAGATGGCCCGGCGTATCGCCCGGCTGCACCTGGCGCTGCTGCGTTCGGGCGGCGTGGACATCGTCGTGACCCACGCCCCGCCCTTGGGGCTTGGCGACGGGGACGATCTGCCCCATCGGGGATTCGAAAGCCTGGTGAAGCTCCTGGACCGGTATCATCCCCTGTGCCTGGTCCACGGTCACGTACATCTCAGGGGCTGGCCCCTGCCCCAGCGGGAGCTGCTGTACCAAGGCACCCGGATCGTCAACGCTTCGGAGCGGTATGAGCTGGAGCTGCCGGACCGTGTCTGCGCTCCGGCAGAAGAACACACCCTCCGTTGGATGAACCGCCAACGGAAAAACACGGAGGATATGGCCCTGTGACGCAGCCCGGGGCTTTTTTTGTTGGAAAACATTCCGAAAAGGGCCATATGCCTCTTGCGTCCGACGGCGGAAGTCTATATACTATATACGTAAAGGATTCTGGATTTTCACGACGCTGTGCTCAAATCGCGAAAAGGGGGTAATCGACTCATGAAATCCGGTACTTTCCGTGTCAAACGATGGATCAGCCTGGGGCTGCTGCTGGTGATGGTGCTGTCCTTTGCCGCGCCGACGTTCGCTCTGCCCTACCGCTGGTACAAGAACATCTATGTTCATAAGAACCCTTCCAAGATGACGTATAAGGTGGGGGAATACATGGATCTGGCCGGGCTGGAGCTGTGGGGCGACGTCTACGACTCCGACGGCAGTTATGTTTTCACGAACTATTCCATGCAGGACTCGCTGCCGGGGTATTTCGATTATTCGCCCCACCAGTTCACCAAGGCCGGCAAGCAGAAGGTGACCTTCAAAAGCTGGTGCGTAGCCAAGAGCGGCAACCGGGAGTGGCTCACCACCTCTATCAGCGTGACGGTCAAGGACGAGGAAGGCGATCCGCCCTCTGAGTATTATACGGACATCTTCGTGGCGGCTCAGCCCAAGAAGACCATCTACACCGTGGGCGAATCCTTCAAGACTTCGGGCTTGTCCATCTCCGGCCATGTGTACAATGCCTTGGAGGGCAAAAAGCACACGGTGACCAAGCTGAGCCAGAAGGATATGAAGATCTCTCCCAGCAAGTTCACCAAGACGGGCAAGCAGGACGTGAAGCTGAGCCTGTATTTGCTGAGCAAGAGCGGCGAGCACAAATGGTTTTCCACCACGGTCCAGGTCCTGGTGGAGAAGGGCCAGGTGAAGATCACCAAGCATCCTACCGGCGAGACCGTGATCGAGGGAGGATCCTGCAGCTTCATCGCCCGGGCGGACAATGACGACAGCCGCCATTGGTTCTTCACCAAGAACAGCGTGGTGGTGGATTCCATCGACGCCCCCGCCTACTTCCCCGGTCTCTCCATCTCCGGTACCACCGCGGAAAAGCTGAAGCTGTCCAACATCCCCGCTTCCATGAACGGCTGGTCCGCCTACTGCGTGTTCTACGGCGACGACAGCTCCGTCACCAGCAACAAGGCCGGCATCGTGGTCCTCTCCCCTGAAACCACCGCTGTGCCCTACACGGAGCCCCCCGTGGTCATCACGCCCAAGCCCATCGTCACCACGCCCCAGCCCTCGTCCACCATGATGCCTCCTCCGACCCAGGCGCCCAAAGTCACGCCCACGCCTGTCCCCGGGTCTGCCTCTGCCGCGGAACCCGCCTATGCCGAGGGCATCCACTGCACCATCAACGGCGAAAGCCGGGTACCCATCCAGGGGGATACCGTGATCCGCTGCGTGGCGGAGGACATCGACGGCTTCGTGTTCGACCATTGGGAGATCAACGGCGAGCCTGAATACGGCTTCGGTGCCAACGCCTCCTTCGTCGCCTCGGAAGCCTGCGTCATCCGGGCCTATTACCACGAGCGCAAGGTGCTGCGCACGGTCAACTGCTATCTGCAGCTGCTGTCCAACAAAAACAACGCCTCCGGCGCAAAGCGCACGGAATTCGACTTTGAAGAGACCTACTTAAACCCCGTCACCAAGACCTATTGTCCTGCGGGCACCCTCTCCTGCTACATCACCGCCGTGATCCCCAAGCATGCCGAAATCGACTACTGGCTCATCAACGGCGTCAAGTATCAGTTCCCCGATAACAGCATCAAGAAGTTCCGCATCCTGGATCTGAACGAGGCCACCACCATCGAGCCGGTCTTCAAGGGCTTCGCTCCCACCAACCTGTATGCTCGGCCCGCCGCGGCCCAGGAGCTGGAGAAGCAGGTCCGCCCCATGATGATGCACTGCATCAACTGCTGGGGCCAGTTCATGAACCTCTCCGGCAACCCCGCGGGACAGGAGTACACGGAGTTCGACTTCGACCAGATCTACACCAACCCCGTGACCCTACGGAAGTACCCCGGCGGTCTGCTGGATATCTTCATCTCCACCAAGCTTCCCCGTGGCTGCATGGTGGACACCTGGATCATCAACGACGTCATGTACCAGTTCCCCGTCCAGGTGCTCAGGTTCCGGGTCATGGATCTGAACGAGGACACCACTTACGAGGTGCGCTTCCGCGGCAAGCCCTCCGGCACACGGACGCCCGGCACATATTATCCCGACCGCGATCCCGTCCGTTGATCTTTCCAAGCACAAGGGCGACAGACTTGAAGCCTGTCGCCCTTTTCTTGTGTCGATCCCCGTTCCCTGACGGCGCTCACTTCGTCGACATCGTCCCTATGCTTCCCCCGCCAGGACCGTCGTGCTTTCCCCAACGGGTTCACCGGCAGCCTCGGGCTGAGGCTGTTTGTCCCGGCGCAGCAGATCGTAGAGGACGGGGACGATGAACACGGTCATGAGGGTGGCGTAGGTGAGTCCGCCGATGCACACGATGGCCACGGGCTGGATGATCTCCGCCCCGGTGCCCAGGCCGATGCCCAGGGGCAGCAGACCCAGGATCGTCGTCAGCGCCGTCATGAGCACGGGCCGGATGCGCATGGTCGCGGCCCTCACGATGGCCTCCCGCTTGTCGAGGCCCTCGTCCCGCAGGCGGTTGGCGCAGTCCACCAGCACGATGCCGTTGTTGACCACCACGCCCACCAGCATGATCATGCCCACCATGGACACGATGCTCATATGGAAGCCGGTGACGAGGAGCCCCAAAAATCCGCCCGCGAAGCTGAGAGGCACGGTCAGGATCACGATGAAGGGCGAAAGCAGGGACTGGAACTGGGCCACCATGATGAGGTAGATGATGAGCACCCCCAACAGCAGCATGAAGAACAGATCCTTCATGGCGTCCATGATGGTCTCGTTTTCGCCGGCGTACTCCACCTGGCACCCGGCGGGCAGCTCTATGTCCTGCAGGGCCCGGCGGGCGTCGGCGGACACCAGCGTCACGTTGTACCCCTCCGCCACGGTGGCGGTGACGGAGATATAGCGCCGCTGCTCCAGCCGACGGATGGCGGAAAGGGTCTCGGTCTCGGTGACGGTGATGATGTCCTTCAGAGGGACCTCCGTCTGTGTCCCGTCCCTGTCCGTGACCGTCAGAATCATCCGCTCCAGCTTCTGCCGGTCCGTCTCCCCGTCGGCGGAGTGGATGGTGGCCGAAAGAGCGGTGGTGCTGGTGGTGATGCGGGTGGCGGCGACGCTGCTGGTCAGCTCCTCCACAATGGCCATATACACCTGAGCGGTGGTCAGATTGTGCTCGATGGCCTTCTCCTTGTCCACCGTGATGTGCAGGGCCGGGGAGGTCTCCTCCGCCCCGCCGCCCACCTCCTTGAGGCCCTCCACCGTTTTGAGCTTCTCCGCCACGGCCTGGGCCGCCGTCCGCAGGTCGGTGAGGTCGTTGGAATAGATATTCATGGTGAAGCCGCCGCTTTGGAGCATATTGCTCATGCTCATGGTGGACACGGTGGACACCTCGAAGTCAGCCTCGGCCTTGAAGGGCTCCAGGATCCGCCGCAGATCCCTAGTGGCTCCGATGCTGCTGTAGCCGCTGTCCTCGTCCACCAGGGCGTAGACGGTGATCTGATCGCCGCTGCCGGAGGAAAGGCCCACCAGGCTCTCCATGCCGCCGTTGATCATGCCGCCGATGTCGGAAAGATGGGGCGCCGTTTCCATGGCCGCCATCATCCGGTCCGCCAGGTCGCAGCGATCCGCAAAGGTATATTCCTCCGGCGCGTTCACCGTGATGGAGATCTGGGTGCCGCCGCTTTCGGGGAAGTACTCAAAGCCCCGCCGCAGGGAACAGTAGGCGGAAGCCCCCAGCAGCGCCGTCACCAGCAGCAGGGCCACGGCCCGATGGCGCAGGTTGAAGCGGACCGCCTTCTCGAAGGCGCCCATGAGCTTTTGCGCCAGCCGGCTCATGGGCCGGACCTGCCGCCGCAGAAGGCCCTGGGCCATGGCGGGGATCACGGTGAGGGCAACGATCAGGCTGGCCATAAGGGAGTAGGTGATGGTCAGGATCATGTCCATGAACACCTGCCTGGTGAGACCATGGACGAAGAGAATGGGCACGAAGACGCAGACGGTGGTCAGCGTGGAGGCGGTGATGGCGCCCATGACCTCCTTGGCCCCCCGGATGGCAGCCTCCTTGGGAGCCACCCCCTCGGCGCGCAGACGATAGATGTTTTCTATGACCACGATGGAGTTGTCCACCAGCATGCCGATCCCGATGGCCAGACCCGCCATGGAGATCACGTTCATAGTGACCCCGGAGAAATACATGAGCACCAGGGCAAAGAGCACGGACACCGGGATGGAGATGCCCACGGCGAAGGTGGGACGGATGTCCCGGAGAAACAGGAACAGGATGAAGATGGCCAGGGCGCCGCCCAGCAGAAGGCTTTGAAGCACGGCGGACATGGCCATGTGGATGTAGTCCCCCTGGTCCATGAGGGCCACGAACTTCAGCCCCGGGTACTGCTTCTCCAGCTCCCGAAAGCGGCTGTCGATGTTGTCCGCCACGGTGGCGGTGGCGTAGGCCGATTGGCGGGTGAAGGTCAGCAGGACCCCGTTCTCCCCGTTGATACGAGCGTAGGTGGTATCGCCGTTGTCCGCCACGCGCACGTCGGCCACGTCACAGAGGCGCACCACGTCCAGATCGTCCAGCCCCAGGGACAGGATGGCCATCTGCTCCAGCGCTTCCACGCCCTTCACCTTGTCGCCCACGTTCACGATCCAGCTCATGTCCCCGTCGGACAGATACCCGGCGGGCATCTCAAAGTTTTGGGCCTGGAGCAGCTGGGCCACCAGCTCCTTGGTGAAGACGCCGTGCAGATCCGCCGCGCTTTTGGCCTGGGACAGCTGGTCCAGCGCCGCCTGCAGGGCGTCGTCCAGCTCCTGCTGGCCGTTGTCCAGCTCCGCCTCCCCGTTTTCGATCTGCTCCCGCCCCTCGTCGATCTTCTTTTGGGCGTTGTTGAGCTGACCGGCCACGGAGCCCTTCTTCTTGGACAGCTGCTTATAGCCCTCCTCCACCTGGGCCAGGCCCTCCCTGGCTTCCGCCAGTTTCCCGTCCAGGACGGCGATGGTCTCGTCGATATGTTCCAACTGCTGGATGATCCCCGGCAGCTGCGCTCGGGTTATGTTGAATGAACTCAGCTGAGCGTCGATGGCGGATAGCCGCCCGTTCACCTCCTCCAGCTGCGCCCGGGGACCGGCCAGGGCCGCTTCCCGTTCCGGATCGGTCAGCGTCTCGTCCCCCGAGATCTGCTCGATGGACGCTTCCAGCTCCGCCTTCCGCTGCTCCAGCTGCGTGACGGTGGCCTGCAGCGCCCTGAGCATGGGGAGCCGGGTCGCGGCGGTTTCCTTCTGCTCCATCAGCAGCGCCCGCTGCTCCTCCATCGCGGCGATGGCCGCCGTCAGCTGCGCCTTGGTTTCATCCAGCTTCTTCTGGGCGCTTCCCAGGGCGCGGTTGGCCGCGATCCGTCCGGACGCAAGATCCTTCTCCCCCTGATCCAGCTCCGCCTTGGCGTCCGCCAGCTCCTGACGCCCCTCGTCGATCCGCTGCTGTCCCTCGTCGATCTTGTCAAAGGCCTCCTGAGCCGCCGCGTCCATGGCGCCGAACAGCCTTTCGTTGAGCCGGTCGATCTTATCCTTGTTGATTTCGATCTCGATGCGCTCCGCCACCAGGCCCGTGGCGTTTACCGAAGCCACGCCGTTGGTGCCCTCCAGGGCCGGCAGCAGCGTGTCGCTGGCGAAGCTCGACAGCTCTATGGGGTCCATATCCTTGTAATGGACCGCCGCCACCACCGTGGGGATCAGGTCCGTGGACAGCTCCAATATGGTGGACGCGCCCACACCGTCGGGCCAATCCCCCTTGAGCTGGGTGACGGCCTGCTGAATGTCCAGCATGGCTCTGTCCACGTTCACCGTATCCTCAAAGGTGAGGTACACCACGGACACGTTCTCCGAGGAAACGGAGGTCACTTCCTTAAGATCGTCCAGCGCCGCCAGATTCTGCTCCAGGGGCTTGGTGACGGTGGTCTCCACCTCCTCCGGCGTCGCGCCCACATAGCTGGTGACCAGGACGATATACGGAAAGCTCATTTCCGGCAGCAGATCCGGCGTCATCTTCGTCACGGAGACCGCGCCCAGGACCAGGACCAATATGACCGCCACCAGTACGGTGAAGGGCTTTTTTACGCTGAATTTTGGGATCATGGCTCGCTCCGATAATACATGATACACTATTGTACCAGAAATCAAACCGCACATTGTGAAAGGGCTGTGAAAAAAGGAGCCTGCCGTTTTCCGGCAGGCCCAAAGGGTTCAGAACCAAAGTTTCCTGATGTCCATGACCTCGCTGCTTTGCAGATACTCCTTAAGATAGATGCCGCAGCACTCCTCCCAGGAGCAATCCCCCTTGTTGTTCTCCACCATGATGGCGATGATCCGGCCGGGCACCACGATGTCCCGGCCCTTGGCGCTCTGGGTATGGAACCGGGCCATGGCCGCCACGATCTCCCGGATGTCGACGTTGGCAAAGACCTTGCTGTAATAGGCCGCCGCCTCCGCCCGGCGCTTGTCGTAGGTCCTGTTGTGCAGAAGGCGGATGACCATGGCGATGAGGAAGGTAAGGGGCATGACGGTCACCGCCGGGATCCACACCGGCAGCCGGGTGGCGAAGCCGTAAAAATCGTTCCATCCCCCGCGATGCTCGCCCACGACCACCACCATAACGTAGTAGAGGACGGCGTAGATGAGCACCGGCACCAAGGCGAAGAAGCAGTCCCTGAGCCGCAGGCGCTGCTCACTGATAAAGAAGCAGAAGGCCACGATGGCCAGGATCGGGCACAGGCCGTGGAGAAAGAAACGGGATCCCGTGAAGATCAGCACGAAGCCCTTCACCGGTGCCAGCACGAACAAAGAGATGAGGAAGGTCAGGGCCACGGCCGTGACCCCGGCGTACACCAGGTCCACCACCCAGCGGGGCAGATGAAAGTTGTGCTTTCTTAATCCATCCAGAGAATAGGGAAACACCAGGGCCATGGAGGCCCCCATGAGGATGTTGGAGTTCACCGTGAACATACAGAAGGTCCTAAGGCCCATGTGGTCGAAGTTTTCGTCGTAGATGGTGGTCAGATTCATGGTCACGCCGATGCAGACGCAGACCACCACCACCGCGGCGCTGATCATGGTGAACAGGCAATGCCGGCGGGTGATGTTGACAGCCCGGTCCATGCCGCCCCGTTTTGCCGCAGGCTTCTCTTCCTCAGGATCTGGAGCGAGTTGTTCCTCTGCGAGCTTATCCTCAGTCTTTTCCTCCATGAGCCTCCCTCCTCTATTCCACCTCGATCTCCTTGATGATGCACTCGTTCCCCCGGAGGAGCCAGGTCTCGCCGCTGTGACAGTAGGGGCATTCCCGGCCGTACCGGACCGTGGGGTAGGTCCTCTCACAGTTGGAGCAGAAGGTCACGGCGGGGATGGTCTCCAATTCCAGCTCCGCCGTGTCCAGGACCGGGTGACGCTTGCGGAAGTAGTTCCAACAGTCGGTGAAGTAGTCCGTCATGATGCCGGACACCTCGCCCACCTGGAGCGTCACCCGGAGGATCTTTTGGATATCCTGCTCCGCCGCCGTCTCCTCTAAGGATTTGGCCAGGTGCAGGATGATGCCCATCTCATGCATGGCTTATTCGGGGATCCACTCGGTGGGCTCTTTCTTCCCGAAGAGGATCTTGCCGGCCCGCTTGATGGCGTAGGCCCCCACCTTGCCCATCTTGTCCTCGCAGCGGATCATGGTGGACGCTTCGGGGAGATCCCGGGTGAGATGGATGGCGTCGAACTCGCACCGGGTGGTGCACAGACCGCACCCGATGCAGCGGTTGTAGTCCACCACGGACGCGCCGCAGCTCAGACACCGGTTGGCCTCGGCCTTCACCTGCGCCTCCGTGAAGGGAAGGCGGGTGTCGGAGAAGGTGGTCTTGGGCGCCACGCCGGTCTCGCCGGGGATCTGGCGCTTGGCGTGATCGTAGTCGGGCAGCCGGATGTCGTCCTTGTCGAGCTCCTTGAACTCCCTGAGGTCCCGGGCGATGGTCATGGACTGGCCGGGATGCACGAACCGGTGCATGGACTCGCAGGCCTTCTTGCCGTCGGCGATGGCGTCGATGGCGAAGCGGGCGCCGTGCTCGATGTCGCCGCCGGCGAAGATGTCCGGCTCGGCGGTCTCGAAGGTGACGGGGTCCGCCACCACGGTGCCGTTGCGGCGCAGCTCCACCTTGGTGCCCTTCAGCATGTCGCCCCAAATGGCCGCCTGGCCGATGGCCTGCAGCACGTTCTCGCAGGGGACGGTGATGGTCTCGTTCTCATCATAGACGGGGCTGAAGCGATGCTGCTCGTCGTAGACCCGGGTGCACTTCTTGAACACCACGCCGGTGACCTTGCCGTTCTCCGTCAGGATCTCCTTGGGGCCCCAGCCGTTCATGACCTCGATGCCCTCGGCCTTGGCCTCCTTCACCTCGTCGTCGGCGGCGGGCATCTCGTCCGCCCCCTCCAGGCACAGCATGGTGACCTTTCCGGAGGCGGCCCGGACCGCGGTCCTCGCCACGTCCACGGCCACGTTGCCGCCGCCCACCACCACCACGTCGCCGGTGAGGCGGAGGGTGTTGTCGTTGCAGATGCGGCGGAGGAAGCTGACGCCGGACTCTACGCCCTGAGCGTCCTCCCCGGGCACGCCGGCCTTGCGGCCGTCCTGCAGACCGATGGCCAGGTAGAAAGCCTTGTAGCCCTCATCCCGAAGCTGCTGGATGGTCACGTCCTTGCCCACCTCCACGCCGCAGCAGAACTCCACGCCCATGGCGCGCAGCACGTCGATCTCGGCGTTCAGCACGTCCTTCTCCAGGCGGAAGGAGGGGATGCCGTGGCGGAGCATGCCGCCGGGGGCAGATTCCTTCTCGAAGACGGTCACGTCGTAGCCCCGGGTCCTGAGATAATAGGCGCAGGAAAGGCCCGCGGGGCCGGCGCCGACGATGGCCATCTTGTAGTCCGGGCCCCACATGCCGCCGTCGTCCTTCTCGCAGATGGGGATGAAGCGGTTCTCCGCCTTCAGCTCCTGGGCGGCGATGAACTTCTTGATCTCGTCGATGGCCAGCGGCTCGTCCACGGTCCCTCTCGTGCAGGCGTCCTCACAGCGTCGGTTGCAGATGGCGCCGCAGACGGCGGGCAGGGGGTTGTCCTGCTTGATGAGCTTGAGGGCGTCCATATAGCGCCCCTCCTTGGCCAGCTGGATGTAGCCCTGGATGGCCAGGTGAGCCGGGCAGGCGGTCTTGCAGGGGGCGGTGCCCGAGTCGTAACAGTTGATCTTGGCGTCGTTGCGATAGTTGGGGTTCCACTTGTCGGCGCCCCACTTGCGGGCGTCGGGGAGCTCGGTCAAAGGATAGGCCACGCCGCTGCCGTCCTTCCTGCACAGCTTCTGGCCCAGCTTGGCGGCGCCCACGGGGCAGACCTCCACGCACTTGCCGCAGGCCACGCACTTGGTCCGGTCCACATGGGCCCGGTAGGCGGAGCGGGACATGTTGGGGGTGTTGTAGAGCTGGCTGGTCCGGATGGCGTTGCAGACGCCGGGAGCGCAGTTGCAGATGGCGACGATCTTCTCCTCGCCGTCGATGTTGGTGATCTGGTGGACGAAGCCGTGGCGCTCGGCCCGCTCCAAAATCTCCAGGACCTCCTCGTAGGAGACGTAGCGGCCCATGCCCTTCTCCACGCAGTATTCGGCCATATCGCCCACGCCCACGCAGAACTCGCCGTTGATCTCGCCGCTGCCCTCGCCCCGCATGCTCTGCTGCTTGCGGCAGGTGCACTGGCCCACGGAGTACTTGTCGTATTTGTTGAGCCAGTGGGAGATGTGCTCCACGCTGACGGAGGTGCTCTCGTGCTCGATGGCCTTCTCCACGGGGATCACGTGCATGCCCACGCCGCTGCCCCCCAGGGGGATCATCTGGGTGATGCCTTCGAGGGGCATCTGGGTCATGAGGTTGAAGAAGGTGGCCAGCTGGGGGTGCTCGCCCGTCAGCTGATCGTTCATCATCATGAACTCGGCGCTGCCCGGGACGAAGATGGGCACGTTATACTGCCGATGATGGTCCTCGTTCTCCCGGTTCATCTCCAGGACGCCCACCCAGCACAGGTGCTTGACCATCTTCTCCGTGTCCTCCAGGGACATATTGTTCATCTTGGCCAGGGTGGGGGCGTCGTAGGGCACCCGGGTCTTCTTGAAGTTTAGGAGGAACTTGACCTCCTCCTTGGTGAGCACCGCGTCCAGCGCCCAGTACTCCGGATCGTCCGTCCTCAGGGTGTGGGTGTACTTCTGAAGATACCGGTCGGTGATCATGGTGCCCAGCTGCAGGATGAGCTTTGCCTTCTCCGGGTCGGCGGGCTTGTAGTTGGGGTCCTGCCTGAAATCCCGTTCGTTGGTGAGACGATTCTTCTGCTCCTTCATGTGCGCTCTCCTTCTTATCTTATTTCTTCCAATCTAAAATGGCTTTCCCAAGCCAGTTTTCCCATGCCTCGAACCCGTCGCCGGTTTTGGAGGACACCTCGAAGATCTCCATGTTGGGGTTCAGCTGCCGGGCCCGCCGCTTGCAGGCCTCGAAATCGAAGTCGAAATAGGGGGCCACGTCCGTCTTGGTCAGGATCAGCACGTCGCTGACGCTGAACATGAGGGGGTATTTCAAGGGCTTGTCGTCCCCCTCGGGGACGCTCAAAAGCATGACCTTCTTCCCTGCGCCGGTGTCGAACTCAGCGGGACAGATGAGGTTCCCCACGTTCTCCAACACCACCAGATCGAAGGGCTCGTCCCCCAGCTCCTCCAGGGCCGTCCGGGTCATGCCCGCGTCCATATGGCACATGCCGCCGGTGTGGGCCTGGACCGCCTTGGCCCCCAGCTTCTCGATGCGCACGGCGTCCACGTCGGAGTCCACGTCCGCCTCCATGACGGCAATGCGGAACCGGTCCTTCATGTCCCGGATGGTCCGCTCCAAAAGGGTGGTCTTCCCCGCCCCGGGGGACGCCATCAGATTGATGAGCAGCGTGCCCTTCGCCTTGAGCTCGCTCCGCAGCACCTCCGCGTCCCGGTCGTTGGACGCGGTGACGGTCTCCTTCAGCTCGATGATCCGCATATCTCTCCCCCTTGCGCCTTTTTTCCTTATAGTATTGTATCGGACTTTTCGTCAAAGCGCAAGAGTATGTAAAGGTTTCATCTTGACAAAAGGTCTATAAAAGTTCAAAATATATTAAGCGCCATTTTATGCGCGCAAATCGTATTAGGAGGAAAGATACATGAAGAAAGTATTTGCAGTGCTGCTGGCCCTGGTCATGGTCCTGGGTGTGATGGTCGGCTGCAAAGGCAAGACGGAAGAGCCCGCCAAGACGGAAGCTCCCGCCGCGAATGAACCCGCCGCAGAAAAGAGCGAGATGGACAAGCTGATCGAGGCCGCCAAGGCCGAGGGCGAGCTGGTCGTTTACGGCTCCTGCGAAGAGGATTATCTGGCGGCTGCCTGCAAGAAGTTCGAAGAGATCTACGGCATCAAGACCAGCTACCAGCGTATGTCCACCGGTGAGGTCCCTGCCAAGATCGCCGAAGAGAACGGCAAGCCCTCCGCGGACGTCTGGTTCGGCGGCACCAACAACCCCTACGATCAGGCGGCGGCCGACGGCCTGCTGGACAACAGCTATGTGCCCGCGAACGCTTCTCACCTGCTCAAGGACATGTACAAGGATCCCAACGGCTACTGGTACGGCATCTACACCGGCCTGCTGGGCTTCATGGTCAACAAGCCCGAGCTGGAGCGCCTTGGCCTCGAAGCGCCCAAGACCTGGGACGATCTGCTCAAGCCCGAGTATAAGGGCCTGATCTGGCTGTCCAACTACAACACCGCCGGCACGCCCAAGCTGGTCGCCAACCTGATGATCCAGCTCAAGGGCAAGGAAGCGGGCATCCAGTATCTGGTGGACCTGGATAAGAACATCAAGATCTACACCAAGTCCGGCTCCGGCCCCAGCAAGAACGTGGGCACCGGCGAGTGCGTCATCGGCATCGGCTTCCTCCACGACGGCATCACCCAGATCGTGGACAACGGCTATGACAACGTGGAGCTCATCGTTCCCGCCGACGGCACCGCCTGCGAGATCGGCCCCGTGGCCATCTTCAAGGGCGCGGCCCATCCCAACGCCGCGAAGCTGTTCATGGAGTTCGCCCTGTCTCCCGACTGCGTGGAGCTGGCCGCCCAGAACGGTTCCTACCAGTTCCTGGTGATCGACAACGCCAAGCAGCCCGAAGTGGCCGCCAAGTTCGGTCTCGATCCTTCCCTGGTTTGGGAAGGCTATGACTTTGCCAAGGCCGTGACCGACACCAAGCAGAATGTCGAGGACGTCATGGCTGCCCTCAACGGCGGCGACGACCGGTTCAAGACCGAGTAACATGACCGTTACGGGAATTCGAGCTTAGTATAAGCTGGGTCCCCGCCCTCCGGGGCGGGGACTTTCCTTTTTGGACCATCAAGCAAGGAGGTTACCCTATGGCAAAAACCGCACAGGGTGCGGCGCTGGACCGAAAGAAACTCCTGGCCGATCCCATCATGGTGACGACCATCGTGGTTTTGATCACCTTCCTGACGCTGTTCATCCTCTATCCTCTGGCGATCCTGCTGATAGACAGCGTGGTCAGCGACGGTCATCTGACGCTGGACATCTTCCGCAAGATCTTTACCGACCCGCATTCCGTTTTTCCCCATGCCATCACCAACACCCTGAAGGTGGGGTTCCTGGTGGGCATCCTGTCCACGTTGATCGGCCTGCTGTTCGCCTATGTTGAGGTATACGTCCGCTTGTCCAAGCCGGTGGGCGGGCTCTTTAAGGTGGTCTCCATGCTGCCCGTGGTGTCACCGCCCTTCGTGCTGAGCCTGTCCATGATCATGCTCTTCGGAAAGGCGGGCCTGATCACCCGGTTCCTGCTGAAAATCTATGACAACAACGTCTACGGCTACTGGGGCATCGTGATCGTTCAGACCCTCACCTTCTTCCCCGTCTGCTACATGATGCTCAAGGGGCTTTTGAAGAACATCGACCCGTCGCTGGAGGAGGCGGCCCGGGACATGGGCGCTTCCCGCTTGAGAGTTTTTTGGGACGTCACGTTCCCTCTGCTCCTGCCGGGCCTCGGCAACGCCTTTCTGGTGACCTTCATCGAGTCCATCGCCGACTTCGCCAACCCCATGATCATCGGCGGCAGCTATGATACGTTGGCCACCACCATCTATCTGAAGATCACCAGCGGCTACGAGCGGGAGCAGGCTGCGGCCATGGCCGTGGTGCTGCTGTGCATTACGCTGGCCATGTTCGCGGTGCAGAAGTACTATCTGGAGTCCAAGACCGCCGCCACGCTCACGGGCAAGGCCTCCCGGGCCAGGATGCTCATCGAGGACAGCAGCGTCACCATCCCCCTGACCATCCTCTGCGCCCTGATCGCCATTTTCGTCATCGGCATGTACATCTGCGTCCCCTTCGGCGCCCTGTTCCCCACCTGGGGCTACAAGTTCACGCCGCTGACCTTCAAGTGGTTCGGTCAGGTGTTCCAGAAATACCACGGTCTCAAGGCCTTTAAGGACTCCTTCGTCCTCTCCCTCATCGCCTCGCCCATCACGGCCCTGCTCAGCATGATCATCTCCTACCTGGTGGTCAAGCGCCAGTTCAAAGCCAAGGGCTTCATCGAGGCCGTGTCCATGCTGGCCATGGCCGTGCCCGGCACGGTGCTGGGCGTCGGATACATCCGCGGCTTCTCCGGCGGCCTGTTCCATACGGGGGCGCTGCAGTTCCTGTATAACAGCGCGGCGATCCTCATCATCGTCTTTGTGGTCCGAAGTTTGCCCACGGGCACCCGAAGCGGCATCTCCGCCCTGCGGCAGATCGACAAGAGCATTGAGGAAAGCGCCTACGACATGGGCGCGGACAGCTTTAAGGTGTTCATGACCGTGACGCTGCCGCTCATCAAGGATTCGTTCCTCAGCGGCCTCGTCACCGCGTTCGTGCGCTCCATCACCGCCATCTCCGCCATCATCCTGTTGGTGACGCCCTCGTTCCTGCTCATCACCGTGCAGATCAACGAGTTCGCGGAGAAGGGCGCCTACGGCATCGCCTGCGCCTTCGCCACCATACTGATCATGATCACCTACGGCTCAGTGCTGCTCATGAACCTTGTCATGAAATTCTTCGGTACCAGCAGAAAAATAAAGGAGGACGAATAAGGCTATGGCTAAGGAGAAAAAAGGCGTACGCCTGGAACATATTTCCAAGATCTATCAGGACCCCAAGACCAAGAAGAACTTCTACGCCGTGAAGGACACCAACCTGGAGATCGAGCCCGGGTCCTTCGTGACGCTGCTGGGCCCCTCGGGCTGCGGCAAG
>CADCMN010000028.1 GCA_902802575.1 uncultured Eubacteriales bacterium | reverse complement strand
TGTCTTAACCGCTTGACCACGGGGCCACACCTGGTCGGGGTGAGAGGATTTGAACCTCCGGCCCCATGCTCCCAAAGCACGTGCGCTACCGGACTGCGCTACACCCCGTAAAAGCGCCACGCTGCTTTTCGCGACTTGACAAATATACATCATCCATCACGAAATGTCAATAGCTTTTTTGAAATATTGTCCGGTTCCGAAGGCCGTATCTCAGCACCCGCAAGGATGCGGAGATACGCCTTGTAAATCCCTGTTATTCCGTGAGAGCTTCCCGACGCTCCTGGAGCTTTTTGAGCATGTCCTCCCCCGCCTGGAGTTTGCGGCGCTCCTCGTTGACCACCGCTTCCGGCGCCCGAGAGACAAACTTCTCGTTGGCGAGCTTGCCTTGGGCCCGGGCGATCTCGCCCTTCACTCGCTCAATCTCCTTGTCGATGCGCTCCCGCTCCTTGTTGAGGTCTACCAGGGAGGCCAAGGGAATGAAGGCCTCCGCTTTCTCACACACGATGTGCACATCGCTCTTAAGCACCTGGCCCCGCTGATCGCTGATGTAGGTCTTCTCCACCCCCGCCAGCTTCAGCAGATATCCTTCTGCTCCCTCCAGGGCCTTGGAATCCGCGGTGACGAGGCGTGCCTCAATCCGCTGAGCGGGGGGCACCTTGAGATCCGCCCGGATGTTGCGGATGTTCTTCACCAGGTCCATGATGGTCTCCATGGCGGTGCACTCCGCTTCATAGAGCTGACCCGCCGCAGCCTTGGGCCAGGCGGAGAGCATGATGGTCTCCTCATGGCCGGGGAGCTGCTGATACAGTTCCTCCGGGATGAAGGGCATGAAGGGGTGCAGCAGCTTCATGGAGGTGCTCAGCACCTGGATGAGCACGGCCGCCACGTTCTCCTTCCGGGCCTCGTCGTCGCCGTAGAGGGCGGACTTGGCCATCTCGATGTACCAATCGCAAAATTCGGCCCAGATGAAGTCGTAGATCTTTTCTGCAGCCAAATTCAGCTCGTAATCGTCCAGATTGTCCGTCACCTCCCGGGTGATCTCGTTGAGGCGGGACAATATCCACTTGTCGGCGGTGTCGAGAAGCTCCTCCCGGATGATGGGCTGAGCGTCCTCGGGGATGTTCATGAGCACGAACCGGGCGGCGTTGTACACCTTGTTGCAGAAGTTCCGGGCCGACTCCACCTTCTCCCAGTAGAAGCGCATGTCGTTGCCGGCGGAGTTGCCGGTGACCAGGGAGAAACGCAGCGGATCGGCGCCGTATTTCTCGATAATCTCCAGGGGATCGATGCCGTTGCCCAGGGATTTGCTCATCTTCCGGCCCAGGCTGTCCCGCACAAGGCCGTGGATGTACACATTTTCAAAGGGCGGCTTCTTCATGACCTCCATGCCGAAGGTGATCATGCGGCTCACCCAGAAGGTGATGATATCATAGCCGGTCACCAGCGTGCTGGTGGGATAGAAGTAGCCGAGCTCCGCCGTCTTCTCCGGCCAGCCCAGCGTGGAGAAGGGCCAGAGGCCCGAGGAGAACCAGGTATCCAGCACATCCTCGTCCTGCCGGAGCTTGCCGCCGCAGACGGGACACTTTGCGGGCGCTTCCTCCTCGCAGAACACGCCGCCGCAGTCGTCGCAGTAGTAGACGGGGATCCGATGGCCCCACCAGAGCTGGCGGGAGATGCACCAGTCGCGGATGTTCTCCATCCAGTTGAAGTAGGGCTTGGAGAAGCGATCGGGGATAAACTTCACCTGGCCGGAGCGCACGGCTTCCAACGCAGGCTCCGTGAGGGGCTTCATGTCCACGAACCACTGCTTGGACACGATGGTCTCGATGGTGGTGTGGCAGCGGTAGCAGGTGCCCACGTTGTGGGTGTAATCCTCGATCTTCACCAGGTTCCCGCTCTTCTCCAGGTCCGCCACGATGTTCTTGCGGCACTCGAAGCGCTCCTGGCCGCAGTATTGGCCGCCATTCTCGTTGATGTAGCCCTTCTCGTCAAACACCTTCAGGATGGGCAGGCCGTGGCGCTGGCCCACCTCAAAGTCGTTGGGATCGTGGGCGGGCGTGATCTTCACGGCGCCGGTGCCGAACTCCATCTCACAGTATTCATCGCCCACGATGGGGATCTCCCGGTTCACCAGGGGCAGGATCACGGTCTTGCCGATGATATCCTTATACCGCTCGTCCTCCGGGTTCACGGCGATGGCCGTGTCGCCCAGCATGGTCTCAGGCCGGGTGGTGGCCACGGTGATGGAATAGGACTTGTCGGGGGCGTCGTAGCGGATATGCCAGAGGTGGCTCTGCTGGGTCTCATACTCCACTTCGGCGTCACTGAGGGCGGTCTTGCAGTCGGGGCACCAGTTGATGATCCTGTCTCCCCGATAGATGAGCTTCTTGTCGTAGAGGGATTTGAACACCTTGACCACGGCCTTGTTGCAGCCATCGTCCATGGTGAAGCGCTCCCGTTCCCAATCGCAGGAGGAGCCCATTTTCCGAAGCTGCTTCACGATGGTGGAGCCGTACTCCTCCCGCCACTGCCAGGCGCGCTTCAAAAAGCCCTCCCGGCCAATGTCCTTCTTGGTGAGGCCCTCTGCCGCCAGGGCTTCCACGATCTTCACCTCGGTGGCGATGGAAGCGTGGTCCGTGCCGGGCAGCCACAGCATCTCGTAGCCGGACATGCGCTTGTAGCGGGCGATGGCGTCCTGCAGCGTGTTGTCCAGGGCGTGGCCCATATGGAGCTTGCCCGTGATGTTGGGGGGCGGGATCACGATGGTGAAGGGCGTCTTCCCGGGGTTGGGCGCCGCATGGAAGTACCCGTTCTTCTCCCATTTCTCGTACCATTTGCTCTCCACGATCTGATGATCGTAGGTCTTCGGCATCTCTTTCATGTTCTTTCCTCTCCTCGTATAAACAAATCGCCCGCCTCGTCAAAGGACGAAGCGGGCGCTCGCGGTACCACCTTTGTTAAACGGGGTCTCCCCCCGTTTCCCTTAAAGCCATAACGCAGCGTCTGCGTGGAGCACTACTCCCGTTCGCACTCCAGGGCTAAAAAGCGACCTTCCACCGGATCCCCACAGCGCCATTTCAGCAGCATTGGCGCCTCTCTGAGAGGCGATCGGATGTACTCCTCTTTCTCACAGCCCATATTTTGGATTGATTTTACTCCGGGTCCCGGGCTTTGTCAACCACGATTTTGATATAAGCTGACCATATATTCTTTCAGCGCCGCGTACGGCGCGGGACCTGCAGCCAGGTAATCCCGTAAAAAGACAGTCTCATCGGGGCAGCCCGCCGACAGAGCGGCGTCGCATATATCCAGATACCGATAATATCCATAGGCTGCCGCCAGGCTGTCAAAGGGATCGGACAGGGCTTTCTCATAGAGATACCCGGCGAAATCCTTCGCGCCCCACCCTGCCAGGTATTCTCCCAGATCTTTTTTGGAATAGCCGTAATGATGGATCAGCAGAGCCGTCATGCCCGTCATGGTCACATCCAGCATATCCTCATACCACTTATATTGCAGATAGTCCCGCCCATAGCCTTTGATATGGGGGATAACGGCATAGGCGTTGTGCACCGCAAGGCCCTGCAGATATCCCTCCGGTGCGTTGGCCCAGCGCGATTGCTGATCCTGCGGCGCGTGGGCGGCGTAGACTTTCAAAAACGCTCTGCCGGGATAGACGCGATATGCCAGTTGGAACAGATCCAACGCTCCGTCCCCCTCATACTCCCGGGGCATCGGCAGCGTTGCGCCGTCCGGCAAAGGGCACAGCTCGCCGGTGACCTGGCAAAGAAACGCCATGTTCTGCGCAAATCCGCCGAAGGAAACGGGTTCCTTCTTGCGGGCGGCCTCCGGGTCCATCTGCAGGGCGGCGCTGATGGCATAGGCTTCCGTCTGCATCAGCTCCTCCAGGGCGCGGAATATGTCGCCGGCCTCGACCGGTTCCCCCATGTACCCGGCTATGACCGCCATATACTCTCTGGGCGTATCGTTTCTGGCGTCAAAGTAGGTGACGGTCCTGTCCGGCAGCGCCCGTATGGCCGCCTGCAGAGCCCCCATGGCCGATCCATAAGCCGTCACAGGCAATTCCTCATCCTCTCCGGGGCAACAGGCGTACGCCGTTTTAAGAGCGTTCAGGGCGCCTTCGTCGGCAAGGGGTTGCAAGGCGGCGAGGGTCCTCTCCTTGCGATCCGCCGTCAAGGTGCGATCCTCGTCCGACAGGCGGAGGAAGCTTTGCCTGATGTCGTCGATCTGCTGTATCAGAGATACGAACCGCGTCCAAAACGCCGGCTTGGTCAGCTCCTCCCCGGCGATGAGGGATCGGATCTCGGCGCCAAGGGGATCGCCCTCCGCAGAGAGGAGCTCTTCGGGATAGAGCGCCCTGGCAACGGGCCGCGGGGCAAAGGTGGCCAGCGCAGGCAAAGGAGCCGTCGTGGGCGTCGGAGCAGCCGTTTCCGCGGTGGTCAGAGGCCCAGGGGTCGAAGTCACGGCCGCAGAAGCGACGCTCGCTGTGGTCTGGGGCTGGGGCGCAATGACCCTCGGCCCACAGCCCATAAGCAAAAGACATAGGAGCAACAGAGAGATCCGGCGTTTCATGGATCGTTTTCCTCCGCGGGCAGCGGGAAGGTCCCCGGATATCCAAGCCGCCGGAGCGCATGGACCATATCCTCCGGCAGAGGCGCAATAAAGGACATATGCTCCCCCGTCGTCGGATGAACGAGTTGCAGCCGCCATCCATGGAGGGCCTGTCCCGCCATGCCCAGGGTGTTCTTTCCGTTGGAATAGACCTGGTCGCCCACCACAGGGTGATGGATATGGGCCATATGCACGCGGATCTGGTGCGTCCGGCCGGTTTCCAGTTCCAGGCTCAGCACCGTGACGCCGGCAAACCGATACAACACGCGATAATGGGTCACGGCCCGCCGCCCGTTTTCCACCACCGCCATGCGTTTTCGATCCGTGGGATGCCGGCCGATGGGCGCGTCTACGGTGCCGGAATCCTCTTTGATGTTCCCTGCCACCAAGGCGATATAGCTTCTATGGGCCGAATGATCGGCAAACTGCATGGCCAATCGTTCATGGGCCCTGTCGTTCTTCGCCACCGCCAGCAATCCGCTGGTCATCTTGTCGATCCGATGGACGATCCCGGGACGTATCTCGCCGCCGATGGTGGAAAGAACGCCGAAATGGTACAGCAGCGCGTTGACCAGAGTGCCCCTCTCGTTCCCTGCCGCGGGGTGGACCACCATGCCCCGAGGCTTGTTCACCACGCAGATATCCGAATCCTCATAGACGATGTCCAGGGGGATGTCCTCCGGGATCAGCTCTATCAGCTGGGGCTCCGGCACCGCATAGCGGACCACGTCCCCGGCCCGCACGGCGTCGCTGCGGCGGCAGGGACGGTCGTTGAGCCAAACCTGCCCTGCTTCGATCAGGCTCTGGGCCCGTGACCGGGACAGCTCCGTCTCCTCCGACAGACACACATCCAGCCGACGGTAATCCTTATCCGCAATGAATCGCTCTTCGTTACTCATCCGATGGCTTCTTTTTCTTCTGAGGGAAGCATTGTTCCAGAAGATCAAAGGTGGTGGCTTTCTTTTTCACAAATATGGTCTCGATCACCAGCAGCGCAGCGGCGATGGTGATGGCGCTGTCGGCCACGTTGAACACGGGAAAGTTGATGAGGCGGAAAAAGATCATATCCCGCACATAGCCCAAGAACAGCCGATCGATCAGGTTCCCGACGGCGCCGGAAACCAGCAGGGAAAGAATGAGGCGGGTCAGGGAAGTCATGTCCCTCCGTTTTTTGCGGTACAGCCAGAAGATGCAGCCCAAAAAGAGGAAGGTGGCCGGCAGGAACACGAACCGCCATCCCTGCATGAGGCCCCATACCGCGCCCCGGTTCTCCAAGTACGTCAATTCCAGCACGCCGGGGATCAGTACGAGCGGCTGGACGCTCAGCGCCCTGGCGGCCCAAATCTTCGTTCCCTGATCCAAGGCAAGGATCAAAAGTGTCAGCAACAGTTCCATATCAATTCACTCCGTTCTGTGCCGCCAGCTCAGGATAGAGCCGGCTGTACACGCCCTTGGCGCTCTGAACGCGGCCCACATACTTGCTGGTTTCCGGATAAGGGATGTAGAGCAGCGACCCATCCTCCTTGACGCCGTACTCCTTCAGCCATTGCCGGACCCGGCCTGGGCCCGCGTTGTAGGCGGCCAGCGCCACGCTTTCGTTGCCGAACTCATCCAGCAGCTTTCGTAAATAGTTGCAGCCCAATCGGATGTTCAGCGCCGGCTCCGTCAGCCGCTCCTCCGTGACGCCCTCGATCTGCAGGAGCTCCGCTTCTTCCAGCCCGGTGGCGGGCATGAGCTGCATGAGGCCCAGGGCGCCCACGCCGCTCTTCGCCTGGGGACGAAAGCCGCTTTCCGTGAAAATGACGGCGCAAACCAAGCTGGGGTCCAGTTGGAATTCCCGGGCCGAAGAGCGGATCTCCTCCTCGTATGCCAGCTTGTATCTGGAGCGCAGCAGGGCGGGACGACCATAGAGAAAATACCCCGCCATCAAAGCCGCCAGCAGCGCCAATGCCAATATGATCGAGATCAGCTTATGATCTTCGATCCATAGTTTCCATGAGCTCATCGAACACTTCCCTCGTTCTTTGTTCCAGCTCCTCGCGGGAGCCGTTGTTGCGAATGACTATATCCGCCCGGCGAACCTTCTCCCGATCCGGCATCTGCGAGCGGATGCGGCGCAGCGCCGCCGCCTTGGTGGACCCATCCCTTTCCACGATCCGCTGAATCCGAAGGCTTTGTCGGGCCGTGACCACCACCACGCCGGCTACTTCCGCCTCATAGCCCGCTTCGAACAGCAGCGGCACATCCCAGACGATCAGCCGACGGGGCGACTGCCAAAAGACCTTTTCCGATTCGTCCCGAATCACCTCGTGGACATAGGGATGGATGATCCCGTTCAGGATAGCCAACGCCTGGGGATCGGAAAACACGATGGAAGCCACCCTCTTTCGATCCACAGTCCCATCCTGCCGCAGGATGTCCCGCCCGAAAGCTGTGACCGTCCTGTCGTAGCAGGCCGTACCGGGGTCCAGGGCATGGCGGGAGATGTCGTCCGCATCCGCCACGAAGGCGCCCCAGGCGCGAAAGAGCCCGGCCACGGTGGATTTTCCGGAGGCGATGCCTCCCGTCAGGCCGATCGGCGCGTAAGTGCTCATTTCGTGTCGTACCAGCTTTGGCCCGTGGCGGCTTCGGCAATGAGTTTGACCTTAAGATCCGCCACCTGTTCCATGCAGGCCTCCATCAGCCTTTGGATGCCTTCGGCCTCCTCGGCGGGCGCGTCCACGATCAGCTCGTCGTGGATCTGCAGCACCAGCCGCCCCCTATACCCGGCCTCCTTCAACGCACGGTCCACCCGGACCATGGCGATCTTGATGATGTCGGCAGCACTGCCCTGGATGGGCATGTTCATGGCCACCCGTTCCCCGAAGCTCCGGGTGTTGTAGTTGCTGCTCATCAGCTCCGGCATGGGCCGACGGCGGCCGTAGATGGTTTGGGCATAGCCCTTTTCCTTCGCCTGGGCCACGCAGCCCTTGAGATAGGCCTGCACGCCGGGGTAGCGCTCGAAGTACCGCCTGATGTAGCCCCCCGCCGTCTTCACCGGGATACCCAGATTTTGGGCCAGGCCGAAGTCGGAGATGCCGTAGACGATGCCGAAGTTCACGGCCTTGGCCGCGCTGCGCTGCTCCTTGGTCACCTCCTCGAAGGGGGTGTGGAACACCTCCGCCGCCGTGCGCCGGTGAATGTCCGCGCCGGAGTTGAAGGCGTCGATCAGATTTTCGTCCCCGCTGATGTGCGCGAGGAGCCGAAGCTCGATCTGGGAATAATCCGCGCCCACCAAAACATTCCCGGGAGAGGCCACGAAGGCCTTGCGGATCTCCCGCCCCTCCGCCGTGCGCACGGGGATGTTCTGAAGATTGGGCTCCGCGCTGGAGATGCGGCCCGTGGCCGTGACGCATTGTTTGAAGCTGGTGTGGACCCGGCCGTCGGGGGCGATGGCTTTCAACAGTCCCTCCACGAAGGTAGCGTCCACCTTGGCCACGAAACGGTACTCCGTGATGAGCGGCACGATAGGATGCTTATCCTTCAGGGCTTCCAGGGTGTCGCTGTCGGTGGAATAGCCGGTCTTGTTCTTCTTTTGGGGCGGCAGGCCCAGCTTTTCAAAGAGGATGGTCCCCAGCTGCTTGGTGGACAGGATGTTGAACCGCTCCCCGTCGGCCGCCGCGTAGATCTGTTCTGCCAGCTCCGCCTGGCGCTTGGAAAATGTGTCGTGGAGCTCGGCCAGGACCTCTTTGTCCAGGGCGAACCCCTGCGTCTCCATGGAGAAGAGCACGTCGCAGAGGGGCATCTCCACCTCGTCATATAGGAAGCCCATACCCTTTTCTTCCAGCTCTGCCATCATCTGATCCATCAGCGGGAAGAGCAGCCCCGCGGAAGGCGTTTTGCTGTTCATCCGCTCGTAGCACAGGGCGGCGTAGCTTTCGATGGGATGGTTGCTGGACAGGAGGTAATCGGCGATCATAGCGTCGAAGACGATGGGCACAGGCCGGATATCCTCTTCCCGCCAGGCGTGCAGCAGGGCCTTCTTGTCGAAGGTCAGCACCCTCTGGGGCGGGTCCTCGAACAGCACTTCCAGCAACGAGCGCCGGGAGACGGGCTCGTCAAACAGCGTTTCGCCGAGGATGAACTGATAGGCCTTCTGCCTGTCATAGGCGAAGGAGAATCCGGGGGACAGGATCAGCGCCATTTCCTTGGCCTGCCGGTGGGCACGGGCAATGTCCCGCACGGCGTCCAAGGTGGTCAGCGTCACCGTTTCGCAGGATACGGGCTCGGCGTTGATCTTCGTTTCCTCCGCCGCCGGCAGCCGGGACAGGATGCTTTTGAGGCCCAGCTTTTCCAGCGTCTCCCTGGCGCCGGCCATCTTTTCCCGGGAAAACCGGCAGTCCTGCAGCGCCGTTTCCACCGGAGCGGCGGTGGTGATGGTGCCCAGCCAGTAGCTCAACCGGGCGGACGCTTCGTTCTCCCGCACCCGCTCGCCCAGCTTTCCCTTGATCTCATCCTTGTGCAGATAGACCCCGTCCAGATCCCCATAGCTTTCCAGGAGTTTCAGTGCGGTCTTCTCCCCCACGCCGGGCACGCCGGGGATGTTGTCGGAGGCGTCGCCCATCAAGGCCTTGAGATCCCGCATATGGTCCGGCGTCAGACCGTAGGCTTCCTTCAAAGTCACAGGATCGTATTCCACCGTGTCGGTGATGCCCTTCTTCGTCAGCAGCACATGGGTGTGATCCGTGGTGAGCTGCAAAGCGTCCCGATCCCCGGTGACCAGCAGCACGTCAAGCCCTGCCTGCTCCCCTCGCCGGGACAGGGTGCCCAAAATATCGTCCGCCTCATAGGAGGGACATTCCACCACGGCGATATCCATCTGCCGCAGAATGTCCTTCAGAATGGGCATCTGAGTCCTGAGGTCGTCCGGCGTGGGCTTGCGGCCCGCCTTATAGTCGTCATATTTCAGATGCCGGAAGGTGGGCCCATGGACGTCGAAGGCCACGGCCATATGGCTGGGCTTTCGATCCGTCAGCTTCAGCAGCATGCCCAAAAATCCATGGAGCGCGCCGGTGGGCGTGCCGTCCCGGCTGTTCATGGGCGTCTGCAGGGCGAAGAACGCCCTGTACATCAAGCTGTTCCCGTCGATGACGATAAAGGGATGGTCCATGCTCACTCCTTCACGATGGCGTACACCAAGGGTGACGGTTCCGGTTTTTCGTCGGTAATGGTCATGCTTTCCTGCAGCAGCGCCATCGCTTCTTCAAGATGGCTCTCGTCGTTCACATACAGGGTGCAGAAGGGCTCCTGCACGGACACGCGGTCGCCCACCCGCTTATGCATGATGAGGCCCACCGCCGGGTCGATCACATCCTCCTTCCTGGCCCGGCCCGCCCCCAGCATCTGGGAGGCGACGCCGATCTTCTCCGCCACCAGGCCGGCAAGATAGCCGTCCCTTTGCGGAAAGACCTTCACCAGGCGCCTGACTTTGCAAAGCTCCCGGATCTTTTCCGCGTCGATATAGGACGGATCGCCGCCCATGGCTTCGATCATGCGGCGGAGCTTCTCCATTCCGGCGCCGCTGTGCAGGGCGTTGAGGAGCATGTCTTTCCCCTCCGCCTCCGAGGAGGCGATATCGCTTAGCATGAGCATATGAGCGCCCAGCAGCAAACTCACCTCCACCAACGGCTCGTCCTCGGGGACCAGGCCGGAAAGCACATTCACCGCCTCCTGCACCTCCAGGGCGTTGCCCACGGCCAGGCCCAGGGGCTGATTCATATCCGTGATGATGGCCTCGCACCGGCGGCCCAGATGCGCGCCGATACGCACCATCAGGGACGCCAGCTTTTTGGCGTCCTCTACCGTGCGCATAAAAGCGCCGGATCCCACCTTCACGTCCAGCACGATGGCGTCCGCCCCGGCAGCCAGCTTCTTGCTCATGACGCTGGAGGCGATGAGGGGCGTGCTGCCGATGGTGGCCGTCACATCCCGCAGGGCGTACAGCTTTTTATCGGCGGGGACCAGGTTCCCGGATTGGCCGATGACGGCGAGGCCGTTCTCCCGCACGATGTCCATGAACCGGTCCAACGGCTGCTCGATGTTCACGCCCGGAATGGATTCCAGCTTGTCCAGGGTGCCGCCCGTATGCCCGAGACCCCGGCCCGACATCTTGGCCACCGTTCCGCCGCAGGCCGCCACCAGAGGCGCCACGATCAGCGTGGTGGTATCGCCCACGCCGCCGGTGGAATGTTTGTCCACCTTGACGCCGGCAAGGGGCGATAGATCCACCGTGTCCCCGCTGTGCATCATCACATCGGTGAGGATCGCGGTCTCCCGATCCGTCATGCCGCGGAACACCACGGCCATGAGAAAGGCGGCCACCTGATAGTCGGGGACCTGCTCCTGCACGTACCCCAAAATCAGCGTTTCGATTTCCTCACGGCTCAGCTCCTGGCCATCCCGCTTCTTTTCGATAATATCGACGATACGCATGCTTTATCCCTCCTGTCGATGTCAATGGATTCGGTCATGATCCGGCCGTCCTTATCATACCCGGTCAAAATCACTCTGTCATAGAGCGGCAACTGGCGGCTAAGGTCATAGAGCTCCTCCTCGCTCTCCATGGGCCTGGCGTCACAGGTTGGCGCCCCCAGTCCCCCGGCGCAAAGGCGCAGATCCGTAAAGCCCCTGTCCCGCGCCGCACGCACGGCTCGGCCAAGCCCATAGTCGTCGTTCAGGGGATCGCCTATGTTGGGCACGGAAAAGCCATCGATCAGCAGCCGACGCCCGGGCAGCACGCCGAACAGCACGCGATGCTTCTCTCCGGCCGCGTCCGGTATCATCTCCGAGAAAAGGCGGCCCCGTTGGAACGCCGTCGCCGTGTACACCGCCCCTTCCCCGCCGGGGCTCATGGGCAGCATCCTGAGATACAATCCTTCATCCCCTTCATAGAGCGTGCGCATGGTTTGGCGGCAAAGGTCCTCCCGGGCCGCGTAGGGCAAGCTCCCCTTGGGCAGGATCAGGCATCTGGCGCGAAAAGGCGCCTTTTCCCGCTGCTCGATCCGCTCCGGGAGGAGCTTTTCCGCGCCTTCCTGGGGAATGACCCTTCGATCCGGGGTTATTTCGGCCAGCAGCCGCGTTTTGGTATACAGCTCCAGATAGTTTTCCTGGACCGCTGGCTCGTATAGGGTCAGGGCGCTCATCAGCCGGCCGTCCTGCCGCCACAGAAAGCTGTTCTTCCGGCTGGGAGGGATGACGGTGGGCGCAACGACAGCCATATAAATCAGCTGCTCCGGGTCGTAAAGCTCCGCGGATTCAGCTTCCAGCAAGGTGGTGTTCTCTGTCAGATCGGCATAGGTGAGGGCCGGCAGGACCATGGACCAGCAGCGCCGCCTGGTCTCCTCGGTGAAATCCTGCACGGGGAATCGAAATGCCACGGGAAATCCGCCCCAGTTCATGCTTCGCCCTCCTTCTCCAGCTTCGCTTTCTCATTTTCGGCCGCATCCAGCGCTTCATACAGGATGCCTTCCTGTTCCTGAAGCTTTCCCAAGGCGATGCACAGCCGCTGCATCCCTTCAAAGTCGCCTTGGGCCTCTGCCTTGGCGATGTCGTCCTGCATCTGCGCCTGAGCCTTCTCGTTGTCCTCGATGGCCCTCTCCGTCCTGACGACCTCCTGCCTGGCGGCGGCCAGGGCCGCTTTATATTCCTTCTGCCGCAGATAATAATTGTTCCGGTTCTCTGCTGGCGGCTTCTCCTGTTTGGGGACGGGACGGAAGCGCAGCCGGTCAAAGACGCTGCCTTCATCCTCCTCAGGTTCCACACAGCCATCCCGATCCAGCAGCACCACCCGATCCGCCACCCGTTCCACCAGATACCGATCGTGGGTCACGATGAGGATCGTACCGCCAAAGGCTTCCAGCGCTTTCTCCAACACCTCGCAGCTCGCAATATCGAAGTGGTTGGTGGGCTCGTCCAGCAGCAGGACGTTGGCGCCGCTCAATACCAGCTGCAGCAGCTTGATCCGGGCGCGCTCGCCGCCGGACAGGGCGGAGATGCGCTTGTAAATATCATCGCCGCGGAAGAGGAAAGCCCCCAGATAGTTGCGCAGCTCTCCTTCCAAAGCGTGGGGAAAAGCGTTTTGCATCTCCTCCAGAATGGTGTTTTCCGGCGTCAGATTGTCGGTGTTCTGTTGGAAATACCCCAGCCGCACCCCGGCGCCCAGCCGATAGTGGCCCTCGCAGGGCGTGAGCTGCCCCATGAGCGTCTTCAAAAAAGTGGATTTCCCGCAGCCGTTGGCCCCCACCAGGCACACCGTCTGGCCCTTCCAAACGAGCAGGTTGGCGTGCTCGAAGACCCGCTTGCCGCCATAGGATACGGCCATATCCCGCACATCGATGATCTCGTTGCCCGAGGGCTCCGCGCCGCGGAAGTGGAAGTGGATGGCCGCCGGGTCCTTCTCGGGCGGCACCAGCCCCTCGCGCAGCCGTTCGATCTGCTTCTCCTTGGAAGCGATGGTCACGTAGTTCCTGGCTTGATTCCACCGACGTTGTTGGACGATGATGCCCTCAATGCGGCGGATCTCCTTCATGGTCTGCTGATAGCGGCGCTCTGCGATCTGCCGCTCGTCCATCTTCAGCTCCACATGGCGGGTATAGTTGCCTTTCGTGGCGATCAGATGCCCGTTTTCCAGCTCCAACACGCGGTTGACCGAAGCGTCCAAAAAAGCGCGGTCGTGGGAGACCACCACGTACGCTCCCTTGTAGCCGCTGAGAAAATCCTGCAGATAGCAGATGGCGGCCACGTCCAGGTTGTTGGTGGGCTCGTCCAGCAGCAACAGATCCGCTTTGCGCAGGATGGCCCTGGCCAGCATGGCCTTGGCGATCTGGCCGCCGCTGAATCGAACGATGGGGCGCGGCAGCTCCTCCTCCGTGAACCCGAGACCCAGCAGCGCCGAGCGGGTCATGTTTCGGAAGGTCAGCCCTCCCTCCTGCTGAAACCGCTCCATGAGCCGGAATTGCCGTTCGATGAGCCGACGCCGCTCCTCCTCCGCCGCCGTTTCGATGCGCGAGGCGATCTCGTTCAGCTCCCGTTCCCAGGCGAGCAGCTCCTCATGGGCCGTGAGGACGAAATCATAGAGCGTCACATCCGCCTGCAGCCGGGGCAGCTGCTCCACACAGGCGACGACGCACTGGGGGCTGAGGGAAATATACCCGCCGTCCGGCCGCAGCCGTCCCGCCATCATCTGGATCAGGGTGGATTTGCCGCAGCCGTTTACGCCGATCAGGCCGATGTGATCCTTCGGCCCCACCTCAAACGATATATCGGAAAACAAAACGCGCTCAGCGAATTCCTTCCGAACTTGTACAACATTCATGATAGCCATACTTTTCCATATGCAGTATACCACACAATGCTGCGTATGGGAACCTTTTGCAAAAAATTCAAACTTTGTACATGACGAAACAGGTCGTATCATGTATACTGATACAGAGGCGAAAAGTGTTCATGAAACAGCGCAAACTCCCCTATGTGCATATCCTGCCGCGGATCCTGATCGGGATCCTTGTTTTCGGTTCGCTCCTCTTTCTGCTGTATGTGCCCATGGTCTCCCGGAACATCCTTTCCGTCAGCGAGACGGCCGACGAAGCGACCCTGGTGCCGACGGCCACTTGGATCGACCGCGTCACCGCCTTGCCCACCGTGCCGCTCACCCTGGTGCCGACACTGGCGCCCTCCGCCGATCCCACACTGCCGCCCTCCGATGTGGTCAATTTTTCCGACTATACCACGCTGCGGCTGGGAGACGACAACGCTTCTGTGCAGGCGCTGCAGAAGCGACTCACGGATCTTGGGTATCTGGACTCCGATATGCCCGGGTCAACGTATAACGAATCCATTGCCAGCGCCGTGGTGCTGTTCCAGCGGGCCTGCAACATGGAACAGACGGGCATTGCCGACAACGCCACACAATCTTCCCTATATGGGGATCATGCGCAGACCTATCGCATCAAACGATCGGATACCGGCACGGACGTGCTGCGGCTGCAGCAGCGTTTGACGGAGCTGGGGTTTTATACCGACCGTGCTAACGGCTATTTCGGCCCCAAAACGGAGCAGGCCGTCATGATGTTCCAGGCCATCAACGATCTGACGGTCAGCGGAGAATTGGATTTCGACGCATGGACCATCCTCTACTCCGAGGACGCCCTGCCCAATCCCGGTCTTGCCACGGACGAGCCCACGGCTGCGCCGACGGCCAGATCCACCTCCCATCGCAGCGCCTCGGCGCAATCGGCCAAGCCCACCAAAAAAACAACGCCCAAACCCACGGCGAAGAAAACCCCGAAGCCCGGCACCACCGCGACCGCCAACGCCACGGATCGAAAGACGCCGACGCCCAAACCCACCGCGGTCAAAACGTCCCCGGGCAAAAAGACCTATGCCAACGTGGTCGCCGCCGCTCAGGATCAGCTGGGCAAGCCCTATGTGTGGAGTGCGGAGGGCCCCGATTCCTTCGACTGTTCCGGCTTGGTCTACTATTGTCTGAAGCAAAGCGGCCACAGCGTCAGCCGCAAAAGCGCCAAGGGCTTTTCTCAGAACAACAGCTGGCAGCTGATCTCCTCCATGAGCGATCTGAGAGCCGGGGATCTGGTCTTCTTCAAGAGCGATTCCAAGGACACCGTGAACCATACCGGCATCTGCATCAGCAACAGCACCATGATCCACGCCTCCTCCTCCAAGGGCCAGGTGGTCAAGAGCAGCCTCCATCAATCCTATTGGGAGCGCAATTTCGTTTGCGGCAGGCGTCCGTAATGAGCTGTGATCTTTGCCCCCGTCGCTGCGATGTCGATCGCCATATCCAGCGTGGCTTCTGCGGCTGCGATGACGGTATGCGCATTGCGCGCATCGGCCTGCATCGGTATGAGGAGCCCTGCATTTCCGGAGCCGCCGGCTCCGGGGCCGTGTTCTTTTCCGGCTGCAATCTCAGATGTGTATTCTGCCAGAACAAGGTGCTTCAAACAGGGCGCCTGGGGCAGTTGTTCACGCCGGAGGCTTTGGCGCAGTCCCTGCTGCGGCTCCAGCAGATCGGCGCGGAGAACATCAACCTGGTCACGCCGACCCCCCATGTGAACGGCATTTGCCGCGCCATCGACCTCGCCAGAGACGGCGGTTTGACTCTGCCCATCGTCTATAACACCAACGGATATCTGTCTGTGGAAACTGTGGATAAGTTATCCGAATATGTGGATATCTGGCTGCCCGACTTCAAATATCACGATCAGCGGCTGGCTGACCGGTTTTCTTCCGCCCCTCATTATTTCGAAACGGCCCTTGCGGCCATCGGCCGGATGCTGGAACACAGCGGACAATTATCGTTGGACGAACAGGAGCACGCCAAAAAAGGCGTCCTAATCAGACACCTTGTGCTGCCCGGCTGTGTGTATGACACCCGGGATGTGCTGTCTGCCATTGGGGATCATTTCGGCACGGACACCTATCTGTCTTTGATGCATCAGTTCACGCCTCAGCCCGATGGAAAAGCGCCGCTCAATCGCCGCCTGACGAAACGGGAATACGAGAACGCGGTGGACGCCTGTTTGAGATTGGGATTCACACGAGTCTATATCCAGGAGGAGCGATCCGCCACCTTCGCGTATACGCCGGCCTTCTCCGACGAGGTCAGCGTTCAGCTCTGACTCTTCAACACATAGTTTTCCATAAACCAGGCCACGCCTTCCTCCGCCTGGGAGGGCAGGATCATATCGGCCGCCGCTTTCACGGATTCCTTGCCGTTCCCCACGCAGCAGCCCACCCCGGCCCACCGGATCATATCCAGATCCAGAGTGTTGTCTCCCACGGCGGCGGTTTGCCGCTGGGGTATGCCCAGCTCCTTGGCCAGAGCCTCGACGGCGGACCCCTTTGTGACGCTGACGTCCCCGATCTCGATGAAGCCGGGCTTGGAGCTCAGGGCGTGCAGATGCTCCGGCAGCCGCTCCGAAACCAGGTGATTGAATCGCCCCTCCTCCTCGGGCGGCGCATAGATCAGCACCTTGGGAACTCGGCTCAAATCATGCTCCAACAGGAGCTCGTCCGTCCGATACGGCAGCTTTTGATAGGCGCAATACTGCTGGGCGAAGGGCGTCATATGCTGGAAGATCACCTCGTCTCCCTGATAGATCTGCACATGGAGCCCCAGCTCGTTGGCGATACGGATACAGGCGGCCACATCCGCCTCCCGCAAAAAGCGGTGGATACGTGGCGCGCCGGTATCGTAATCCGCCACCAGAGCGCCGCCGAAGCAGATGATATAGCGGAAGCCTTCCCCCAGCTGACGGCGTATGGCCTTCGTGCCCAGATACCCCCGTCCCGTGGCCAGCACGACCTCTGCCCCGCGGGCCTGGGCCGCGCGCAAGGCTTTCAGCGTGCGCTCGGGCAAGATGGAGGAATGGTCCACCAGCGTGTCGTCAATATCCAAAGCCACCAAGCGAATGCACATCGTTTACGCTCCTTTTCCCATGACCGTGCGCACATCGCCGGCCATGTACAATGAACCGATGGCCAGCAGCACGTCCTCCTCCGCCGCCTGCTCCAACATGGTCTTCACGCCCTGCCGCACCGATCCGGCCGGTTCAGCTTCGCCCCCCAGCGCGCGGATCTCCTCCGCCAGGGCCTGGGCGCTCATGGCCCGGGGAGAATCGGGCTGCACGGTGTAGAACCGTTTCGTAAGCGGCAGCAGCTGTCGGATCATATCCCCGTGGTCCTTGTCCGCCATGACGCCCATCAGCACCGTGATCCTCTGATCCCGAAACAGCTCCCGGATCGTCCTGGCGGCGGCGGCAAAGCCATGGGGATTGTGCCCCCCGTCCAGAAGGAACACCGGCTTTTCGGACAAAAGCTCCATCCGCGCCGGCCAGCGGACCGACGCCATGCCCTCATAGACCGCTTCGTCGGAGATGGCCAGGCCCCTGGTTTGCAGCTCCTGCACCGCCGTCAGCACCACGGCGGAATTGTTGACCTGATGACTGCCGATCAAGGGCAGACGGATATGGGCATAGGGGCCGAAGGACAGATCATGGCCCCGCAGGGTGTGGGCATGGTCGATGATGCGGCTGTGGTCCGTGACCACCAGGCGGGCGCCCACGCGCGCACAGGCGTCCTGAAACACCCTGTCCGCCTCGGGGTTCTTCCCGTAGATCAGCGTGACGCCGCCGGGTTTGATGATGCCGAAGCCCATGGCGGTGATGATGGTGAGCAGGGGCGTTTGGATCACGTTGGTGGAATCGAACTCCCCGCCCATCCCCACTTCCAGCACCACAACGTCGCAGGCCTGCTCCGCATAGTACAGCATGGCAGCGCAGGTGATGAGCTCAAATTCGGAGGGCTGCCGTTCCATGGCGTCCACCACGGGGCGGATGCGCGTGAAGACGTCCGCCAGGGCTTCATCGGGTATGGGAACGCCGTTCAGGGCGATTCGCTCGTTGAACCGGTTCACGAAGGGCGACGTGTACAGGCCTGTTCGATACCCGGCCGCCTGCAGGATGGACGCCAGCATGGCGCAGGTCGAGCCCTTGCCGTTGGTCCCGGCCACATGGATGAATCTCAGCTTGTCCTGGGGATTTCCCAGAAGGGCGAGAAGCTCCCGCGTGCGCTGAAGTCCGTCCTTGGTGCCCTTCCAATATGCCCCATGTATATAGGCTATGGTTTCCTCGTAGTTCATTTGTATCACCCTTGTTGGTTCGTTGTGTGCTTTGTCCTTGTCGTTATTGCTGGCCGGCGATCTCCCGGATGATCTCTCTCATATCGTCCATATGCGCCATCATGTCCCGGAACAGCGCCAGCTGAGCACGCGCCCGGATCAGGTTGTGCTCCGGATAGTCGATCCGAAAGTATTTGTCCCCCACCAGATAATCCATCAAAAACCGGCTGGCCAGCTCCAGGGTGATGACCGCGGCGCCGGTGGCCAGGCTCTCGATCTCGTTGTGGGTGAGAACGCTGCCCGCTTCGCTCAGATACCCTTCCGTGTACGCCTTCATCAGCGTCAGGTCCAGCCCCATGCCCTCCGGCTGGTCCTCCTGGGCCGTGCAGGCCGCAAAGCGGATCGTGTCGCCGAAGTCGTAGCAGGCCAGGCCCGGCATGCAGGTGTCCAGATCGATGATCACCAGCGGGTCCATGGTGTCCATGTCGAACAGGATGTTGTTGGTCTTGGTGTCGTTGTGGGTGACGCGCATGGGCAGCTCTCCTCGCTCGATCTGGTGGCAGAGGGTGCAGCCAAAGTCCGCGTTTTCCCGGATCTGTCGGATCTCCTGGGCGCAGTGAGCCGCCCGGCCGCAGGGGTCGGCCGCCACCGTTTCAAAGAACGCCTGCAGCCGATAGGCGGTGTCGTGGAAATGGGGGATGCTCTCGATGAGCTGGGAGGCGTCGAAGTCGGAAAACTGCTTGAGAAACCGTCCGAATGCTTTTCCGCTCATGCGCAGCACCTGAGGGTTGCCCTCGGCGGTCTCAAAGCTCTCGCTGTACTCGATGAAGTTGTACACACGCCAGAACTCGTAATGTTCATCCAGGGGATCGAAGGGCTCCCCCGGCCCCATGACCACGCCGTCATGGAGCACGATATAGTTGCGCCGATCCCGGGTGTGCCTGAAATGGAGACGCCGGCGCTTTTCCATCTTGGGTTCCGCCTTGCGCACATGCTCCGTCAGCAGCTCGATGTTGCGCATCATGCCCACCGGGTCCCGGAACACGTAGGTGTTCACCCGCTGCACCAGAAACTGATACATCTCCTTCCCGTTGTATAGGGCCACATAGTACGCTGTGTTGATATGGCCCGCGGGGATCCAGCGGTACACCAGTATCTCGCCTTCGATGCGGAATTGTTTGAGGATGTATGCCAGCTTTTCCTTTGTGTCCATTTCTCTTTTCTCTTCAACAATTGCTTATAGAAGTATAATACCGTATCGAACGGTATATTTCAATACAGTTTGACCGACAAAAAAGGCCCGCCGAAAAAGCGGGCCTTTCTCATAAAACGGTTTACTCGTCGGCGTAGTTGTTGAAGTAGTTCTGGACCAGCACGATGGGCGTCCCCTTGTCGCCGCTGCCGCTGGTGAGGTCGCAGAGGGAACCGATCAGGTCCGTGAGCCGCCGGGGCGTGGTGCCCTGGGAGACCATCTGGCCCTTCAGACTGGCGTTCTTTTCCCGGATCCGCTGTTCGATGGCCTGCCGAAGCTCCGCACCGCTCAATCCCTTGAAATCGTTGTCCGCCAGATACTTGAGCTTCAGCTCGTTGGGCAGGCCGTTGAGTCCCGCCGTAAAGCCGGGCGACACCACCGGGTCCGCCAGCTCCCAGATCTTCCCCACCGGGTCCTTGAAGGCGCCGTCGCCGTAGACCATGGCCTCCACATGGACGCCGGTGCGGGCGATGAGCTCGGCCTGGATGGCCTCGGCCACCGCCTGGGCGTTCTTGGGGAAGAGCTTGACGGTGTTCTCCGTGGCCTTGTTGGAGCCCAGCAGGCCGTATTCCGGCTGATATCCGCTGCCGTCGATGGACTCGTTCATGATGTCGCACAGGGTCAGCACTTTCTTCGCGCCGGCCTTGACGAGCCGCTTCTTCGTCCTCTCCCGCTCATGGATGTTGGCGCAGAGCACCGTGTCGGTGTAGGCGAGAATGGCCGTGGGATCGTTGGCAAAGACGATCCGGGCCTCCGCCCCTTCCTCCTCGATGAGGGACCGGTAGTATTCCACATAGTTGACGCCGGTGAAGGTGTGCTTGGGTTCCCCGAAGAGCCGGATGAACTCCTCCTCGGAGAGGGTGTCGGAATAGGGATTCACCCCGGAATCCAGCAGGGCGTCCTCGTCCACCAGATGGTTCCCCTCCTCGTCGGCGGGATAGCTGAGCAGCACGACCACCTTTTTGACGCCGCGGGCGATGCCCCTCAGACAGATGGCAAACCGGTTGCGGCTGAGAATGGGGAAGATCACGCCCACGGTGTCGCCCAGCTTGCGCTGCACGTCCCGGGCGATATCGTCCGTGGTGCAATAGTTGCCGTCAGCCCGAGCTACCACGGCCTCCGTGACGGCCACCACATCCCGATCATGAAGGGTGAACTGTTCCTGCTGCGCTGCCTGCAGCACGGAGTCCACAACGATGGAAACGATATCGTCTCCCTGGCGAATGATGGGGGCTCGAATACCCCGTGAGATCGTACCTGCCATAGTTTATTCTCCTTTTCTTTTGGCAAAAAACAGTATATAAAATACTCTAATAGGATCCTGTTGTCAAGAAAAATATATTTTTTAGTCCGCCGGATGCCTGCTTTGAATATACCGGTCCATGGCGGCCGCCGCCTTCTTCCCGGCGCCCATAGCCAAAATGACGGTGGCCGCGCCGGTGACCGCATCGCCGCCCGCGTAGACGCCTTCGCAGGAGGTAAGGCCGTCCTCGTCGGTGATGATCCCGCCCCAGCGCTCCGTGGCCAGACCCTCCGTTGTGGATTTGATGAGGGGGTTGGGGCTGGTGCCCAGGGCCATGATGACGCAGTCCGTCTCCAGCTCGAATTCGCTGTCCGGGATCTCTACGGGACGGCGGCGGCCGGAGGCGTCCGGCTCGCCCAGCTCCATGCGGATGCAGCGCATGATGACCACGTTGCGGTTGCTGTCGCCGATCAGCTCCACGGGATTGTTCAGAAGCTTGAAGATGATGCCCTCCTCCATGGCGTGCTCCACCTCCTCCTTCCGGGCGGGCAGCTCCTCCAACGACCGGCGGTAGACGATGGTCACCGTCTCGGCGCCCAGGCGCAGGGCGCAGCGGGCCGCATCCATGGCCACGTTCCCGCCGCCCACCACGGTCACGTGCCTGGCGTGCTGGATGGGGGTGTTGGCGTTCGGTTCATAGGCTTTCATCAGATTCACCCGGGTCAAAAACTCGTTGGCGGAGTAGACGCCCTTCAGGTTCTCGCCGGGGATGTTCATGAACTTGGGCAGCCCCGCGCCGGAGCCGACGAACACGGCTTCAAAGCCCTCCTGCTCCATCAATTCCCGGACGGAGAGGACTCGGCCGATGACCATGTTGGTGAGCACCTTCACGCCCATCTGCTGCAGGCCCTCGATCTCCCGCTGTACGATGGCCTTGGGAAGCCGGAACTCGGGGATGCCGTAGCTCAATACGCCTCCCGCCACATGAAGGGCTTCGTATACGGTCACGTCATAGCCTTTCCTGGCCAGATCCCCCGCGCAGGTGAGGCCGGCGGGGCCGGAGCCCACCACGGCCACCTTATGGCCGTTTTGCTGCGGCGCAGCCGCAGCGCCTGCGGCATGGGCGTTGTGATAGTCCGCCACGAACCGCTCCAGCCGTCCGATGCCCACGGGCTCGCCCTTGATGCCCCGCACGCAGTATTTCTCGCATTGGCTTTCCTGGGGACATACCCGGCCGCACACGGCGGGCAGGGCGCTGTCGGCCGCAATGACCTGATACGCCCCTTCAAAATCTCCCTCCCGTATCCTGGCGATGAACTGGGGGATACGGATGTTCACGGGGCAGCCCTGAACGCAGGGGAAGTTTCTGCAGTTGAGGCACCGCTGGGCTTCATCCAGCGCCAGCTCCTCCGTGTACCCCAAGGCCACCTCGTCAAAGTTGTGCGCCCTCGTTTGAGGTTCCTGGCTGGGCATAGGATTCTTTTCTTTCTTCATGTTGGCCATCTTACTTCACCTCCATGGAAAACAGATTGCAGGCCGCCTCACGGGCTTTCGCTTCAAAGGGCTTGTAGGCGGCGCACCGAGCCATGGCCTCGTCGAAATCCACTTCGTGCCCGTCGAAGTCGGGGCCGTCCACGCAGGCGAATTTCATCTTCCCGCCCACGCTCACTCGGCAGCAGCCGCACATGCCCGTGCCGTCGATCATGATGGGGTTCATGGAGACCACGGTCCTGATCCCGTAGGCTTTGGTGAGGCGGCAGACGAACTTCATCATGATGAGGGGACCGATGGCGATGACCTCATCGTAGGCGCGGCCGCTGTCGATCAGCTGCTGCAGCGCGTCGGTCACCAATCCCTTCCGGCCCCAGGAACCGTCGTCGCTGACGGGGAGGAAGCGGGTGCTGTTGGCTCTGAATTCGTTCTCCAGGATGACCAGATCCTTGGTGCGGAACCCGGCCACGGCATCCACCTCGCAGCCCTGCTCAAAGAGCTTCTTCGCCACCGGAAAGGCGATGGCGCAGCCTACGCCGCCGCCGATGACCGCCACCCGGCGGAGCCCCTCCGTCTCGGTGGGCTTGCCCAGCGGGCCGACGAAATCAGGGAGGCTGTCTCCCTGTTGTTTATGATTCAGCTTTTCGGTTGTGGCGCCCACGATCTGGAAGATGATATCCACAGTGCCCGCCTCCCGATCATATCCGGCCACGGTCAGCGGGATCCTTTCCCCATCCTCCTCCACGCGCAGTATGATGAACTGGCCGGGCTGGACCTTCCTGGCCACCAGGGGCGCTTCGATGCTCATGCGCGTCACCGAAGGATTCAACACTTCCTTTTTCGCGATTCGAAACATATTTCGTCCTCCTCCATGTATGGTGAATCATTCATAGTTGCGGATCTTTTGGGCGATCCGTTGGGCGGTGGGCGTGGCGGCCAGACCGCCTCGAGCCGTTTCCCGAAGATCGGGGTGCATCATGCGGCCCACGTTGCGCATGGCGGTGACCACTTCGTCGAAGGGGATGACGCTCTCGATCCCCGCCATGACCATATCGCTGCACAGCACGGCGTTGGCGGCGCCGATGGCGTTGCGCTTGATGCAGGGGCATTCCACCAGCCCGGCCACCGGGTCGCACACCAGCCCCATCACATTTTTCAGGGCGATGGCCGCCGCATGCAGGCACATATCCGGCGTGCCCCCGCGCAGCTCCGTCAACGCGCTGGCGGCCATGGCGGCGGCGGACCCCGTTTCCGCCTGACAGCCGCCGGAAGCTCCCGCCAAACTGGCGTTGTGAGCGATGATCATGCCGATGGCGCCGGCGTTGCACAGGCCCGCCACCAACTGATCTTCGGAGAGATCGTGCTCGTCGCCGTATTGAATGAGCACGGCGGGCAAAATGCCGCTGGCGCCGGCGGTGGGCGCGGCCACGATCCGACCCATGGAGGCGTTCACCTCCGTCACCGCCATGGCGGAGGCGACGATCCGGGTCATCTCCCGGCCCATGACGGCGCTTTCCGTGAAGGCCATGAGCTTATCGGCATCCTCGCCCATGAGACCGGTGATAGAGATCTGCTGCTCCTCCAGGCCCACCCGGATGCTTTCCCGCATGACCTCCAAATCGATCCGCATCTCGCTCATGATCTCGCCGCGATCCATCTCCTCGCGTTCCAGTTCCCTGCGCACGGCCGCTTCGCTGATGGGGATCTGAGCAGCGTGACAGATTTCCAGCAGCTCCTTGCCGGATGAAAAAGAATACTCGATCATAAGGTGCACGCCTCCGCGATACCGTCCACATTGTTCACGATCCTACGACGGGTCGCCTCATCCACCGGCGTATCCGTTTCGATGACCATGCAGGCCCCCTGCCGCCGCTGGGAGCGGAAGACCTTCATAAAGGCGACGTTGATCTTCTCCAGGGCCAGGATCGAGGACACCTTGGAGATAACCCCCGGCACATCCTGATAGAAGACGACGAGGGTGGGATATTCTCCGGTGAAGCTGACCTCCATGCCGTTGATGGAGGTGACCCGGATGCGGCCGCCGCCGACGGAGATGCCGTAATAGGTGTATTCCTTCCCATCCTCTCCCTGGACATAGACGCGGGCGGTGTTGGGATGCTCCGGCTCTTCGGCGCTGAAAAAGACGGGAATGTCCACGTCTGCCTCCTTAGCCAGGAGTTTGGCATAGCGAATGGTGCCCTGATCCGGGTTGACGCCCAGGATGCCGGCCACGATGGCGGTATCCGTGCCGTGGCCCCGGCCTGTTTCCGCAAAGGAGCCATACAATGTGACCCGAGCGGCCTTGACCTTTCCCTTCACCAGGCGGTTCCCCACCTGCCCGATCCGCACCGCCCCGGCGGTGTGGGAGCTGGACGGCCCGATCATACGCGGGCCGATGATATCAAACAAACTGACGCTCATGAAATCCCTTTCTTATCCTGTTTCTATAGATACTTGTAGTATACCATGGCGGTGCACAGAAGAAAAGAGAGAATCCTCGCATGACACAAAATTATTTCCGCAGCGTCAGGATAATAAAACAAGACCCCGCTGCCTTGAGCAACGGGGTCAGATATCCGAAGCGCATCCGGTCCGGATGCGCTCCAAAGGCTGTTGTCAGTTCAGGATCTCCTTGAGGGACTTGCCGGCCTTGAAAGAAGGGGCCTTGGAAGCGTTGATGCTGATCACTTCCCCGGTCATGGGGTTGTGGCCCTTGCGAGCGGGACGGTCCTTGGCTTCAAAAGCGCCGAAGCCAACCAGAGAAACCTTTTCACCGTTCTTCAGGGTCTCCATGATGGTATCCAGAACGCCGTTGACGACTTTGTCCACGTCCTTGCGGGAAACGGCGGTTTTTTCTGCTACAACAGCAATAAGTTCAGCTTTGTTCATGAGTTTTCCTCCCGTATTTTTTTCGAACGGGATTTATTGTAACAGCGATGCTCCGTAAAATCAAGACCTATTTCGAAAAATTATAGCAATTCCGTCATTTTTGCGGCTTCCCAATACCTGTCCATCTCCGGGAGCGTCATCTCGGTCAGCTTTTTCCCGTCGTTTTCTATGTTTTTCTCCATCTGCTCGAACCGGCGGATGAACTTGTCCGTGGCTGCATGGAGCGTTTCCTCCCCGTCGAATCCCAGCAGTCGGCACACATTCATCACCGCAAAGAGCAGATCCCCCATCTCCTTCTCCAGATCCTGGCCGGAGGCCATGGCGGAACGGACCTCCTCCGTCTCTTCGCCGATCTTATAGAATGCATCGGCGGCGGTGTCAAAATCAAAGCCCACCTTGCGGGCTTTCTTCTGCACCTTTTGGCATCGCAGCAGCGCGGGAAAGCTCCTCGGCACGCTGCGCAGGGCGGCGGCCACCGTTTCCTGTCCCTTCTCCTTCCGCTTCAGGGCGTCCCAGTTCTTCAGCACCTCCGCGCTGGACGTCACATGGACCGTTCCGAAGACATGGGGATGGCGATAGATGAGCTTGCTGACGATCTCGGTGGTCACATCCCGCTCATCGAATCTGCCCTGTTCCTCCGCAATGATGGGATGAAACAGCACGTTCATGAGCAGATCCCCACACTCCTCCACCATATGCTCGTCGCTGCCCTCATCGATGGCGTCCATGAGCTCGTAGCATTCCTCCCGAAGATCCTTCTTCAGGCTCTCATGGGTCTGCTCCCGGTCCCAGGGGCAACCGTCCGGCGCCCTGAGCCGCCGGAGCACCGTCAGCAAATCTTCATAACCGTAGGAGCGCTTCTGTTCAAAAGCCAACGGGGGCACATACAGCACGGTGGAGGCGAAGAACCCCTTTTCCCGATCCAGGGCATAGAGGGGCACGGTCCGCCGATCATAGTCGCCAGAGGGCTGCTGCACGGCCAATACCACAGGATATTCGTCCGGATAGAACCGTTGGAGCTTGAGCTTGACCTCTCCGGCCGACAGGGGGTTGTCCAGCTCCGAAACGTACAGGGGCCGGTCCGTGTCCAAAGTTTGCGGCAGGTCGTTGGCCGTGTATGCCTGTCCCGCCTGGGCCTCGGGGAAGGCCGCCTGATAATAGGCCACGCCGGGGAGCTGGACCAGCTCAAATCCTTTTCTTTCGCAGGCATGCTGAATCGAGGCCAGCTGTGAATAGCACCCGCCGCCCATCACGGCATAGACCGCGGAATCACCCGAGGTGAGCCGATCGGCGATGGCTTCATTCAGCTCGTCGTAATCGGCCGAGTCGGCATACAAATCGTCCATGGAAACGTAGGACAGCCCTGCCTCCAGCACGGGTCGGGCAGACGGATGCTCTGCGGTCTGCAAAAACAGGCGCGAGGCGCCTTCGATCGCTTTCCACGCGGATATGGTCAGGGTTTGCGGGGTGCTCAGGGGGGCGATGGTCAACGTCTTTTTCATGGCCTTACTCCTTGCGCAAAAAGCGCTTGATCCGTCCGCCGCCGGGAATGCTGTCCAGCTCCTCGGCGGTAAACAGCTCGGTCATCATAGCCATCAAGCAGTATACGCCCACGCCCACCAGGACGGAGGCCAGGGTGGAGATGGTGCCGGGGCGAATGGCGCAAAGGCCCGTATAGGCAAAATACACGGCGGCGCCCATGGCCAACGAACAAACCAGGGGTTTCAAAAACATGTTCCAGATCCTGACCCTAAGTCCGGTGACCTTCAGCACCAGGACCGTGTCGATGATCCCCGCCACGCCGTAGCAGACTACGTTGGAGAGGGAGGCACCCAGGATATTCACCCGGGGCATGGACAGAAAGACGTAGTTGGAGATCACTTTGAGAACGCCGCCGATGAGCAGGCTCCACACGGGCCATTGCTGACGGCCCATGCCCTGCAGAGCGCCGGTCATGGTCTGGACCAGAGAGATGAAAATGACGCTGACGGACGCCACATGCATGATGTTGGTGGCGATGGCGAGGGAATCCGGCTGGATGCTGCGGAACAGCATCTGGATGATGGGCCCGCCCAAAACGAACAGGCCTACGGCGCAGGGCATGCCGATGGCCATGGACAGCTTCAGGCCCAGGCCGGCGAAATGGTGCATCCCCGCCGTGTCCTGCCTGGCCCGAGCGCCGGCGATGGCCGGCACGATGGACATGGCCAGGGCGGTGGTCAGCGAAGCCGGCAGATTGATGAGGGATCTAACGTTGGTGGACAGGGCCACATACCGCTGATTGACGGCGGCCTCCTCCATGTATCGGCCCATGCAGGCAAAAATCATCTTCACATCCAGCATGCTGGTGATGGGGATGATGGAAGCGCCCAGAGTGATGGGGATGGCGATGCGCAGCAGTTCCGGGATCACGCGCCCCTCGCGGGCCGGCGTGCGGCTGGCGTCCAGGGGCATATAGAGGCGGCGGTTTTTCACCCGAAAAGCGATCACCACCAGCAAGGCCACCAGCTCTGAGACCGTGATGCCCAACAGCAATCCCGCCGCGCCGTATTCCGGTCCGCGGCCGATCCAGCGAGCCGCCAGCATGAGCCCCACGATGCACTTTATCACCTGTTCCGTCAGCTGGGACAGGCCCGTGCCCGTCATATGCTGGGCCCCTTGCAAATATCCCCGGTAGGCGCACATGCAGGACACGAAGAACAGCGCCGGCGCCAAGGTGGTGAAGGACAGGATATAGGTTTCGTCCTTGCCCAGGACCCGGATGGCGAAGAATTCCGCGCCAAAGTACAGAACGGCGGTGGTCACGGCGCCAACGACAGCCAGCAGGATCAGCGCCCGGCGAAACACACGCCGCGCGCCGGCAAAATCCCCTGTACTGAAGCGTTCGGAGACCATGCGGGAGATGGCCGTGGGGATGCCGGAGGAGGAGATGATCAGCAGCCAGGAATAGAACGGGAACACGACCTCATAGTAGACCATGCCCACTTCCCCGATGATATCATATGCCCAGATGCGGATCAGCACGCCGATGATCTTGCAAATAACTCCCGCAAAGGCCAGGATGGCGGCGCCCGCCACAAAGGATGTCTTTTTCAGCTTTTCCATATGCATCAGTATACACGGTAGGATGCCGTCTTGCAACGGGTTTTATGGGGATAATAGGATGCCTCGGATCAAAATCGGCAGATTCGCCCCATAGATCTCCTCAAATTGCGACAGCGGCAGCGGATTCTCCCCCGCGCCCGCTTCGATGGTGTATCCCGGACGGCGCCATGTTTGGACGAACCAATCCCTATATCCGCCGTGGGCGCTCTCATAGGGCGCGGTTTGAAGGGCGTAACCGCTGTTTTTACTCATTTCTTCGCCGATGGCCTTCGCCCCAGGGACCTTTCCCCCGTCATCTCCCCAATAGATCGTCCGGCCCTGGGTGTGATAGGAAAGGGTCAGAGCAAAGTCATGGGCTCGGGTCCATTGGGCCACGGCCCTGTTCTCCGGCGTGATCAGCGGTTCGCTGCCCACATAGTCCCGCGGACCGGGCCGGGTATACCCCTGGGCGTACTTGATCCGCCGGGCGATCTGCCATCCCGCCGGATATTGCAGATTCAGATCTATCCCCGCGATATTGCTTTTCCACCCCGACGGAAAGGGGATATGGGGATAATAGGCCGAGAGCGCCCTGGCTTGCTCGTAGAAGCTGTCCGTCGGAGGAAGGGCGCCGGTGACCAGATCCACCCCGTCCGGATTGACCAGGGGGAGAATATGCACGGTGGCATCGTCGTACAGCTCCCCGGCCGAAGCGCCGCCCACGGAACCGTTCGCAGCATAGGCGGCGGCGTACTCCTCCAAAAAGCGGAGCAGAATGGGCACGGTGATCCATTCGTTGGCGTGATGGGCGGCACAATACCCCACCTGCCGACGGCCCTGCCCCATGGCTGCGGCCATGATCGGCTGTCCCATGACGCTGCGGCCGACTTCATATAGGCAAATGAAGGGATACCGTTTCGTCAATCCCTGCAGCATCAGGCGCGTCAACAGGCTGGAATAGGGGATCTGGGCGGTGACCACCGGCATGTTCAGAGGGATCGTCGCCGTTTCTCCCACGGGCAGCGCCCTTTCGTCCCAGGCCGGATTGGCCGTTTGGAGGGCTTGCACGCCGGTGTCAAACCGACGCGCCATCTCAAACCAGCTGTCCCCCGGTCCGATCCGATGGACCGTATACCCTGCGATATAGGGATACAGGGCCGCCCAGGTCAGCTTCCCCGCCACGCCGTCGGCCGCCAATCCCTCCCTTTTCTGGAACTGCTGCAGCGCCTTGCCGGTGCGTCGGCCGAAGATCCCGTCCGGGCGGACCCCTTCCTGCCCCGCCCGTCCCAGGGCGTATTGAAGCAGCTGTACGTCATATCCCTCCATGCCATACGTCAAAACATTCATTTCTCACTATCCTTTCCCGATTCTTCCTGCAAATAAGCGTCGGCCATCTGTTCTGTCCGGACCGCCAGCGCCCGGATCGAAGCCTCTGAGAGCACATCCCTGCCCACGGTCTCGACAAATGAGGTCCCGGCCTTTCGTTTCAGCACGCGGCGATACGCCCTCTCGCCCCGCTCCGCAATGGACATGGCCCCCAGCATGCTGACGCCGTAGCTTACGTAATAAAACGGGAATTGGAAGGTATGGCCGATCTCGGTCCATTCCCGCCCCTCATAGCCAAAGAGGCGATCGAATCCGTATTCCTGGGCCAACCGTCCGTACAGGCCGTTGAGGTCCGCCACCGAAGGATCGTTCAGCGCATAGGCCCGCTGCTGGAACTCATCCTCCATGAACCCGGACAGCAGAGCATAGAGCGCGTTCGTCAGCAGGCAGAGGCGGGCCGCGGCGGCGTATCGGCCGAAGAGAGCGTCATACTCCCCCAGCATCAACAGCTCCAGCCCCTGAGCGTCCGTCTCCGCCAGATCCAAGTTCTCCGCCCCATAGTAGGTGCCCTCCGGATTCCAATAATAGCTGAGAAAATGGCCGAATTCATGGATCACCGTGAAGACAGAGGAGGCGTCGTCCTCCCATTGGGTAAACAGGAACGGACAGCCATAGGACGACAGATAGGTCGTGAAGCTCCCCGACAGCTTTTTCTCGGACGGGCGGCTGTCGTAGAGCTCGTTTCGCAGCATGTAGCGCCACGCCTCCCCCGCCCCGGGCGCGGTCCGATCCAGCGCCTGTTCCATGGCTGCGAGAAAGGGGCCCTCCCCAAAGGTCGCGCCGCTCAGATACCTGAGATCGTTCTCGCACCGTTCCCGCAGCCGGATGTACAGGGGCGCGAAGACCTCCTTCACCACCCGCGCCGCGGCCAGGGCCTGCTCCGGCGTATACTCCCGTCCAAAGGAAGCGTATTGAGCCGCCGCATAGGAGGAAAAGCCGCCCTCCCGGGCCATCCGGTTGCGCAGGGAGATCAGAGAAAGAAACAGTTCCCCCGCGGCCTGGTTCTTGCCCCGCTGATACAGCTCCAAGGCTTCCAAAAATTCCGGCAAAGACAGCTCGTTGTCCGCCATCAGCTCCTTCATGGTCCATGTCCGGCCCAGATACGTCACCTTATATTGATGATCCAACCGCTCGTATCGGCGGCACAGCTCATCCTCCCGGCTTCGCAAGGCGCTGAATTGCTCCGTATTTTGGCGGCTGAACCGGCTCAGGGCGTCCGCATAGGCTGCGCCGCGCTCCCGATGATACCCAAACCGATCCATCAGCTCCTTTTCCAGCCTGGCCAGCCGATGCTCTATGGCGTACAGCGCGCCGCTTAGCCTCGCGTATTCCCCGGCCCGCTCCTCGTCTGTGATATCCTGACAGTAGCGCACGTACGCCAATGACGCGGCGCCGATCAGCCGGTTATAGGCCGACAGCTGTTCCTCGTAGACCGACTCATAGGCCCTGGCATCTTCACTGGAGCTCACCTCTTCCAACGCCCGATCCAGTATGGCCGCCACATGGGCCGGGTCGGGATAGGACAGCACCATGTCGGAAAAGGCCGTCTCGCCTTGGCGCGGATCGCTTCTCGTGTCCGCTCGCAAATAACCGCGAGTCACCTGCCTTGCGGGGCGGCAGGCCCACAACAGGAGCAATATGGTCAACAACAGGCTTATAGCACGCTTCATGGAGCAGTATATGCTATGGGGCGGCGGAAGCTGTCCATATAAAAAAAGTTCATTTGTCTTTTCCGCGGAAATATGATATACCATAGAAAACCGTTTTATGGAGCATCAACATGAAAATCGTCGTATTGGCCGGAGGTCTCTCTCCGGAACGAACCGTTTCCCTGTCCAGCGGCACCATGGCCGCCAACGCCTTTTTGAAGGCCGGTCATCAGGCCGTGCTGCTGGATCTGTTCTTCGGCATGCCAGAGCTCTCCGGCAGCATCGACCGGCTCTTTGAGAACGCCAAGCCCCTGCCTCCCGCCCCCATATCGGAGACGGAGCCGGACCTGGCCGCCATCGCCGCCTCCCGGCCCCGGGGCTGGTCGGATCGTATCGGGTTGAACGTCATCGAGATCTGCCAGGCCGCCGATATCGTCTATATGGCCCTCCACGGCGCCGACGGTGAAAACGGGTCCGTGCAGAAGGTCTTCGACGAGCACGGCATCCGCTACACGGGCAGCGGTCCCGAGGGCTGCGCTCTGAGCATGGATAAACACGCCGCCAAGGAGATCTTCGAACGGGAGGGCATCCTGACGCCGCGCGGCCGTCTGCTGCGGCGTGGCGAGATCTTCTCCTTTGACGAGCTCCCCCTGCCCGCCGTGGCGAAGCCCAATTCCGGCGGTTCCTCCATCGGCATCTCCATCGCCCGTGATCGCGAAGAGCTGAAACAGGCCGTGGAGCTGGCGTTCCAGCAGGAGGACAGCATCCTGGTGGAGGAGTTCATCCAGGGCCGGGAGCTCTCCTGCGGCGTTTTGGACGGCAAAGCCCTCCCCGTCATTGAGATCATCCCCAAGGAGGGGTTCTACGACTATAAGAACAAATACCAGGCCGGCGCGGCTCTGGAGGTGACCCCCGCGCCCATCAGCGCCTCCGCCACCGAAAAGGTCCAGCGCCTGGCGGAGAAGGTGTTCCATGCGCTGAAGCTGTCCGTCTACGCGCGGATGGACTTCCTGCTCACGGAGAACGAGGACGCCTACTGCCTGGAGGCCAACACCCTGCCCGGCATGACGCCCACCTCCCTGCTGCCCCAGGAGGCCGCCGTGACGGGCATCGACTATATCCATCTGTGCGAAAAGATCATCGCTCTGTCCTTGGAGAAATACAGATGATCCCCTTCCCCGTCCAAAATGCCGTCGAAATCACCGGCGGCCGATTTATGGGGCCGGAGGCTCTGCTTTCGGACAGCTTTGACAGCGTGTCCATCGACACCCGGACCATGCAGCCCGGCGCCCTTTACGTGCCGGTCAGGGGCGATGTGTTCGACGGCCATCGGTTCATCCCCGCCGCCTTTGAGAAGGGGGCGAAGCTGACGCTGTCCGAGGTCGACACCCCCTATCCCCACATTCGCGTCCCCGACTGTGTGAAAGCCTTTCAGGCCCTGGCCCACGCCTATCGCTGTCAATTCGACATCCCCCTGGTGGGCATCACCGGCAGCGCCGGCAAGACCACCACGAGAGGCATGGTCAGCGCGGTGCTGTCCACCGTCTACGACACCCACAGCACCACGGGCAATTTGAACAACCAGACGGGCGTGCCCCAAGTGCTTTTCGGTCTGACGCCCCGGCATCAGGTCGCCGTGGTGGAGATGGGCACCAACCATTTCGGCGAGATCGACGCCCTGGCCGCCATGAGCGAACCCACCATCTGCCTGATCACCAACATCGGCGAAGCGCATATCGAGTTTTTCGGTTCCCAGGAGGGCATCTTCCGGGGCAAGACGGAGATGCTGCCCCATATGCGGCCCGGCGGCCGGATCATCGTCAACGGGGACGACGACTATCTTTGCCGCATCCCCAACGCCTTTACCTTCGGCTTTGGGAAAGGCAACGACCTTCGAGCCGAGGACGCCCAGGAGGACGATCTGTTCGGCACCGCCTTCACGGCCTGTTGGGGGTCGGAGCGTCTGCCCATCCGTCTGAACGTGCCGGGCCACCACATGATCCTCAACGCCCTTTCCGCTGTGGCCGTCGGCCTGGCCCTCGAGGTGCCGCCGGAAAAGATCCGGAAGGGGCTGGCCGGGTTTTCTCCCATCTCAGGCCGCATGGCCGTGGAAAAGCTGCCCCGCTTCACCCTGCTCAACGACGTCTACAACGCCAACCCCACCTCCATGGAGGCGTCGCTCCAGGTCCTTTCCCGCGCCGCCGGTCGCAAGGTGTGCATTCTGGGCGATATGCTGGAACTGGGCGACCAGGCCGCCGCCCTCCATGAGCGCGTCGCGCAAAAAGCGGCGGAACTGGCCGTCGATGTGATCCTGGGCGTGGGGCCCCTGTTCGATGCCGCCATGCAGGGAACGAAGGGGCTTGGATTCTCCACCCAGGATGAGCTTCTTTTGGCCCTGCCGGAGCTTTTGCAAACTGGCGACACCATCCTGGTCAAGGGTTCCCGGGGCATGCACCTGGAGAACACCGTGGGTAAGATCCGAACGCTGTAGAAAAAGCATATAAAAAAGGGGATGTTCACCAGCCGTAGCCGGCGATGAACATCCCCTTTTTGCTGTTGTCGGATCTATTTGCGGGCGATGACCGCCTTGGCCTGCTCTTCGATGTGCGCAGCGGTGAGCCCGAAGCGCTCCTGCAGATATCCCTGGGTTCCCACCTCGCCGAACTCGTCCTCCACGGACACGTTGGCGGCGGGCACGGGGCAGTTCTCCGCCAGGACCTCCAGCACGGCGGAATAGAGGCCGCCGTGACGGCTGGCGTTCTCCGCCGCCACCACCGCGCCGGTCTTCTTCGCCATAGCGATCACGGTCTCCCTGTCGATGGGCTTGATGGTGTAGCAGTCCACCACCGCCGCCGAGATCCCCTGCTGTTCCAGAGACGCCGCCGCCTGCATGGCTTCATGGACCATGATGCCCGCGGCGAAGATGGTCACGTCCGTACCGTCACGAAGCACCGGCGCTTTGCCGATGATCAGCTCGCTGCCCTCCTCATAGACCTTGGCCAGGCTCTTGCGGCTCACCCGGATGTACTTGATGCCGGGGCGATCCACGCACTGCTTCAGCAGGCTGGCCAGGCAGGTGGGGTCCGTAGGCTCCAGCACCGTGGCGCCGGGGATGACACGATAGAGGGCCACATCCTCGAAGGGCATGTGGGTGCCGCCGTTCATGGCCGCGGTGACGCCGGGATCGGACCCGATGACGGTGATATCGTTCTTGGCATAACCGCCCGAAAGGAAGATCTGATCGAAGCAGCGCCGGGAGGCGAAGATGCCGAAGGAGTGGATGATGGGCTTGAAGCCCGCCATGGCCAAGCCTGCCGCCACGCCGGCCATATTGGCTTCCGCAATGCCGCAGTCGATGGCCCGATCGGGGTGCTGCTGTCCGTATTTCAGCGTGCCGATGCAGCTCATCAAATCGGCGTCCAGATAGATGGCGTCGGGATCGCTTTCCAGGATGGCGGGGATCGTCGCGCCCAGGACCTCCTTGCAGAGGCGTTTGTCCATTTCGCCGTTATATACGATCTTCATAGCCTCAGCCCTCCAACTCCGCCAGCTCAGCCTTGAGCTCGCCGGTCCATTTTTCAAACTTTTCGTCATTCACAGGTATGCTGTGGTTCATGACGGTGTTGGCGACATCCGCCACGCCGGCGCCTTTCACCGTGTCCAGCACGATGGCATAGGGCTTGTCGCCGCCCTGACGTGTCCTTTCCAGGGCCGCCGCCACGGCCTCCACGTCGTTCCCGTCGACCTGAACCGTGTCGAAGCCAAAGGCGGTCATCTTTTGAGCAAAGCTGCCCATGGGCAGCACGTCGTCGCAAAGGCCGTCCAGCTGCTTCTTGTTCCAGTCGATGAGGACCACCAGGTTGCCGAGTTTCCGGGCCGCCGCAAAGGCAAAGGCCTCCCAGCATTGCCCCTCGTCCATCTCCCCGTCTCCCACGATGAGGAACACCCGATCCTTCCGCCCCTTGAGCCGATCCCCCAAGGCAAGGCCCACCGCCTGGGACGTGCCCTGCCCCAGGGACCCGGTGGTCACGTCGATGCCGGGGGTCTTGGTCCTGTCGCAATGGCTGGGGAGCCGGGTGCCGTTCCGGTTCAGGGTCTTGAGCTCCTCGTAGGGAAAATACCCCTTGAGAGCCAGGGTCCCGTAGACGCCGGGGCCCGCATGGCCTTTGGAGCAGACCAGCTTGTCCCGATCCGGCCAGCGGGGGTCCTCCGCCCGAACGTTCATCTCCCGGCCATAGAGGACCGCCAGCACGTCCGCGATGCTCAGCGCCCCGCCCACATGGCCGGAGCCGATGGCGTGGATGGCTTCCAGGGTCGCCAGGCGGATGCGCACGGCAAAGGTCTTGAGCGCTTTGACTTCTTTTTGATCCCTCATCTGTTCCCTCTTTCTGAATGGTATTGTTGCAGCATAACCGTATCAAACAAAGCTATTGTACCGTATTTCCGCAGCGGTGGCAATAGGCTGTCAGGTTATATTCTCCACGGCCTTCTGCTTGTCCATCAGGGTGCGCAGGCCCGTTTCCCCCAGGGATAGAAGAGCGTTCAATTCGGCCCTGGAAAAGGAGCGTCCCTCCCCCGTGCCCTGGATCTCGATGAATTCCCCCGCCTCGTTCATGACCAGGTTCATATCCACCTGAGCGGCGGAATCCTCATAATAGCACAGGTCCAGCATGGGCTTGTCGTTGACGATCCCCACGGACACGGCGGCGATGCGGTGGATCAGTGGATTTTTCTCCAACCGTCCCTCGCGCAGCCATTTCGCCACGCCTAAGGCTACCGCCGCATACGCCCCGGTGATGGACGCCGTGCGGGTGCCGCCGTCAGCCTGGAGCACGTCGCAATCCACATAGATCACCCGTTCCCCCAGCTTGTTCAGGTCTACGCCGGAGCGAAGGCTCCGGCCGATCAGCCGCTGGATCTCCGTGGACCGGCCGTCCTGCTTCAGATAATCCCGCTTCTTCCGGTTGCCGGTGCTGGAGGGGAGCATGGCGTACTCCGCCGTGAGCCATCCCTTTCCCGTGCCCTTCAGGAAGGGCATGGTCCCCTCCTCCATCAGGGCGGTGCACAGCACCCGGGTGTTGCCCCAGCATATGAGCACCGAGCCGCCTTTGGTGTCCGTGAAATTCGGGATCATCTCGATGGGCCGTAATTCGTTCTCCTGTCTGCCGTCCTTGCGCATGGTCGTCCTCCCGTGCCGCTTGATATGCCCTATCATACCATGCCTGCCGCAAAAAGAAAAGGGGCTGTCTCATAGGGAGGCAGCCCCAAAGGGTGTCGTGCTATTCTGCTTTGGGCGCCGCCTTGGGCTCGATGGCCTTGCGATGGGTCCGAGGCGCTTTGGGTGCGTCCAGTCGGAGAGCGTCTTTGCGCAGGATGGTAGGCTTTTTCAGCTTGCGGATCACGTCTCCGTCGATCTCGCAGGCCCGGATGTTCTCCTCGGAGGGGATATCGTACATCACGTCCAGCATCACGTCCTCCATGATGGCCCTCAGGCCCCGGGCGCCGGTCTTGCGCTCGATGGCTTCCTTGGCCACGGCCCGAAGGGCGTCCTCCGTGAGGATCAGCTCCACCCCATCCATCTCGAAGAGGCGGGCGTACTGCTTGGCCAGGGCGTTCTTGGGCTCCGTGAGGATGTGCATGAGCGCGTCCTCGTCCAGGCTGTCCAAGGTCACGATCACGGGCACCCGGCCCACGAACTCGGGGATCAGCCCGAACTTCAGAAGATCTTCGGGCAGAATGTCCTTCAGTACCTGGCCGATGTCCTTCTCCTCCTTGGACTTGATGGCTGCGCCGAAGCCCAGCATCTTCTGGCCCGTGCGCCGCTCGATGATCTTGTCGATGCCCGTGAAGGCGCCGCCGCAGATAAAGAGGATGTTGGTGGTGTCGATCTGAAGGCACTCCTGCTGGGGATGCTTGCGCCCGCCCTGGGGCGGCACGTTGGCCACGGTGCCCTCCAAAATCTTCAGCAGGGCCTGCTGGACCCCTTCGCCGGACACGTCCCGGGTGATGGACACGTTCTCGCCTTTGCGGGCGATCTTGTCGATCTCGTCGATGTAGATGATGCCGCACTGGGCCCGGGGGATGTCGTAGTCGGCGGCCTGGATCAGCTTCAGCAGGATGTTCTCCACGTCGTCGCCCACATAGCCCGCCTCCGTGAGGGAGGTGGCGTCAGCCACGGCGAAGGGAACGTCCAGGATCTTGGCCAGGGTTTGGGCCAGCAGGGTCTTGCCGCTGCCCGTGGGCCCCAGCATGACGATGTTGCTCTTTTGCAGCTCCACCCCGTCCTCCTCCATGGCCTGGCCGGAGCGGATGCGCTTATAGTGATTGTATACAGCCACAGCGAGGGCGCGCTTGGCGGCTTCCTGGCCGATGACGTACTGGTCCAGGGACGCCACGATCTCCCGGGGCTTGGGGATATCCGCAGATACAGCGGGCGCGGCGTTGGCGGCGCGCTCGCTGGCCATGTCCTCCTCCACGATCTCCCGGCACAGCTCCACACACTCGTTGCAGATGTACACATTGGGACCGGCGATCAGCTTCTTCACC
>CADCMN010000027.1 GCA_902802575.1 uncultured Eubacteriales bacterium | reverse complement strand
GACCCAATCCTCGTTGATATGCAGATGCCCCTCGGCGCACTCGCAGGCCAGCTCCCCGCCCTCGGTGCAGGAGTAGTGGGTCTGGACGTAGCAGCCGAAGCGGTCCGAAAGCTTCCGCCGGACGGCGTCGGTGAGGCGCTCGCCGCCGGTGATCACCACGTCGGGGTGGACATGAAGGCCCACGTAGTCAGCCAGCAGGGCCAGGTTGGATGAGTAGCCGCTGAGCATGGCGGGCTGAAAGTCGTTCAGGGCCTGCACGATCTTGGCCTCGGGCCCGTTCACGTCCACGGTGATCTTGGTCTGTTTTCGAGGCATTTGCAATTGCAGATATCGGGACATGCCGCAAGCCAGGTAGAACCCGTGGTCGGCGAAGACCCCGACCGTTTTCTTGCCGTGGGCCATGAACCGCTTGAAATCCTCCCGCCGGGCGAAGGTCCCCGGAGGTCTGGAAGACGAGATACTTCCCGTCCAGCATCCGCCCTACGTTGTCGATGTCCCTGGTGAAATCCCGGACCCGGGCCATGGTGACGGTTCGGTCCGTGACCACGTCGTCGAACCGCGCCATCAGCTCCGGCTTGGTCACGGGAGGCAGGTCTTCCAGGGTCCAATCTGCCCCCAGCTTGGCGTACAGCTCCCGGTAGAAGGGGCTGTTCTTCCGGGCGTACTCCACCAGGGCCCGCAGCCGCTTTCGCTGTATCTTCTTTAGCTTCTCCCGGCTCACCCGGTCCTTCCCGTAGGTCTTGGCCATGGCGGAAAGCAGGCTCATAGGGTCTCCTCCTTGTTTCGCGTTGCCAAAAGTATACTCGATTTCGATTGGGTTTTCAATCGAACGGTGCAAAAAAGGAGAGCCTTGCGGCCCTCCTTTCTGCAGGTTTCGTTGAAAAGCCAGATTACATATCCCTGGCTTCCTTGGCGAGGACGGCAGCCTCCTCCTCGGCGGTCAGGTAGGCGGAGGGAGCGGGCTTCACGCCGCGGCCCCACTCGATCCAGTTGACCACGAAGAAGGTGATGACGGACACCAGGCAGCCGAACACCACGGGCATCATGAACCACAGGGTGCCGCCGTTGGACAGGATCTGCCAAAGGATGAAGCCGGCGGTACCGGTGATGATGGAGATAAGACCGGAGTTCTTGGTGGCCTTGGGCACCACGAGGCCGAGGCCGTAGGCCGCGAAGGGACCTGCGCAGCGGATGCCGAAGGCGAAGGTGTTCATGGTCACGATGGAGATGCCGAACAGGGAGATGCACATGGCCACGAGAGCGGCGATCACGTTGCAGAACCGGGTCCAGAAGATGATCTGGCGCTCAGAGAGCTCCTTCTTGCCGCCCAGGCCCTTGTACAGGTCGTTCATGATCATGGTGGACATGCACAGCAGGTTGGAGTCGGCGGAGGACATGGTGGCGCAGATGATGGCCGCGGAGATGAGGCCGGTGACCAGGCCGGGGGCATAGGCGCCGGTGACGGTCATCATGGCGTTTGCACCCTTGACACCGGGAAGCTGATCCTGCAGTGCAAAGGCAGCGAGACCCAAGAGCGTGGGGAACACGGCCATGGCAGCCATGAGGACGGCGGACAGGAAGGAGGCGTTGCGGGCGGTCTTCTCGTCCTTGGCGGTCTCGAACCGGGTGACCATCTCGGGGCCGGCCAGGAAGGTACAGAAGTAGTTGAAGATGTAGCCGATGATGGAGGCCCAGCCGATCTGGGTGAAGTTCAGCTTCTCACCGGGGAGCTTGGCGGAGATGGCCGCCCAGCCGCCGGCGTTCTTGAGGACGATGGGGGTGGCGATGGCCAGGCCCACCAGGATGATGATGAACTGGACCAAGTCGGAGATTTGGTCAGCGATCATGCCGCCCAGGGTGGTGTAGAGGATGATGACGATGCCGGCGAAGACCAGGCACACGTTCAGGGGGATGGAGGGGATCAGGGCGCTGATGACGCCGCCGGACGCGGCGATCTGGGAGGAGGTCAGGCAGAACAGGGACAGCACGGACAGGATGGCCGTGAAGTTGCTGCTGAGCTTGCCGAACCGGCGACCCACGACCTCAGGGATGGTGACGGCCAGGGTCTTGCGGATCTTGGGCGCGAAGTAAGCCAGGGGGATCATGGCGATGGACGCGGTCAGCACGTACCAGATGGCGCTCATGCCCCAGTTGCCGAAGGCCTTCTGCGCGAGGCCGGTGGTGCAGCCGCCGCCGATGTTGTTGGCGGACAGGGAGAAGGCCACCATAAAGAGGCCCATCCGACGACCGGCGACCATGTAGTCCTTGGAGTTCTTGATCTTCAGCTTACCGACGATGAAGCCGACGACCAGCATGCCCACGAGGTATGCCACCACGATAATGAGCGGCAGGACTTGGATTTCCATACGTTTCCTCCTAAATTGATGATATTCGGGATATCCCGCAAGAATAATATACCATATGTTTTTCCAAAATGCCACAACTTTTTCACATTTCTCCAAAATTTTTTCAGCCTGACAAAAAACCTTTTGACAAGCCGAAGCAGCCGAAACAGGATGCGTGAGAGCCGCCGGCGGCTCGGTTCGCGCGCGAGGGTCCGCGAATTCGCTCCGTTTTTTTTCGCGGGCTGGAAGTTTTTTGTTGTTATTCCGGGAATAGTGCGGTAAAATGTACGTGATTTGAATGCCGGGAGGGAACATATGAAACTCAACTACAAGCGCACCATCTTCGTCGGCTTCGCGTTCTTCCTGATCTGCACCTTCTGGAACGCCTACGACACCATCATCCCCAAGATCCTGACCGACAAGTTCGGCATGACCCAGGCCAACTCCGGCATCATCATGGCCCTGGACAACGTGCTGGCGCTGTTCATGCTGCCCCTCTTCGGCACCCTGTCCGACAAGTGCCGCCACCGGCTGGGCCGCCGGACGCCCTTCATCCTCTACGGCACCATCGCGGCCGCCGTGGTGCTGGTGGGGCTGTCCTTCGTGGACGGCATGCAGCTCAAGAACATCGAGGCCGTGGCGAAGATCGACGACCCCGCGGCATTGGAGGCCCTCTACGACGCGGAGAAGGACGCCAGGCTCCAGACCCCCGACGGCAAGGAGTTCGTGCTGGCGGACCAGTTCAGCCGGGAAGAGTTCGCCGCCATCACTGCCCAGAAGACGGACCCGGACACGGGCAAGGCCGTGAAGAACGAGCAGTACGCCAACTACGTGGTCCCCGCCCGGCAGCACTACGCCCATGAGGTGACGAAACGGAATCCGGGAACGCTGATCCTGTTCATCGGCGTGCTCCTCGTCATCCTCATCGCCATGGCCACCTTCCGGTCCCCGGCGGTGGCGCTGATGCCCGACGTGACCATGAAGCCCCTTCGGTCCAAGGCCAACGCCATCATCAATCTGATGGGCACGGCGGGCGGCGTCATGGTGCTGATCCTGGGCTACGTGTTCGCCACCGGCGCGGTGAAGAACGCCCTTATGAGCTACATCCCCTTCTTCAGCATCGTGGCCGGCATCATGCTGGCGGCCCTGGCAGTCTTCCGCCTGACGGTGGACGAGCCCAAGTTCGTCCGGGAGATGGAGGAGGAGAGCGCCAAATACGATCTCGATGAGGCGACCCCCGAGGAGATGGCCAGCGGCGAGACCCGCAAGCTCAGCCGGGGCGAGTTCACCTCCCTGATCCTGATCCTCGCTTCGGTGGTTTTCTGGTTCATGGGCTACAACGCCGTCACTTCCAAATACTCCGTCTACGCCGGCAACGTGCTCTCCCTCGACTACAACAGCACGCTCCTGGTGGCCAACGCCGCGGCCATCATCTCCTACATCCCCGTGGGCATGGTGGCGAGCCGGATCGGCCGGAAGAAGACCATCCTCATCGGCATCGGCTTTCTGGCCGTTTCCTTCTTCATCGCCTCCTTCCTGCGGGCGGGAAGTCCGGCCCTGCTCATGAACTGCATGTTTGCCCTGGCGGGCGTCGGCTGGGCCACCATCAACGTGAACAGCTTCCCCATGGTGGTGGAGCTCAGCCGGGGCGGCGACGTGGGCAAGTACACGGGCTTCTACTACACCGCCAGCATGGCCGCCCAGACCTTCACGCCCTACTTCTCCGGCGCCCTCATGGACAAGGCGGGCATGACGACCCTGTTCCCCTATGCCACGGTGTTCGTGATCCTGGCCGCCTTCACCATGGCCTTCGTGAAGCACGGCGACAGCAAGCCCATCCCCGCCAAGAGCAAATTAGAGGCTTTGGACGTGGGCGATTGAGCCGCTGACATACAGATCACAAATAAAGGAAGGAATTGATGTATCGTGAGGAAAACCGGTATCATCGTATTCATTTTGTTTCTGGCGGCCCTCCTGCTGCTGACCGCCTGCGGCGGGAAGAAGGCCCAGGCCTCTGACACGGAGGCAGCCCCCGCGGATGTGGACGTGACCCGCATCATGGGCACGATCTATTACCGGGACAAGTAACCTCTGCACGTAAAAACAGCCGGGAGCGATCCCGGCTGTTTTGCGTTTCACAGGCCATCCGCGAACCGCTCCTGCGGGAGCGGAAGAAAGCTCCCGCCGCGTCGAAGGGTCATCTGCCGCCGTACTTCGCCATGAGGGCGTTCCATTCCGCGTCGGAGAGGGAGAACTGGCGCTTGATCTGGCCGGCGACGACGGCGTAGCGCTGGGAGATACACTGGCGCATGATGCGGACGTTCTTTTCCCAGGCGGAGACGGATTCGGGCATTTTCCAGCGCGCCGTGTGCTCCGCCATCTCCGGGCGCAGGGCCGCGGCCATCTCGTCCAGCAGGGCCAACAGCCGATCCTCCCTGAACTCCGTGCAAAGGAGCTCCGCATACCGCTCCACGAACCGCTGCCGCCAAGACGCATTCTTCTTCAGCCCGCAGGGGATCTCCATGAGGATCTTGTCGCCGAGCTGATTGTGGACGACGCCGTTGCTGTTGAAATACATGCCCAGCACGTTGGAATTGGCGCTGGTCTCGTTGAGGCACCGGTCCACGTCGTACAGGATGGGCTGCCAGCGGATGCGGTCCCCCGCGTTCCACCAGTTCTGGTTGTGGATATCATAGTTGCCGAAGAAGGATTGGGCCACCAGATAATCGATGAAGGCGTCCATATCCATCATCTGGCAGAAGGCCGCGTACACCTGGTCGTCGGCCATGTTCTTCCGGGCGGCGTACTGCCGAAGGGCCACGTATCCCTTCGCCGAGCCCCGCTTTGCGTGCTCGTTGCGCTGGACCATGTTGACGGTGTCCGGGTCCACGCCGTAATGGGTCCGCAGGTAGTCCTGGTTCATGCCCTCGTTCAGGTCCATGATCCCATAGTACGCCCCGTTGATGTACAGGATGACGGGCCGGGTCCAGACCGTCATGACCCGCAGGTTTTCCGACGCCCGGCTGGCGAAGGAGTCCCGCAGCCGCGCGCCGCGGATGTCCTGGCTGCCGTTGCGCAGGATCAAAAACGAATAGGATAACCCGGTGTTCTCGCCCCAGAAGGGGTAGGACACGGCGGATTGGCCATAGGCCCCCCGCAGATGCACGCTCAGGGACTTCTGGGGATAGCCCAGGGAGGCGTTCCCCCGGGGGGAGATGCCCGCCGGGAAGACGGTGCCCAATGTGCCGTCCGCCTCATAGTAGGTCACAAAGGCCGGCTGCTCCTCCAGCCCGGCCTTCACGCCGGGGGCCCGGGTCAGCTTCGTCCACCGCTCCGGGTCCGCGGCCAGGCACACCACGGGCAGGGTGTGAGGCTGGCGGAAGAGGTAGGTCATCACGGTCTCTTCGCTGGACAGGCGGCCCGCCGCCATGCCCACGGCGCGGACGATGGCGTTGCTGTCGATGGTCAACGGCCCGTTGTAGACGGGGGATTGGGCCGTGGGCGCGGACCCGTCCAGGGTGTAGTGGATCACGGTGTCGGGCAGGCTGACCGTCATGGTCAGGGTGAAGGACCGGTCGTGATAGAGGGCGGTGTCGGAGAAACAGGGTTTGGCGGCGTAGCCGTTGAGATGCTGTTTGCTGTTCTGCTTGCCGGGGGTGGGGGTCTCAAAGAACACCCGTCCCGCCTCGGGGGACGATTCCACCCGGCCGGAGGAGCGATCCTTCAGCAGGGCTCCGGAGGCGAACACGTCCAGGACGGCGCCTTTGTCGTCGCTGAGCAAGAGCGTCTCGCCGGCGCGGGCAATCGAAAAAAGGGCCTGACCGCCCTTCGTCTTCACAGGCACCAGGGCGTATCCCCCCGGCTTCAGGGATAACCCGTCCAGGCTCTTCTTTTGAAGGTTCATGTCGTCGTCGGACAGATGCCAGCCGTTCAGCTTCACGGTTTTGTCCGATCGGTTGTACAGCTCCACCCAGTCCCCGTCGGCGCCGCCGGCGCTGACCTCGCTGATGAAGATGGCTCCGGCGGGAAAGACGCTGGCGGGCAGGGGCTCCGAAAAGGATCGGGCGTTGGCGTACCCGGGGGTGGGATAGGCATAATAGATCAGCTGGCCGGCGGCGTCCAGCCCCAAGGACAGGTTCTGGGGCAGATCCTTGGGACAGGGCAGCAGCTCCGCGTCCAGCTCCGCGGCCCGATAGAGGAAGCAGCCCTCGTCCTTCTCGGAAACGGAGAAGGGGGCGTGGATCTCCTGCCCCACGCTGTCGCGGCCCGACAGGAACACCAGCAGATACTCCCCGGGCGCCAGGGTCCGGGCGGGCAGCGGCCACTTCCTCAGGTCGTTTCTGTCATCGCTGAGATAGTAGCCGGAGAGGGAGCAGGCTTCGGAGGACCGGTTCACCAGCTCCACCCAGTCGCTCCGATCCCCGTAGGCGTCGATGGCGCTGTACCGGTTCTTGAACAAGCCCTCGTTGATGTGGATGGGGGCGTCGGCGGCCATGGTGTGCAAGGGCTCGTCGTAGATGCCGGCGGTGTTGGCGGCGCCGGGCGTGGGCACGCCGCAGTAACCGAAGGTAAGGTCATTTCGGCGGGCGTATACCAGCCCCTCCTGCAGGGGCGGCACCTCCGCCATGTCGATGAGGCCCAGCTCATCGTCGAAGAGGTAGAGGGGTTCCCCGTCGGCGGAGAGGGAGAAGGCGGCGATCCCCTGGGCCGGGTCCGCCCCGGGCCCCAGAGGCACCACGGCATATCCCCGGGCCGGCACGGTCAGGGTGGGCAGGACGCCTTTGGTGATGTTGCCGGTGGAATCGGTCAAGAAGAAGCCCGTCGCGTCCACCGGGGCGTCCGTGGGATTGTACAGCTCGATCCAGTCCCTGTCCTCCCCAAGAGGCGCGGAGCAGATCTCGTTGATGCTCAGCTGCACCGGGGAGCGGCGGCCGATGACCTGGTCCCGGGGTACGGGCGCTTGGGGCAGCTCCGCCAGGATCTCGGTGCCGTTGGCTTGTCCGGGGGTGGGGAAGAGGCAGTAGCCGTAGCTGCCCGCGGCGTCCAGGGCCCAGGACACGTCCTTTTCCAAAGCCGGCACGGTCAGGATCGCGGCCCATTGCCCGCTGGGATCGAAGAGGTACAGGGTCTCGCCGGTCTTGCGGATGCTGAAGGGCAGGCAGCGATCCCCGAGCCTGGCCCCTTCCGTGTCCGCCAGGATCACAAAATATCCGTCCGCCGGGACCGTCACGTCCGGCAGCGCGCAGCTGCCGTCGGTGATGGCGTTCCGATCGCTCAGATACCAGCCCTTCAGGGACAGGGCTTCGGCGCTCCGGTTATGCAGCTCGATCCAGTCCACCGCCCCATAGGGCTTTTCCAGCAGGGATACGCCGTTGCTGGACACCACCTCGCTGATCTCCAGGGGGCCGTTCCCCCGGAAGGTCTCGTCGGGCAGCGGTTCCTCCGCCGCCGCGGGCATGGCGTCCAGGATCTCCCCCTCGTTGGGGGCTTCCGGCGTGGGGATGAGGCAGTAGCCGTAGGTGCCGTCGGGCCGGCGGGCCCAGGACACGTCCTTCTCCAGGGCGGGCACCTTCAGCTCGGCGGCCTGCTCCCCGTCGGCGTTGAAGAGGTACAGGCTTTCCCCGCTCTTGCTGAGGCCGAAGGGCAGGCACAGGTTCCCGGCCTCGGCCATCTCCTTGTCCGCGAAGATCACGCAATAGCCGTCCGGCGGCAGGGTGATGGCGGGCAGGCAGCAGTCGGCGCTCAGAGCGTCGTATTTGTCGGTGAGGAACCAGCCGTTCAGGGACACGGGGCTGGCGCCTGCGTTGTGCAGCTCGATCCAGTCCACCGCCCCGTAGACGGGATGCTCGTAGGACTGGCCGTTGCTGGACACCACCTCGCTGATCTCCACCTGGGGCTTGGGCGCCGGTTCGCAGCCGGCAAACAGGGCCGTCAACAGGCAAACCGAAAGCAGAAGCAGCCAAAGCGGGAGATCGTATCCGATCCCGCGGCGATCATGGCGTTGCGTCCTGTGCATGGGGTTGCCTCCTGGGTTGTTTCAGTGGGGGGGATGGTCAGCGGCCCTGGACGGCCAGCTTCACGACCTCGTAGCCGCCGTTGTAGACGCCCTGGTCCTTGAGCGTCATGATCCGATGGCACATATGCCTGAGAAGGGCGGGATCCCGGATGAGGGCGTCGATCATGTCGCTGAGGGCTGCGGCGGTCTCGCACTCGAAGGTGGAATCTCCCAGCTCCTGGGCGTGGACGGCGCCGTAGACCTCGTGGCCGCCGATGTGCCGCATCATGAGCTTGGGCACCGGGTAGAAGGCGAGCTCCGAGGGCTTGGTCACCAGCACGTCGCACTGGCGCATGAGCAGGTTCGTGGAGTATACCGCTTCGAAGATATCCTTGTGGCAGAAGGCGGTGATCCCGGCCGGGCTGTCCCCGTCCAAGGCGGCGGCCCAGGCTTTGAGACCCGCATAGTCGTCGAAATAGGTCTTGACGATGCCCTTGAGCTCCGGCATCTCCTTTTGGAACACGTCCCACATGGTCAGATGGTCGCCGAAGTTGATCCACAGCTCCGCCTTGCCCGCTTTGATGTAGGGCAGCAGGTGGCGGGTCATGGCCAGGTACAAATCCCCGCCGGCCCCCGCGCCGCCCACGGTCATGAGGAAGCGGACGGGCTTGCCGGTTTCCAGGCGCTCCAGGCGCTTCGTGCAGTCGTGTTCCACGCCCTCCACCAGCTCGTGGTCGATGTAGTGGCCCACGTCGAAGAGGTCTCCGTCGGGCATGGGCTTGAGAGCGGTCTTGGCCATGCCGTTGAGCTTCTTGTAGCCTAGATAGGCGAAGGGCGTCTGGACCGTGTGGATGGACCCCTCGGCCAGGTGCAGGCCCATGGGCCAGTTGTCGGGGATGGCGTTCACCACGTGGGTGAGGCCCGCGTGGACCGCCCCCTGGCTGGGCCAGACGTGGGTGCCCACATAGGGCACGTCCTTGGGGAGGTCCCGGAACAGGGGCACCAGCAGCTCCGCGTTCTTCTGATCCCCCGCGTTGTAGGTGATCTGGCGGAAGCCCTCGCTGTTGAGGGGCTCCCAGTAGAGCTTGTTGAAGAGGCCCACCTTCTGGGAGAGCTTGGAGCCCATGGAGTAGAGGTCGTTCTGGTGCCGGATCATCTTGGACCCGGTGGCGTCGAAGCTGGCCAGGTCGAACCAGATGGGCTGGCGGCCCAGGGCCCTGGCGCAGGAGGCGATGGCCATGGCGATCCGGTAGTGACCGAAGCCCATGCGGATGTTGCCCACGATGAGGGCGTTCTCCGGGAGCTGCAGGGGCGTGTCGCTGTGGACCAGGTTTTGGATGCCCAGCTCCGGGATCTGGTCGATGGGCTTGAGGCCCAGGTGATAGACCTTGTCGGTGTCGTCCCCGAACTTCTTGAGGAAGCCCGCCTTGGCCTTTTCGGCCTTGGCGACGACTTTCCCATCGATGGGGTTGCCGAAGATCACGCTGCTCTTATCCATAGCTTTTATCCTTATTTGTTGGCGTTGTCGCTGATGGTCTTCATGACCTTCTTCTCGTCGTAGGCGGTCAGGATCACCGCGCCCAGGACGCAGAAGCAGATGGCCACAATGGCCACGATCCTAAGGCCGATGGGGGAGGCGGTGAGGTCGTTGCTCTTGAGATCCTGGGTGGTGCCCAGCACCGCCAGGGAGGTGAACACCAGCATGGCCACGGACTGGCCGAACTTCATGGCGAAGGTGCGGGCGGCGAAGAACATGCCCTCCCGCTTTTCACCGGTGAGGATGGCGTCCTGCTCCGCCACGTCCGCCACGATGGCCTGGGGGATGATCCCCAGCAGCGCCATGGGGAAGGCGGCGATGATCACGATCAGGGCGCCGGGAAGGATGCCCGTGAGGCCCGGGACCACGCCGATGAGGGCGGTGACCAAGTACGCGAGGGCCAGGCCCAGGAAGCCCGTGATGACCAGCTTCTTCTTGCCGAATTTGCTGACCAGCCTGGACACAATGGGATAGAAGCAGGCGGAGAGCACCGTCATGCCGCCCAGGAACACGGTGGTGTAGAATTCATCCAGGTTCATGGACACCTTCACGAAGAAGGGCAGACCCGTCTGGAACAGGGTGAGGCCGATCCAGTAGGCGATGTCGGAGGCGGCGAACTTCAAAAAGTCCTTGTTCCGGAAGGTCTTCCCCAGGCTCTTGATGGCGTCGCTCTCGCTGGGCACGGCGTCCACGAACTCCTTTTCGTTGAGCTTGAACACGGGGATCAGCAGGCACACCAAAGCCACGGCGGCCAGCACGATGAACCAGATCCGATAGCTCCAGGCGTAGGGCACCATCTTCTGCAGCGGGCCGGCGAAGACGAAGGGGAGATAGGCGATGAGGGTGCCGAAGAAGAAGGTCAGGGAGATGGCCGTGGAGATGTACATGCGGTCCTCCTGGGTCTTGCCGAACTCACTGATGAGGGCGTTGTAGGGGGTGCAGTACATGGTCATAAAGAGGTAGAAGAGGATCAGCGTGCACAGGACCCAGGCGATGTTCACGCCGCTCACGCCGGTCACCGGGGCGAAAAACACCAGCACGGTGATGAGGGCGAAGGGGACGGCGGCCCGCTTCATGAAGGGGATGCGGCGGCCCTTGGGATTGGTGCTCCGATCGGACAGGGAGGCGATCCAGGGGTCGGTGACCGCGTCGAAGATACGGCAGATGAAGGTGATGAGGCCCAGCACTGTCAAAACGCCGAAGACCACCAGGCCCGTGGGCACGTAAAACTTGGCGCCGGCGGCCACGGAACCGCTGGTGGGCAGATAGAAGGTGACCAGCCAGGTGTTGATGATGCCGCCCAGGATGGACCAGCCCAGCTGGCCGATGGCGAAGATCCACATTTCCTTTTTGGTGAGACGTCTTGTTTTCATGAGTCACTCTCCCCGCATATGTTTTTTCCGTACTCCTTTGGGACGCACGATACGACATGCTATAAGTATACAGTACCCGACGGCAAAAGGCAAAGGGAAATCTGCAAAATGCAGGATATATTGTCATGCTTTCTGTAAACTTTTACCCCTGGACCGCTTTACTAACGCCGGGAAAAGAGCTATCCTATGCGCCGTGAAAAAACATCTCAACGCAGCTGCCAGTACCATACACTATAAAAAATGACATGCTGACCAGCACCAATTATCAACATCCGAAAAGAGCGAGAAAATGCCTAAAACAAAGGGTTTTGAGAAGATTACCGCATTGTATGAACGTCTATCACGAGATGATGAGCAACAGGGTGAATCGAACAGTATAACGAATCAGAAGCAGCTTTTGGAGAGCTATGCTCGTCAAAACGGTTTTAGAAACATCGCTCACTATACTGATGATGGGTACACCGGGAGGAACTTCAAACGCCCTGGATTTCAAAAGATGCTCCGTGATGTTGATATGCGATCGACTTTTCTTTCTTCCTTTTATACTGATGTAGCATCATTTGTCTCTTGACATTGTCAAAGAAAAGCTCGACAATGATAACTGTTCATAGCTCGCTCCTTCCCAGCCTACGGTAGCGCAGGGCGGGCGTCAATCCTCCCCGTCCACCACCGCGTCGCATCTGTCGCGGACGTCGCAGGCGGCGAAATAGGCTTCCTCCCGGGGGATCCAGCGCACGAGGAAGGGCACCATGCCCTTGGCCCCGTTGCGGAGCAGGAGCCGCCCCTGCTGTTCCTCCATGGACACCTGCAAAAAGAGGGCCAGGTCGTAGTACCGGCCCCAATCCGGCAGCAGGGCGTAGGCCCCCTCCACGATCACCAGGCGGCCCGCCACCGGCACGGGGTCCGGCAGCAGCGCTTGTTCAGCACAGGAGAAGGCCCGATAGGCGAAGACGCCGCCTCTCGAAAGGGGCTCCAGGACCTCCGCTTTGAACCGCGCCTGATCCATGTTCCCGCCGGGCAGGGCCTCCATCTCGACCGTGAACCGGTCCCGGGGCAGGAAGAAATCATCCATATGCACCACGGATCCGGAGAACCGTTGGGCCAAAGCCCGGGCAAAGGTGGTCTTCCCCGAACAGGACATGCCGTCCAGGGCCACGATCACCCGTTCCTGCTTCTCTAAGCGCCCCTCGATCAGGGCGACGGCTTCCGCTTTCGTGATCATCACAGCACCTGCAGCAGATAGAATTTCAGATAGTAGGTCTCGGGCACCGTGGGGAGGATCGGATGATCCGGCCCCTGCTGCCGCTGCTCGATGAACCGCAGGGTCACGTCCGCCTCCCGGGCCGCCTCCAGCAGCATCCGCTTGAACTGGTCCTCGTACATAAAATGGGAGCAGGAGCAGGTGGCAAGATACCCGCCCCTCGGCAGCAGCTTCATGGCCATGCGGTTGATCTGCTTGTAGCCGTTGAAGGCGTTTTTCGCTGTGGCGTTGGACTTGGTGAAGGCCGGCGGGTCCAGGATGATGTAATCGTAATCCCGGCACTTCCTGGCCGTGAGCTCGGTCAAGAGGGCGAACACGTCCGCTTTCAGGGGCGTGACGGAAAGGCCGTTCAGGGCGGCGTTGCGCGCCACTTCGGCCAAGGCCAGCTCCGACACGTCCACCGCCGTCACGGCGGCGGCCCCGGCCTTGGCGCAGTTCAGGGCGAAGGCCCCCGTGTGGGTGAAGCAGTCCAGCACCCGCTTCCCGGGCGCCAGCCGCGCCGCCGCCCGGCGGTTGTACTTCTGGTCCAGGAAGAAACCGGTCTTCTGGCCGTTCACATAGTCCACCTCGTAGCGGACGCCGTTTTCGGTGATCTCGATGAGGCCGTCGCCCTCGGTCCTGAGCCCGGGCAGGGCCACGTACCCCTTCCCCTGATCGAGCCCTTCCTTCAGCCGCAGGGGGCTTTCGTTCCGCTCATAGATCACGTCGATCCTGACGCCGTCCTTCGCCAATTCCTCCAGGAGCAGCCCAAACAGCATCCCCTTGCGGACCTCCACGCCCAGGGACAAAACCTCCGTCACCAGCACGTTCTCGAATCGGTCCACGGTCCAGCCGGGCAGAGCGTCCGCCTCCCCGAAAACCAGGCGGCAGGCGTTGAAGTCCTCGCCCATGACGGTCTTACGATAGTCGATGGCGTAGCGGATCCGGCGGCGGAAGAAGGCCTCGTCAAAGCTGTCGTTGGCGTTCTTCGAGAGGATGCGGACCAAAATCTTGCTTCGATCGTTACAGAACCCGCTGCCCAGGTAGGTCCCCTTCTCGCTGAACACGTCCGCCACGGCCCCGTTTTCGCAGGGCTCCTTCTCCAGAACCTCCTCCCCGTAGACCCAGGGATGACCGCCCTTCAGACTGGCCTCCGCTTTCTTGTTCACCACCACCCGGGGAAAATCACGCTTTGTCTTCATGGCTTGCCCTGCCTCACGCGCCCAGCACCGCGAAGGAGCAGGGGCCCAGGACGCCGTTGTCAAAGGCGCCGATCAGGAAGAGGGACGTTCCGGCAAGGCCGGTGGGGACGGGCGTATCCGAGGGGTTCACGGCCAGGGTGAGCTTGCCCCGGCGGTAGATGAGCAGGGGGTCGCCCTGCCGGGCGTGAAGGACCTCAAGGCTGCCGTCGGCCTGCAGCTCCGGGAAGCGGTGCCGCAGGGCCAGGATGGCCTTCACGGTGTTCAGGAGGGAGTCGGGGTCCGCTGCCTGCTCCCGGACCGTAGGCGCCGCGGGGGCCGGGTCCACAGGGAGATACAGATCTGCGGGGGCGGCGTCGGAGAAGCCCAGGTTCTTCCCCGGGGCCCACTGCATGGGGGTCCGGCTGCCGGTGCGGGTGTAGCCCCCCTCCTTGGTGGGGAGATAGTCGAGATACCGCATGCCGATCTCGTCCCCATAGTAGAGGAAGGGGACGCCGGGCAGGGTGAAGATCAGGGCGTAGGCCAGCCTGAGCCGGTCCACGTCAAGATACCAGCTGAGCCGGGGGGTGTCGTGGTTGCCGGTGATGTAGCTGATGTAGCCCACGTCCCGGCTGCTTTCGTACCGCTCCAGGTAGTCCTTCACAAAGAAGGCGGGGTCGTTGCCCTTCAAATAGGCGTCCTTGGCCCGGACCAGGGCGTGGTAGCCATTCTCCTCGTGGTCGAGATAGAAGTCCATGTCGAAGTCCGCCAAACACAGGGCCTGCTCCGGCCAGCTCCACTCCGCCACATAGGCCGCCTCCGGGAACTCCGCCCGAAGCTCCCGGAAGATCCCCCGCCAGATGGCCGAGGTATAGCTCTTGTTCACATCGTCGGCCTTCACCAGGGAGTTGGCCATGTCCACTCGGAAGCCGTCGCAGCCGTGGGAAAGCCAGAAGCGCATCACGTCCGCCATGGCGTCCCGGGTGGCCTTGGCCGCCGGCGCGAACACGGGGGTCTGCCAGGGCTCCGTCACCTTGGCCCAGCCGTAGTTGAGGGCGGGCTGGCACTTGAAGAAGTTCAGCATATAGGCCCCGTTGCGGGGGGTCTCCCCGGCGATGTAGGGATAGTTGGGCGTGCCCTTGATCCAAAAGTCGGTCCATATGTACCGGTCGGAATACTCGTTTGGCTCCGCCTTGCCGCTCTCCAGGAACCAGGGATGCTCCTCGGAGGTGTGGCCGGGGACCAGGTCCAGCAGGACCCGGATGCCCAGCTTGTGGGCCTCCACGAAGAGGGCGTACAGATCCTCGTTGGTCCCGTAGCGGGGGGCCACCAGCTTGTAATCCCGCACGTCGTAGCCCCCGTCCTTGAAGGGGGAGTCGTAGCAGGGGTTCAGCCACAGGGCGTTGCAGCCCAGGTCCTTCACGTAGGACAGCTTTTGGCGGATGCCGTTGATGTCGCCGATGCCGTCGCCGTTGCTGTCATAGAAGGAGGAGGGGTAGATCTCGTAGAATACGGCGTCTTTGAGCCAGGCGGGTCTGTTCATAGGGGGTGCTCCTTTGGAAAAAGATTTTTATTTCAGGCGAAAGCCGGAGGATATAGCCTTGGTCGGGCAGGCGTCCCGGCACTTGCCGCAGCGGATGCATTCGGGGCTGTTGGGGCGATGGATCACGTCCACGTCCATGGGGCAGGCGGCGGCGCACCGGCCGCAGCGGACGCACTTGGTTTCCTCCACCCGCATCCGGTAGAACCCTGCGCCGTTGAAGAGACCGTAGAAGGCCCCCAGGGGGCAGAGGTACTTGCAGAAGGGCCGGTAGACGAAAAGGGAGAGGAGGACGATGGCCAACGCGACGGCCAGCTTGACATAAAACAGGGTCCCCCGCATGCCGGCGAGCTGAGGGTTCAGACCCGTCAGGGGCAGCCCCGCCTCCAGCAGGCCCGCGGGGCAGAGGTATTTGCAGAAGACGGGCTCGGCCCAGAGGACGGCCAGCACTGCCAGCAGGATCAAAACGGCGTATTTCAGATACCGCAGCGGCCGGTCCAGCCATCGGGGCAGCCTGATCTTGGGCAGGGGGACCTTGGAAAGCAGGTCCTGCAAGAGGCCGAAGGGGCAGAGGAAGCCGCACACCAGCCGGCCCAGGACCACCCCGAAGAGGAGCAGCGTCCCCAGCACGTAGGCCGGGAAGCGGCCCCTGCGGCCCAGGGCCGCCTGCAGGGACCCCATGGGGCAGGCCCCCAACGCCCCGGGGCAGGAGTAGCAGTTGAGGCCGGGGACGCAGAGAAGCTTCGATTTCCCCTGGTAGATGACGCCGTTGAGAAAGCCCGGGAGGTAGGCGTTCTGGACCAGGGCGGCGATGCACTGTATCAGGGTGCGGCGGCTCTGTCCTTTCATGCGCCCAACCCCATGCACTCGAGGCAGATATAGATGGCCTTGCGGAGGGTCGCCGCCGCCTGGCCCGTGGCCGCCCCGCAGATCATCAGCCCTATGCCCAGGCCCAGCAGGGCCCATTTGATCCAGCCCGTTTTCATTGCCCGTTCACTTGCGCAAGGCGGTTCTGGATCTCGTATAGATAGCCCTCCACCACGGACCCGTTGCGCTCCGGCGCGCCGATGACCATATTGCCCACCAGGTTGCCGCTGCGGTCGAAGAAGAGGGTGGCGGGGATGGCCATGACCTGGGGTAAGATCTCGTCTGACAGCTCCTGGGAGGACGTGATGTCCAGGCAGGGGAAGGCGCAGCCGTTCTGCTGCAGCAGGGTCTTGGCGTCGGCCAGATCGCCCGGATCGTCTATGGTCACGGAGAGGAACCCCACGTTGGCGGGCAGTTTCTGATACAGCTGGCCCAGCTCCCCGAGCTCACCCCGGCAGGGCGGGCACCAGCTGGCCCACACGTTCACCATGGTGAGGTCGTGCTGGCCGAAGAAGGCTTCCGTCATCGTCGCCCCGTCCAGGGTCTGGGCGGAGAAGGAGAAGGCGTACTGGATGGGCTCCGCCGAAACTTGGGCGGGGGCTTCCGTGACCGTCGGGACGGCGGGCGGCGCCATCGTCACGGCAGCTTCCGCCGCAGGGGCGGCCGTGGCCGCCTGGGGTTCGGACGCCCTGTAGGCTTTCTTCCGGCAGCCTGCCGCCAGCAGGAGCATCAAAATCATCAGGATCGCAATGGTTTTTTTCATCTTCATTCCTTTCTCGCCAGGATCGACGGCCCGACGCGGGGGAGGAGGGGACGCGGCCCGTCTCCTTGCGGACGAAGCGGGGCGCCTCCGCCCCCATTCTGCCTCTATCATACCCGAAACCCGGCCAACTATCAAGGATAAAAATGCCTCTTCCCGGTTTCGGGAAGAGGCAGAAGGAGGGGGGCTATCCCTTCGTGCGTTCCAGGGGCTGGATCTTGTTTTTATAGAGCCGGAGCATGAGCAGGGCGGCGATGATGAGATGGGTGAACTCCGCGATGGGGAAGGCCCACCAGACCGCCTCGATGCGGTGGGTGAGGGCGGCCATCAGGCAGGCCGTCGGGAGCAGGAGGAAGAGCTGCCGGGCGAGGGAGGTGATCATGCCGTAGACGCCGGTGTCCGTGGCCCCGTAGACCGTGCCCATGGAGATGCCCACCGCCGCGCACACGAAGCCCCAGGCGATGATATGGATGGTGGTGACGGTGACGGAATAGGTGAAGTCGCTGACGGCGAACAGCGCCATGAGGGTGGGGGCCCCCAGCTCGAAGAGGGCCGTGCCCGCCACCATGAACACGGCGCAGAAGAGGGTCAGCATGCCGTAGGTGCGCATGAACCGCTTCTTGTTCCGGGCGCCGAAGTTATAGCCCAATATGCTCATGGCCGCGTTGTTGAGGCCGAAGACGGGCATGAAGATCACGGACTGGAGCCTAAAGTAGGTGCCGAAGGCGCTCTTGTAGGCGTCCACATAGTTCACGTTGGGATCGAGATGGGCCGTGTGGTATTCGCCCAGGCCTTTCAGAATGCCGTTCATGCCCAGGTACATCACCGTGCCCACGGCCTGCATGAGGATGGAGGGCACGCCCACGCTGTAGATGTCCTTCACGGTCTGCTTCACGAGCTTGAAGTGCTGCCGCTTGAGCTGCACCTCGCTCCTCGATCGGGTGAGCATGATGAGGGCCAGCGTCATGGACGCGAACTGGCCCGCCACCGTGGCGATGGCCGCGCCGGTGACGCCCATGGCCGGGATGGGGCCGAGGCCCAGCACGAAGATCCGGTCCAGAATGATGTTGGAGCAGGCGCCGGCGAGCTGCATCATCATGGCCACCATGGTCCGGCCCTGGGCGGTCATGATCCGCTCGATGCCCACGGAGAGGAAGATGCCCGCGGAGAGGGACAGGCAGATGGTCATGTACTCCCGGCCGAAGAGGCGGACGATGGGGTCGTTGTCCTGCCAGTTCATGAACGCATGGGACAGGAACAGGCCGATCGCGGTGAAGAAGAGGGAGCTGAGCACCATGACCACCAATCCGTTGCCCGCGGCCCGGTTGGCGTCCTCGCCCCGCCCCTCGCCGAGACGCCGGGAAATGAGGGAGTTCATACCCACGGCGGTGCCCACGGCCACGGAGATCATGAGCATCTGCAGGGGGTTCACCGTGGAGAGGGCGTTGAGGGCCTTGTCGCCGATGGTGCTCTCCGTGCCGGGCACGTACAGGTCCCCCAATATACCCGTGAGCTGGTCCGGGGAGAGGGTGGAGAGCCGGGACACGAAGACGCTGTCCACGATGTTGTAGAGGGCCTGGACCAGCATGGAGACGATGATGGGCCAGCCCATGGAGAGGAGCAGTTTCCCCTCCGGCGCGGTGGCCATTTTGTTCTGTCGAATGTTTTCCATGGGCCGTATTATATAGGAGTATTTTTTTCCGCGCAAGCCCCAGTTTTCACCCGAAAAGCGCGCAAGTTTTTTTCTATCCGTTTTTGAGGTTGCGCGCCGCGCAGAAGGCATATATAATGAATGAAAGGCCATACGAAATCTGCAGAAAGGAGGCTAAAACAATGATCGTGAGGTTCTTGGCGGTCTGAGCTTAAATATGTAAATCCTAAGCTCAGACGGTTCCTGTTGTTATGGGAGGACCAGTATGAGCTATATCAAGGCAGACCGGGTGCTGCCCAAGGAATTGATCGAAGCTATCCAGCATTATATAGACGGTAAATCCATCTATATCCCGAGTAAACAGAAGCAGGCATGGGGGAACGGCACGTCGTCGAAGGCGTTCTTTCAGGAACGGAACGAACGGATCTACGACGCCTGGCGCAGCGGCGTGAGCCAAAAGGAGCTGTCCCTTCGCTTTGCGTTGTCCGAAAAGAGCATCCAGCGCATCCTGCGGGAACGGAACAGACAGGGACACATCTGAAATTTGGGAGGAGACCAGTATGAATATCGAATTGAGACCTGTGGACGATACCAACCGGGAGGCGGTTTTAGCCCTGTCCGTGCGGGAGGATCAGCCCTTCGTGGCCCCCAACGACGTATCGCTGCGGCAGTATGCCGAGGCCGAGGCGGAGGCCCCGGGCGTGGCCCGCCCCTTCGCCATCTATGCGGACGAGGAGCCGGTGGGCTTCTGCATGTTCATCTTCGACCCCGAGGATGAGGACGAGGAGGACCGGTACTATCTATGGCGATTCATGATCGACCGGCGCTACCAGGATAAGGGCTGCGGCCAGGCGGCGCTGGACGCGATCATCCGGTATTTCAAGGACAACGGCGCGGACCGGCTCTATCTCAGTACGGAGCCCGAGAACGAGCGGGGCCTCCACGTCTATCACAAGGCGGGGTTCCGGGAGACCGGCGTCATCTCCGACGGCGAAGCGGTCATGATGCGGATGCTGAAGGGCCCCCGGAAGCTTGTCAAGACCTTCTGCGGCGTGGACGTGGACAAGGCGCTGCACATTCAGGGGAAGAAGGGTTACGGCGTCAGCATGGCGGTCCTGGGGGATGGGGAGATCACCACCTACTGCGCCGGCAGCGGCCGGTACGGCGAGGACTTCACGGTGAACCCGGACATGCTGTTTCAGGCAGGCTCCGTATCGAAGCCCATGTTCGCCCTGACCCTCCTTCGCTACGTGGACAAGGGCCTCATCGACCTCGATTCGGACATCTCGGGCGTGGTGCCGGAATTCGTCAGGAAGGGCCCGCTGACCTTCGCCGCCCTGCTTTCTCACACGGCGGGATACAACGTCCACGGCTTCCCGGGCTATCCGGCCGCCCACGACCCCCTGTCTTTGGAGGACGTGCTCTCAGGCAAGGGCAACACGCCCCGCATCCGCCGCATCCGGCCCTATGGGAAGCAGCACATGTATTCGGGCGGCGGCATCACCCTGGCGCAACTGGCCTTTGAGCGCATCGCCGGGGCGACCCTGCGGGACGCTTTCCAACGGGAGGTGGCGGAACCTTTGGGCCTTGTTCGCACCGGCTACTTCCAGCCCCTGGACGAAGACAAGCTCTCTAACGCGGCCTTCGGCGGCCGGCTGGCCCAGAAGGAGGACGCCGCCCACGGCTACCACTACTACCCCGAGCACGCGGCGGCTGGCCTTTGGACCACGCCCACGGAGCTTGTGAAGCTGGGCGTCGCCCTGTCCAGGAGCTATCGGCGGGGCGGGTTCCTGAAAAAGAAGACCGTCCGCCGCATGATGACCCCGGTGCTGGACAACTACGGTCTCTGCCCACGGCGGCTGGAACGAGGGGTTCCTGACGGAGTGGAACTTCTCTCTGAAGGAGGATCTGTGCGTGGCCAGCATGATCAACCGGGCCAGCGATGCCATCGACGAGGCCCACGCCGAAGCCGCCTTCGAGCTGTACCAAAACGCAAAAGAATAGGAGATACATATGATCTACGAACTGAAAGACACATCCAAGGTCGAAAAGCTGTTTGAGGGTCCGGTGGATTCCCTGGTCACCTCCTGCCTCGAGGGGATGATGGACAGCAAGATCTACGTGACCGACCTTGAGCACCCCAGGTCCGCCATGGCGTTTCTCGCCTGCTTCGCCTTCTTTGCGGGGGAGCCAAACAGGGAGCTGGCTTCCTTCAAGCCCAAGGGCGTGGTGGGCATGGTGCCCTATTCGGAGGGCTGGGCAAAGCTCATCGAGGAATGCCAGCCCGACGCCGACAAGGTGACCCGCTACGCCATCAAAAAGGGTGCGAAGTTCGACCGGGCGAACCTTGAGAAACTGGTGGCGGCTCTGCCGGAAGGCTACGAGATCCAGCGGATCGACGGCGAGCTCTACGACAAGTGCATGGAGATCGACGACTTCGAGGACGGTGTGTGCCACTTTGGGCCCAAGGAGCAGTATCTCAAGATGGGCCGGGGCTTCGTGGCTTTGAAGGACGGCGAGCCCGTGTCCATGGCCTCCTCCTACACCGTGTACCGGGAGGGCATCGAGATCGAGATCGACACCCTGGAAGCAGAACGCCGCAAAGGCCTCGCTGCCGCTGTCGGCGCCGCGCTGATCCTCTCCTGCCTCAGCGACGGCCTCTACCCCAGCTGGGACGCGGCCAACATGGACTCGGTGCACCTGGCCGAAAAACTGGGCTATACATTCAGCCACGAATACCCCTGCTACTGGCTGGACGCCCTCCTCGACATCGTCATCCAGGACCCGGACAAGACCAACTGGCCCGCCTTCTGCGGCCGGTACGAGTTGCCCATCAAGGACCACCGCATCTACGAGGTGAGCCTCAGGGACGGGGACCTGCGCCTAAGCTTTGTGAACACGGAAGGAAAGCCCATGGACCTGAAGTTCTGGCCCATCGGCCCGGACACCTTCGGCCTTATGTGGGGGGATGATCGGATCACATTTAAAGGGCGCGGGAGAGATCTTCGAGAAGAAGATCGACGACTACAACGATACCGTGGTCCCCCCGGCGGCCGACGCCCCCGAGGACGAAGAGCTGGTGTTCAAGATCACCGATGGGGATGGGAACATCATTGCCGGGTGCCTCTGCGACATCTACAACTGGAACTTCATGGATCTGGACGTCCTGTGGGTGGACGAGAAGTACCGCCGCCAGGGCCTGGGGTCCATGTTGATCCGGGCGGCGGAGCAGGCGGCCAGGGACCGGGGCTGCTACATGATCGTCCTGGGCACCTTCGACTTTCAGGCCCGGCCCCTCTATCTGAAGCACGGCTATACGGTGCACCACAGCGCCTGGGAGAAGTACACCGTCGAGAGGGGCACCGAGGAGGATGGGGAAACGATCGTGGACGGCCTGCGCGCCCACAACGATGCCATCGCCCCCGACGAGCACGACTACATCCGGCTCAACAAGAAGGTCCTGAACGAGAACGGGGACATGATCGCCGGGATCGTGGCCGGCGTGGGCGGCTGGGACGACGGGGTGGTTTACAACCTCTGGGTGGAGGAGCCCTATCGGAACCAGGGCATCGGCACCTATTTGCTGCAGGAAGCGGAAAAGGAGATGCGGGAGAACGGGGCCTATATGATCATGGTGAACGCCTTCGACTGGGCGGCGGACTTCTTCACAAAACGGGGCTACGCCGTCACGGGCGTCCTGGAGGACCTGCCTCAGGGCCATCGGGAATATGACCTCAGAAAGACGTTCTAATTCGAAAAGGAGAAAGATATGAGCCAAGTGCATTTGGAAAAAATAACGCCCATGAACTGGCACGACGTGGAGGACCTGCACGTG
>CADCMN010000026.1 GCA_902802575.1 uncultured Eubacteriales bacterium | reverse complement strand
GCCCGAGGAGACCGCCTGCGAGGCCGTCATCGACGCCGTCAGCGCCGCGGGCTACACCAAGGTCATCCTGCGCCCCCTGATGGTGGTGGCCGGCGACCATGCCAACAACGACATGGCCGATCCCGACGACCCCGAGTCCTGGTACAGCATGTTCCAGGCCTCCGGCAAGTTCACCGACATCGCCTGCCAGATCGAGGGCCTGGGCCGGATCGAGACCGTGCAGGCGCTGTACGTGGCCCATACCAAGGCGGCCATGAACGAAAAGGGCCTGAAGGCGGAGATCGCTGTCCCCACAGCGGCCGCCCCTCTGGCAGACGGCGTCTACACCGTCACCTTCAAGACCGACCACTCCATGTTCAAGACGAACGAAATGTATAAAGACCGGTTCGTTCTCACCGTGAGGGACGGCCAGATGAGCATCCATATCGTCATGGCGTCCAAGAACATCCTCAACCTGTACCAGGGGCTCAAAGAGGATGCTCAGAAGGAGGGGGCGGCCATCCTGCAGCCCACGATAGAGAAAGTGGACTATCAGGACGGCACCGAGCCTGAGGAGGTATACGCCTATGATGTGCCCGTGCCCGTCATCGGCGAGGAATTCGACCTGGCCCTGATCGGCAAGGCCGGCAAGTGGTACGATCACAAGGTCATCGTCACCGATCCCGTGCCCCAGGCGTAAAGCCCAAAGCACATCGAACCTCGACAGACTGAGCGGCGCGGCGGCTTTGGGGCTGCCGTGCCGCATAGCTGTATTCAAGAGACGATTTTTGTAAACGGAAAGGACGCTCCCCATGAGAAAAAAGATCCTTTGCATCGCGCTGGCACTTCTGGTTCTGTCGCTGGCCGCGGGCTGCCGGAAGGCCCCGGCGGCCGAGACGCCCCCGGAGCCCAAGGGCCTGGCGGACGGCAGCTATCATATCGCCGCCGCATTGACCGGCGGCACGGGCAAGGCGAAGATCGCCTCCCCCCTGCAGCTCACGGTGAAGGATGGGCAGATGCACGCCCTCGTCCTTTGGAGCAGCGCCAACTACGACTACATGAAGGTGAACGATGTCCGCTATGACGCCGTGATCGAGGACGGTCACTCCCGGTTCACCATCCCCGTGGCTTCCCTGGAGGAGCCTCTCCCTGTGGTGGCGGACACGGTGGCCATGAGCACCCCTCATGAGATCGAGTATACCATCACCTTCGACGCCGCGACGCTGACGGCGGACGGCCAATGAAGCGCCCGGTAAAAACGCTCCTTTGCCTGCTGCTCCTGGCCGCCTTCGGTCCGGGGCTCCTTTTCGGCTGCGCCGGGAAGCCGTCCGCGACCCAGATGGCCGCCGGGCCCGACTGGCGTTCCCTGTCCGTTTTGAGACAGGTACCGCTGCAGCACGCCGCACAATTTTCTCTCACGGTGTACGACCAGGGCTACACCCTTCTGGACATCCCTGCCAGCGGCCGATTTCTGATCATCCCCGAAGGCGCCGGCCTGCCCGAAGGGGCGCCCGACGACATCGTGCCCCTGTATGGGCCCCTGGATCGGATCTATCTGGCCGCTACGTCCTCCATGGACTTCTTCCGGGCCCTGGACCGTGTTTCTGCCGTCCGGCTTTCCGGCACCGATGCCAACGGCTGGTACATTCAGGAGGCGAAGGATGCCCTGGCCAGGGGCGACATGGTCTTTGCCGGCAAATACAGTGCTCCGGATTACGAGCTGATTTTTTCTGAAAAATGTGATCTGGCCATCGAGTCCACCATGATCTATCACAGTCCCGAAGTGAAGGAGCAGCTCCAAAAGCTGGGCGTGCCCGTGCTGGTGGAGCGCAGCAGCTATGAGGAAGATCCCCTGGGCCGTATGGAATGGATCAAGGTCTACGGCGCCTTGCTGGGCGATCTCGATTGGGCGGAAGCCCTGTTCGACAAAGAGGCCCAGGCGGTGGAGCCCCTGTTGGATCAGCCGAAGACAGGCAAGACCGTAGCTTTCTTTTATATCACCACCACCGGCACCGTCAACGTCCGAAAGAGCGACGACTATGTGTCGCGCATGATCGGCCTTGCCGGCGGGACGTACGCCTTTGACGACCTCAAGGGCGGCAGTGCCTTGTCCTCCGTGAACATGACCATGGAGTCCTTCTACGACGGGGCGAAGGACGCCGATCTGCTCATCTACAACAGCACCATCGACGGAGAGCTGTTCACCCTGGAGGACCTGCTGCAAAAAAGCGTCTTTCTGAAGGATTTCAAGGCTGTCCGAGCCGGGAACGTATGGTGCACGGGCAAAAACCTGTTCCAGGAACCCATGGGCCTGGGTAAGCTCATCCTGGACATGCACCGAGTGCTGACCGATGAAACCGCGCCCAACGAGCTCACCTATCTGCACAAACTGACGACGGGAGGCAAATGACCATGGAAAAAAGGGCGCGGCTGTGGATCGGCTTTTTCAGCCTCCTCCTGAGCCTGCTGGGGCTGATGGTCTGGAATATCAACGCCGGGAGCGTCCATGTGTCCCCCGCAGAGATCCTGTCCGTCCTGCTGGGACGGGGCGGCGACAACGCCATCATCGTCCACAGCATCCGTTTGCCCCGAATCCTGGCCACCGCTCTGCTGGGCGGGGCCCTGGCTCTCTCCGGGTTTCTGCTGCAAACCTTTTTCGCCAACCCCATCGCCGGGCCCTTCATCCTGGGCATCTCCTCCGGCGCCAAGCTGGTCCTGTCCCTGACCCTCATCGCCTTCCTGTCCCGGGGCGTGGCCGTGGGGTCCGTCGTTCTGATTTTAGCCTCCTTTTTCGGCGCCATGCTGTCCATGAGCTTCGTGCTCCTCATCTCCTCCAAGGTGAAGCGCATGTCGCTGCTCATCATCTCCGGCGTCATGATCGGCTATATCTGCTCCGCCGTCACGGATTTCGTCATCACCTTTGCCGACGACGCCAACATCATCAACCTGCATCACTGGTCATTGGGCAGCTTCTCCGGCATCACCTGGGGCAACGTGGGGGTCATGACGGCGGTGATCCTGCCGGCGCTCATCGTCGCCTTCCTCCTCAGCAAGCCCATCAGCGCCTATCAGCTGGGTGAGGTCTACGCCCAGAACATGGGCGTGAACATTCGAGCTTTTCGCGCAGCGCTGATCCTGCTTTCCAGCGTTCTTTCCGCCGCGGTCACCGCCTTTGCAGGACCCATCTCCTTCGTGGGCGTGGCGGCGCCCCATCTCATGCGCAGCCTCTTTAAGACGGCCAAGCCTATCATCATGATCCCCGCCTGCTTCCTGGGCGGGGCGGTATTCTGCCTTTTGTGCGACCTCATCGCCCGGACGGCTTTTGCACCCACAGAGCTGTCCATCAGCTCCGTCACGGCCCTGTTCGGCGCCCCGGTGGTCATATTGGTCATGCTCCGGCGGCAGAAGGAAAACCTGTAAGGAGGGCTCATGGATACCTGGTACATCCACACCGAACATATGGACGTGGGCTACGACGGAACGCCGCTGATCCGGGATATCGAGATCGGCATCCGCCGGGGGGAGATCCTGACCCTTATCGGTCCCAACGGCTCCGGCAAATCCACCATATTGAAGAGCATGATCCGGCAGCTGAAGCTCCTCGGCGGCGTGGTGGTCCTGGATGGCCAGGCCATGGCCGCCATGAGGGAGGGGGAGATCGCCAAAAAGATGGCCATCGTTATGACCGAACGGCTCCGGGCGGAGCTGATGACCGGCGAGGACGTGGTCTCCACCGGCCGCTACCCCTATACGGGACGGCTGGGTATCCTCACGGCAACGGACAAACAGAAGGTACGGGAGGCCATCGCTCTGGTCCATGGGGAGGATTTCGCCCATCGGCCCTTCGCCCAGATCAGCGACGGCCAGCGGCAGCGGTTGCTCCTGGCAAGAGCGGTGTGTCAGGAGCCGGAGATCATCGTATTGGACGAGCCCACCTCCTTTTTGGACGTAAAGCACAAGCTGGAACTGCTGGAGATACTGAAAACGCTGGTACGGGAAAAAAACGTGGCCATATTGATGTCCCTTCATGAGCTGGACCTGGCGCAGAAGATCTCGGACCGGGTGGTCTGCGTGGCCGACCATTCCGTGGATCGGTGCGGCACGCCGGAGGAGATCTTCCAAAACCAATACATCGAAACCCTCTACGGCATGGACGAGGGCAGATACAACGCCCTCTTCGGTTCCCTGGAGATGGCCCGGGTGGACGGTCTGCCGCGCGTCTTCGTCATCGGCGGCGGCGGCAGCGGCATCCCCGTGTACCGGGCCCTGCAGCGGCGGGGCGTGCCCTTTGCCGCAGGCGTGCTGGCCGAAAACGATGTGGACTACCTCGTGGCGAAAGCCCTGGCCGTCCAAACCCTATCCGTGCCCGCTTTCGCCCCTATGAATGAGGCGGTCATGGCCGAAGCGCGAGCGCTGGTCTGCCGCTGCGAGCATGTTGTCTGCTGCCTCACCGCCTTTGGAGAGTTGAATCAATGCAACCGCCTCCTGCGGGATGAGGCGGCGGTCCGGGGCAAGATCCTGCCCGTCCGACGCCTCTTCGATCTTTGGACGGGAGGTGGGCCCGCATGAGTCTCTATGCCATCACCGCCCTGTCCGTCTTCGTTGGCTTTGCGCTGGATTGCCTGCTGGGGGACCCCTTGGGCCGGGCCCATCCCGTGGTGCTCATGGGCAAGCTCATCTCTTTTCTCGAAAACCAGCTTCGCCCGCGGTTCCCCAAGACGCCTCAGGGAGAGCGGACCGCCGGGACGATCATGGCCCTGACCGTGCCCCTTGTCAGCGCCGACGTGGGCCTGTTGCTGCTGCTGCTCGCCTGGCGTCTCCACCCTTGGGTGTACTTGATCCTCAGTTCCTTCCTCTGCTGGCAGTGCTTTGCCGCCCGGTGCCTCATGACGGAGGCGAAGAAGGTGGTGACCTGCCTGGAGCAGCAGGGTCTTGGAGCCGGTCGCCGTCAGGTCAGTATGCTGGTGGGCCGGGACACGGAAAATCTGACCGAGGAGCAGGTGGTCAAGGCGGCAGTGGAGACCGTGGCGGAGAACACCTCCGACGGGGTGGTGGCTCCCCTCTTCTGGATGGCCCTTTTCGGCGCCGTGGGCGGCCTCTTCTACAAGGCCGTCAACACCATGGATTCCATGGTGGGCTATAAAAACGACAGGTATCTGCACTTCGGCCGCTTTGCCGCCAAATTCGACGACGTCGTCAATTTTATCCCCGCCCGCCTGTCGGCTCTCGCCATGATCGCCTCCGCCTTCCTGCTCCGGCTGGACGGCCAAAACGCCTGGCGCATCTGGCGGCGGGATCGGCGCAACCATGCCAGCCCCAACTCCGCCCAGCCCGAATCCGCCTGCGCCGGGGCGCTCAGGGTGCAGCTGGGGGGCAGCGCCAGCTATTTCGGCAAGCTGTATGAAAAGCCGACCATCGGCGATCCGATTCGCCCCATAGAGCGAGGGGATGTGGACCGCGCCTGCCAACTGCTGTACGGGACCAGCGTGCTGCTGCTCCTCGTTTTCGGAGCGATCGTGTTGCTGGGGGGGCTGGTATGATCCTGGATCGAAGCTATATCCACGGCGGCGACGTCTATTCCCGTCCCGTTCGTCTGGACTTTTCCGCCAACGTGAATCCCTTCGGCGCGCCGGAGGGGGTGACGGCGGCGGTCCGGGCGGCGGCAGAGGACCTGTCCGCCTATCCCGATCCCTGCTGCGGTCCCCTGCGGGAGAAGCTGGCGGCGTTGAACGGCGCGGCGCGGGAGAACGTCATCTGCGGCAACGGGGCAGCGGAGCTGATCTATCAGTTCGCCGCGGCCCTGCAGCCGAGAAACGCCCTGCTCCCGGTGCCCTCCTTCTCGGATTATGAGAGCGCCCTCCTAGCCGCGGGCTGTAAACCGACCTTTTACCTCCTTCCGCGGGAGAGCGGCTTTCTGCTGACCGAGGACATCCTGGCCCATATCCGACCTGAGACGGATCTGTTGCTGCTCTGCTCCCCCAACAATCCCACGGGCCGGTCCGTGCCCCAGGCGCTGCTGCTCGCCATTTTGGACCGATGCCGGGAAACGCAGACCTGGCTGTTTTTGGACGAATGCTTCCTGGAGCTGACCGACGAGGACAGAGCCTTTTCCCTGGCGGATCATCTGCAGGAGGGGGATCGGACATTCCTCCTTCGGGCCTTCACCAAGGCCTACGGCATGGCCGGGCTGCGGCTGGGCTGGGGCCTCTGCAAAAACCGGGCGCTGATGGAAGGGATGTGCCGTCTGGTCCAGCCCTGGAACGTGTCCACCCTCGCTCAGGCGGCGGGCCTGGCCGCCCTGGACTGTCCCGATTGGCCGGAGAAAGCGAGGCGCCTTATTCAGGCAGAGAAGCCCTGGCTGTCCGAAAGGCTGACCGCCCTGGGCTTCACCGTGCTGCCGGGGGACGCCAACTATCTGTTCTTCTCCGGGGCGCCGGGCCTTTATGAAAAATTGCTTGCTCAGGGCGTACTCATCCGCAACTGTGAAAACTATCGGGGGCTTCAGCCCGGCGATTACCGGATCGCCGTGCGTACCCGCCCCGAGAACGAGGCGTTGCTGCGCATCCTGGAGGAGGTATGGCATGTTTGAAACGGGCATAGAGGGATACTACGTTCTGGTGGACGGGAAGAAGCTGCGGTACGGCTACACCACCGGCACCTGCGCGGCGGCGGCGGCTAAGGCGGCCACGCTCTTCCTGCTCACGGGCCAACCGCCAGCTGCCAGTACAATCTCCACCCCCAAGGGCATCGACCTCACGCTGCCCGTAGAGGAAGCCGTTTTGAATACCGATTCAGCCCGCTGCGCCGTCCGCAAGTTCAGCGGCGACGATCCGGACGTGACGAACGGGACGCTGATCGTGGTCACGGTGTCCCCCTCGACGAGACCGGGTATCCATATCGACGGCGGCGAGGGCGTGGGGCGCGTCACCAAGCCGGGCCTGAAGGTGCCCGTAGGTGCGGCGGCCATCAACCCCGGACCCCGTTCCATGATCGAACGGGCGGTGACGGAGGCATTGGAAGAGGCCGAAGCGGTTCAGGGGGTGAACGTGGTGATCTCCGTTCCTGAGGGGGCAGCCCTGGCGGCAAAGACCTTCAACCCCCGTCTGGGCATCGTGGGCGGCATCTCCATCCTGGGCACCAGCGGCATCGTGGAGCCCATGAGTGAAGAAGCCCTTCTGGACAGCATCCGTTTGGAGATCCGCCAGCGCAAAGCCCTGGGGGATGAACGGCTGATCCTGGCTCCCGGCAATTACGGCATGGACTTCCTGCAGGACGCCTTTGGGATCGGCGAGGAGCGCATCGTCAAGATATCCAACTTTGCCGGCCGCGCCTTGGACGCGGCGGCGGAGGCGGGGTTCACCGAGGTGCTGCTGGCCGGCCACATCGGGAAGCTGGTCAAGCTCGCCGGCGGCATCATGAACACCCATTCCCGGGAGGGGGACGGCCGGGCGGAACTGCTGGCCGGCTGCGCTCTGCGTGCCGGGTGTGACGGAGACACCGCCCGGGCCATCCTCGCCTGCGTCACCACCGACGAAATGCTGCGGATCCTGCGCGAGATGGGGCTCCTGCCATCGGCCATGGAGATCCTGGCCCAGCGGATCGACCTCTATGTCAGCGCTCGGGTAAAGGGCCTGCTCAAAGTGGGCGTGTTGGTGTTCTCCGACGACTATGGGCCCTTGTGTGCCACGGCCGCGGCGAAGGAATGGCTGAACAAGGATATGAAGGAAAAGGAGAGCAAGCTATGATCCATTTTGTAGGCGCGGGCTGCGGTGCCGCCGATCTCATCACCGTGCGGGGAAAGGCCCTGCTGGAGCAGGCGGACGTGATCATCTACGCCGGTTCCCTGGTGAATCCGGCGCTGTTGAACTATAGAAAGGCAGGCTGCCGGGTGTATGACAGCGCCAAAATGACCTTGGAGGAGGTCCTGTCGGTCATGTTGGAGGGGGAGGCCGGGGGTCTTTCCACCGTGCGCCTCCACACCGGCGACCCCTGCCTCTACGGAGCCATCCGGGAGCAGATGGACGAGCTGGACAAGCGGCGCATTCCTTACGACTACTGCCCCGGCGTCAGCGCCTTCTCCGGCGCGGCGGCGGCATTGAAGATGGAGTACACCCTGCCGGACATCTCCCAGAGCGTCGTCATCACCCGCATGGCGGGGCGGACGCCCGTGCCGGAACGGGAGAGCGTCCGTTCCTTCGCTGCCCATGGGGCCACCATGATCCTGTTTTTGAGCGCGGGGCTTCTGGAACAGACCCAGGCGGAGCTGCTGGCGGGGGGATACAGCCCCGACACCCCCGCGGCCATCGTCTATAAGGCCAGCTGGCCTGACGAGAGGACCGTCCTTTGCACCGTGTCCACCCTGTACGACTGCGCCCGGGAGAACGGCATCCAGAAGACGGCCCTCATCATCGTGGGAGACGCGGTGAAGCAAAGCGGCTACGCCCGCTCTAAGCTCTATGATCCCACCTTTGCCACGGGATTTCGGCCTGCCAGGGAGTGACCTATGATCGTTTGGCTCCTTTCTTACACCGCCCGGGGCCGGGCTCTGGCCGCCCGGGCAGCGGATATTCTGACGGCGGAAGGCCATGCCTGCCAAACCTTCGCCCTGCCCAAGTTTGCCAAGGCCGGAGACGAACCTCTGACCCTGTCGGCGACGGACTGGGCCGGACGAGGCTTTGCTCAAGCGGATGCGCTCCTGTTCTGCTGCGCTTCGGGCATCGCCGTGCGGGCCATCGCGCCCCATGTGCGGGACAAGCGAAGGGACCCGGCGGTGCTGGTGCTGGACGAGGGCGGGGCCTTCGTCATCCCCCTGCTTTCGGGGCATCTGGGCGGGGCCAACGCCCTGGCGGTGGACCTGGGGAACAAGCTCCCTGCCACTCCCGTGCTGACCACAGCCACGGACGTGAACCATCTTTTTGCCGTGGACGTGTTCGCTAAGAACAACAAGCTGTTTATCGAGGACATGGCCCTTTGCAAGGCGGTGTCCGCCGCCCTGCTGGCTGGAGAACCGGTGGGCTTTCGCTCCGATCTCCCCGTGGAGGGCCCGCTGCCGCAGGGGCTGACGACAGGGGACGCGGCATTGGGCGTCTATGTCACGACGGGCCGGGGCAGCCCTTTCCCCCGGACATTGCGGCTGGTCCCCCGGCGCTGCGCCGTGGGCCTTGGCTGCCGCCGGGACAAGAGCGCGGAAGAGATCGAAGGGTTTTTGCTGGAAAACTTGCAGACATGCGGCATAGGGCTCCCTGAACTCACGGCCCTGGCCAGCATCGATTTGAAGAAGGACGAGCCTGGGCTGGTGGCCCTCAGCGAAAAGCTGGACCTGCCCTTTCGGACCTATTCGGCGGAGGAACTGAAAGCCGCCCCCGGAGACTTCACCCCCTCCGCCTTCGTGCAGGCGGTCACGGGCGTGGATTCGGTGTGCGAGCGGGCGGCTGTTTTGGCGTCCGGCGGGACGTTGGCGGTGCGAAAAGCGGCGAAGAACGGCATGACCTTCGCCCTGGCCAAGAAGGAGGAGGCGATCCGATTTGAGTAAGCTCTACGTGGTGGGCATCGGCCCCGGCAAGTTCGAGGGCATGACGTACGAAGCCGTCCGGGCCCTGGAGGACAGCGACGTGATCGTGGGCTACACGGTCTATGTGGACCTGGTGAAGGCACAGTTTCCGGAGAAAACCTTTTTGACCACACCCATGCGCCGGGAGGTGGAGCGGGTGGAGCTGGCCCTCCGTGAGGCGGTCCAGGGCAAAACCGTGGCCATGGTCTGCAGCGGCGATCCCGGGGTCTACGGCATGAGCGGCCTCTGCGAGGAGCTGGCGGTGAAGTACCCCGGCGTGGAGGTCGCGACCATCCCCGGCGTGTCCGCGGTGCTGAGCGGCGCGGCCATCCTGGGCGCCCCCTTGATGCACGATTTCGCCGTCGTCAGCCTCAGCGATCTCATGACCCCCTGGGCCGCCATCGAACAGCGGCTTCGGGCGGCGGCCGCGGCGGACTTCGTCATCTGCCTGTATAACCCGTCGAGCCACAAGCGCAAGGACTATCTGCAGCGGGCCTGCGACGTCCTCCTCGAATCCGCGTCCCCCGAGACCGTCTGCGGCGTGGCACAAAACATCGGCCGAGCGGGGGAGAACACCCGCGTCATGACCCTGCGGGCGCTGCGGGACGCACAGGTGGACATGTTCTCCACCGTGTTCATCGGCAATTCCCAGTCCAAAATCATCGGCGGCCGGATGGTCACGCCCCGGGGGTACGACCATGACTAAGGCGCTGCTGTTTGCAGGCACCACCGAGGGGCGAAAGATCGCCGAGGGGTGCCGGGGGAAGGAAATAGAGTTGACCGTCAGCGTGGCCACGGAATATGGGGAAACGCTGATCGAGCCGGCGGAGAACCTGCATGTGGTCTCGGGCCGCAAGGATGAGCAGGGCATCGCCGCCCTGATCCGGGACGCCGGGGCGGAGCTGGTCATCGACGCCACCCACCCCTATGCCGCAGAGGTGACGAAGACGTTGAAGGAGGTGTGCGCCCAGATGGGCGTGGACTATTGGCGCGTCCTGCGTCGGGAGGACCACCGGGACCTGACCGGCTGCGTCTTCGCGGACGACACCCCGGGGGCCGCGGACTATTTGAACGGCACGGAGGGGAATGTGCTCTTGACCGTGGGCAGCAAGGAGCTCTCGGCCTATACCTCGGTGAAGGATTGGCAAACCCGGCTCTATGCCCGGGTGCTGCCCCTGCCTGCCTCCACGGAGATCGCCTTCGGGCTGGGCTTTGCAGGCAGCCATCTCATCTGTATGCAGGGTCCCTTCACCGAGGAGATCAACGCCGCCATGCTGCGGATGCTGGATATTCGATATCTGGTCACCAAGGACACCGGCGCGGCGGGCGGCTTTTCAGAGAAGATCCGGGCCGCCAAAGCCTGCGGCGTCACGCCCATCGTCATCCGACGTCCGCTGCAGGAAACGGGGATCGGCGTGGCGGAATGCCTGAAGCTCCTGGGGGAGCGCTGCGGCTGGGTCCCGGACACGAAAAAGCATATCACCATTTTGGGCCTCGGCATGGGGGATGGGGGCACCCTGACAAGAGCTGCCGAGAACGCCTGTCGGGAAGCGGATCTGATCGTGGGAGCCAAGCGGGTGACGGACGCCCTCCGGTGCTTCGGCAAGCCTGTGAAGAACGCCGTAGCCGCCAGGGAGATCGAAGCCATTTTGCGGACGGGACCCTATGAAAACATCGTGGTGGCCATGTCCGGGGACACGGGCTTTTACAGCGGCGCCAGGGGGCTGCTGCCCCTGATCCAGGATCTGGCGCCCGCCGTCCTGCCCGGGATTTCCTCCATACAATACTTTGCCGCCCGAACGGGCGTAAGCTGGGACGATGCCCTGCTCCTCTCCGCTCACGGCCGGCCTTGCAACTATGTGACCAAGATCCGCCGTTCCCCCAAGACCATCATTTTGGTGGGCGGGGATCGAGGCGTCGTCGATCTTTTGACCGCCCTTACAGGCAACGGCCTGGGCCATCTTTCCGTGACGGTGGGCGAAAACCTGTCCTATCCCAACGAGAAGATCACCCGCGGGACCGCCGACGCGCTGGGGGGGGCCGTTTTTGATCCCCTGGCCCTGGTGCTGGTGGAAAACCCCGACGCTCGGGACGCCGTGCTGACCCAGGGCCGCCCCGACGAGGATTTCCTTCGGACCGAGGTGCCCATGACCAAATCCGAGGTCCGGGCCGTGACCCTCTCTAAGCTCCGCCTGACCCGCGACGCCCTCTGCTGGGACGTGGGGGCCGGCACCGGCTCCGTGTCCCTGGAGATGGCCGAGGCAGCCGAGGACGGCCAGGTCTACGCCATCGAGCGCAAACGAGAGGCCTGCGAGCTGATCGAGCGAAACAAAAAGCATCTGGGCGTCGCCAACGTCACGGTGATCGAGGGGGCCGCCCCCGACGCCCTCAAGGACCTGCCCGCCCCCACCCACGTGTTTATCGGCGGCAGCGGCGGCGAACTGCGGGAGATCATGGCCCTGGCGCTGGAAAAGAATCCCGCCGCCCGGATCGTGGTGAACACGGTGACGGCGGAGACCTTCGCCCTGGCGTTGGACGCCGTGAAGACCCTGCCGGTGACGGACGTGGAGATCGCGGCGCTTTCCGTATCCCGGGGCCGGAAGGTGGGCGGCTATCACCTCATGACCGCCCAGAACCCCGTATACCTCTTCTCCTGCCAGGGGGGCCAAGCCCATGAATAGCCCTCGCCTGCTGTTCGCCGCGCCCGCTTCCGGCAGCGGCAAGACCACCCTTGTCTGCGGTCTGCTGCGGGCCCTGAAGAACCGGGGCCAGGCGGTCCGTTCCTTCAAGTGCGGACCGGACTTCATCGACCCCCTGTTTCACGAAACAGTCGTCGGCGTGCCTTCGGGCACCCTGGACCTGTTTTTCGGCGCCGAAGAACAGCTGCGGGGCCTCTTCTGCCGCCACGCCGCCCGGGCTGAGATCAGCCTTATCGAGGGGGTCATGGGCTATTACGACGGCCTGGGGGCCGCCGCGGACCGGGCCTCGTCCTATGAAGTGGCCAAAGCCCTGGACGCCCCCGTGGTGCTGGTGGTGGATGGGCGGGGCCAAAGCCTGTCGGCCCTCGCCACGTTGGAAGGCTTCCTCCGCTTCCGGTCCGACAGCCGCATCCGGGGCGTCATCTTCAACCGCATGAGCGAAGGGGTGTACGCCGCCCTGAAACCTCAGGTGAAAGAGCTGGGCATCCGCCCCCTGGGATATGTGCCCAGGGCTCCGGAGCTGATGATCGAGAGCCGCCACCTGGGCCTGGTGACCCCGGGGGAGATCGAGGATTTTGGCCAAAAGCTGGACGCTCTGGCCGCGCTGCTGGAGCGAACGGTGGATATGGACGGCCTGCTGCAGCTGGCCGCCGAGGCGCCGGCTCTGACCGCGCCCCCGGCAACCCCTGTCCCGCCCATGCCCTCCACCCGCATTGCCGTGGCCCGGGACGAGGCCTTCTGCTTCCTCTACCAAGACAATCTGGACCTGCTGCAGGACTATGGAGCGGAGCTGCTGTTCTTCTCCCCCCTCCATGACGCCGCGCTGCCTGCGGGGGCCCAGGGGCTGATCCTACCCGGAGGCTATCCGGAGCTGTACGCCCAGGCCCTGTCCGCCAACGAGTCCATGCGCCGGAGCATCCTGGCGGCCATCCAAGGGGGCCTGCCCTGCCTGGCCGAATGCGGCGGCTTCCTCTATCTTCACCGGGCGTTGGAGGACATGGCGGGTCATGCTTGGCCCATGGTCGGAGTGCTGGACGCCGGAGCGTACCGCACGCCTCGCCTGGGTCGTTTCGGCTACATCACCCTGAGCGCCAAGGCGGACACCGCCTTTCTCCCTGCAGGGGAGAGCGTCCGGGGCCACGAGTTCCACTATTTTGAAAGCGAAAGCTGCGGCGACGCCCTCCGGGCCCAGAAACCCGCGGGCAGCCGGGGCTGGGACTGCTGCCATAGCCGGGGGCCCCTGCTCATGGGCTTTCCCCACCTCTATTATCCCTCGAACCCTCAGTTTATCGAACGTTTCCTGCGCGCCTGCGCCGACAAGGAGGTATAGATGGCAAAGTCGATCATGGTCCAGGGCACCATGTCCAACGCGGGCAAGAGCCTGATCGCGGCGGGCCTGTGCCGAGTGTTTCATCAGGATGGCCGGAGGGTCGCGCCCTTCAAGGCCCAGAACATGGCCCTCAACTCCTTCATCACGAGGGAAGGTCTGGAGATGGGCCGGGCCCAGGTGGTCCAGGCGGAGGCGGCGGGAGTGGAGCCTTCGGTGCTCATGAACCCCATCCTCCTAAAACCCACCAACGATATGGGTTCCCAGGTCATTGTCCACGGGGAGGTCTGGGGCCAGATGAGCGCCCGGGAGTATTTCGCCGTGAAGCGGCAGCTCCTGCCCGAGGTCATGCGCGCCTACGACGCCCTGTCCGCCCAAAATGACGTGATCGTCATCGAGGGGGCGGGGAGCCCGGCGGAGATCAATTTGAAAAACGACGACGTGTTCGTGAACATGGGCATGGCCCGGGCGGCCAAGGCCCCCGTGCTCCTGGTGGGAGACATCGACCGCGGCGGCGTCTTCGCCCAGCTCTACGGCACCGTGGCCCTTCTGGACGAGGAAGAGCGGGCCATGGTAAAGGGCGTCGTCATCAATAAGTTCCGCGGCGACGAGCGCATATTGACCCCCGGCCTTCGGCAGCTGGAGGACCTTATCCACATACCCGTGGTGGGGGTGGTGCCCTATGTGAAGCTGGACATCGACGACGAGGACAGCCTCTCCGAGCGCCTCTCCAACGGGGCGGCGCAGCTCATCGACATCGCCGTCATTCGATTGCCGCGGCTGTCCAACTTCACCGACTTCAGAGCCCTGGAGGCGGTGGAAGGGGTATCGGTCCGATACGTGAGCAAGACCGTCGAGTTCGGCGAACCGGACCTGGTGATCCTCCCCGGCACCAAGAACACCATGGCGGACCTTCTCTGGCTGCGGCAGAGCGGTCTTGAAGGGAAGGTGCTGCGCTTTGCTCATGCCGGAGGCCCGGTGCTGGGCATCTGCGGCGGTTATCAGATGCTGGGGGAGGAGCTCTCCGACCCCCTGGCCGTGGAGCAGGGGGGCACGCTGCGCGGCATGGGCCTGCTGCCGGTGAAGACCGTGTTCACGGAGCAAAAGACCCGCACCCGGGTCAGCGGTACCTTTGGCAACGTGGGCGGCGTCCTTTCGGCCCTGTCCCACCAGCCTTTCGAGGGATACGAGATCCACATGGGGGAGAGCCTTGGTGGTGCACCCCTGACCAGCTTCACCAACGAGCTTTCGGGCGAAGCGCACCCCGACGGCTGCCAGCAGGGCAGCGTCTACGGCACCTATGTTCACGGCATCCTGGACCAGGACGCCGTGGCGGGGGCCATCGTTGGCGCTCTGGCAGAGCGAAAGGGCATCGACCCTGCGCGCCTGGGGCATGTCTCCGGAGCCGAGCACAAGGAGCGGCAGTACGATCTGTTGGCCCAAACGCTCCGGGAGCATATGGATATGGCCGTCATCTATCGCATTTTGAAGGAGGGCATCGCATGAACATACAAAACCTGCCGCCCATGGAAATAGAAAGGGAGAGCTTCCGCATCATCACCGAGGAGCTGGGGGATCGGCCGCTGGATATGGAGCAAGCGCCCATCATCAAGCGGGTCATCCACACCACGGCGGACTTCGACTATGCGGACAACCTGTACTTTTCCCCCGACGCCGTGGCTAAAGCAAAGGCCGCCATCCGGAGCGGGGCCACCGTGGTCACCGACACCCAGATGGCCCTGGCCGGCATCAACAAGAAAGCCCTGGCCCGCTTCGGCGGCGAAGCCCGCTGCTTCATGTCCGATGAGGACGTGGCGGCCGAGGCAAAGCGCCTGGGCGTCACCCGGGCGCGGGTCAGCATGGACAAGGCCGCCCGCCTGGGCGAGAACGTGATCTTCGCCATCGGCAACGCCCCTACGGCCCTGATCCGCCTGAGGGAGCTCATTGACGGGGGCTATCGGCCCAAACTCATCATCGGCGTGCCCGTGGGATTCGTGAACGTGGTCGTTTCCAAAGAGCTGATCCTGGAGACGGAAGTGCCCTGCATCGTGGCCCGGGGCCACAAGGGCGGCAGCAACGTGGCCGCCTGCATCGTCAACGCCCTGCTGTACGATCTGGATCCGGCCCGAGGCAGCTGAAAAAACGGTTGAATTTGTGTTCGGTTTAACGTACACTAAGGGCAGAATAGCGGGAAGGGAGCAAGACGATGCGCAATCATGAAGTGACGGAGCCCAGGGAGCTGCTGAACGAGGCGGGAAACCTGGCGGAGCCCGGCTGGTCCCGGCGTCTGGTGCAGCGATACGACCGAAGCATGATCCGAGCGCCCCGGTGGCGGATCAAGGAGTGGGACTATTATCTTATCATGGGCAAAAACTTCGCCGGGGCCTTCACCATCTCCGACGACGGGTACATCGGCCTGCAGTCCGTGTCGCTGTTGAGCCTGGGCGACAGACCCTGGGAGCACACGGAGACGGTGCTCAACACCTTCCCCCTGGGGAAGCTGAAGCTGCCGAGCGATTCCTCCTCCGGAGAGACCGTCTATGAGGACAAGCGCCTGCAGATGCGCTTTTCGGCGGGCAAAGGCCAGCGCCGGATCACCTGCCGCTTCGGGCGGTTCTGGGGCGAGAAGCCCTTTGCCTGCGACATCACCCTTGAGCAGCCCGACATGGAGAGCATGGTCATCGCCACGCCCTGGCCCAAGGACAAACACTTTTACTACAACCAGAAGATCAACTGCATGCGGGCTTCGGGCTGGATGGAGTTCGACGGGGTCCGCTACACCTTCGACCCCAAGACGGACTTCGGCACGCTGGACTGGGGCCGGGGCGTCTGGACCTACGACAACACCTGGTTCTGGGGCAGCGGCAACGGAGATTTGAACGGCGTGCCCTTCGGCTTCAACATCGGCTACGGCTTCGGCGACACCCGGGCCGCCACGGAGAACGTGATCTTCTACGACGGGAAGGTCCACAAGCTGGACGACATCATCTTCCATATCCCGGAGGACAGCTATATGAAGCCCTGGCGCTTCTCCTCCTCCGACGGCCGGTTCGAGATGGACTTCGTGCCCATCCTGGATCGGGCAGCCAAGATCGACTTCAAGGTCCTCGTCTCCGACCAGCACCAGGTCTTCGGCCGCATGAGCGGCCAGGCCGTCCTGGACGACGGCACCGTCCTCCCCATCCGCGACCTCCTCTGCTTCGCCGAGAAAGTGCACAACCGGTATTGAGGGTGGAAGGGGCAAGCCCCTCCCCCGCATATGCAACGAAAAACGCCGCCCGGAAGGGCGGCGTTTGCCTGTATTTACATTCAGTCCCGATAGACCTTCATGGAGTGGTACTGCTTGGTGAAGGGGAAGAGCAGGGGGACCGTGTCGGAATACTTCTGGTATTCGGGGTCCAATCCATAGGTCTTCTCGTGGCGCAGCTCCAGGCGGCTGGCGGAGTTGTACATGACGTAGGTGATGAGGACCAGGGCGATGAGGACCATGATCCACTGCTTGCCCTGGACCGCGCCGATGCCGGACACGGTGACGCCCACCCAGAAGAGGACCTCGCAGAAGTAGTTGGGGCAGCGGACGATCTTATAGAGGCCCGTGTCGCAGAACCGCTTGGGGTTCACCTTCTTGGCGGCGGACTTCTGTTTGTCGGCGGTGGCTTCGCCCACGATGGCGACGGCCATGATGACGGCGCCGATCCAGGCGAAGACGTTGTCCTGGGTCTGGTTGATGATCCGGTAGGTCACGGCGGAGGTCTCGGCGGTGTACAGCCACATGGAGAAGGCCCACATGAAGAGGGACACGGGGATGGGCATGGCCTTGGTGGAGCCGGTCTTCTCCAATGTCTTCTTGTAGTTGGCGTTGGTCAGCTCCCGCTTCAGGATGTAGCCTCCCAGCCGGTAGCCGTAGACGACGAACAGGGCGCACATGATGCCGGTGGCCACGGTGAGATACCCCTTGATGAGGCCCAGGATCAGCAGATAGGCGCCGATGCACATGACCGCGAAGCCGTAGCCCACGGACATGAACCAGACGAACTCCTTGAAGCCCATGCAGCAGCCGATGGCCGCCACGATGATGACGCCCCACATGAACAGGGGCCAGGCCTGGCCGATGTATTCAGGAAGCAGCTCAAACATCATTCTTTCCTCCCAAAGTATTCTTTGATGTACTGGGCGAAGGAGCCTTCGCCGGTCACGTCCTTGCCCACGAGATCATGGGACAGCGTCCACTTGGAGAAGAGGATGATGTCGTGCTTGCCGGCCTTTTTGATCATGGGCAGGTTCGCCAGGATGGAGAACATCCAGATGGGGCTGTCCTTGATGACGCAGGGCTTGCCCGCCGCCTTAAAGCACATCTTGGCCATCTCCTCGTAGGTGTAGGTCTCCTTGCCGCCCACCTCGTAGAGCTGGTTGGTGTCCAGCATATGGTCGTAGATGAACTTGGCGAAGTCGGGGCAATCCACCACGTTGGCCTTCACGCCGTGATAGCCCTTGAGGAGCTGCATCTCTCCCTTGTCCACGTAGGGCTTGAACACCTTGGCGATGTCGTAGAAATAGCCCGTGGGCCGGTAGATGACGTACTCCATGTCGCCCTTTTTGATCTCGTTCTCCAGCATGAACTTGGCGTGGAGCATGGGCACCTTCTCCGCACCGGGCAGGTCGCAGGCGATGACGGAGATATAGTTGAACTTCTTGACGCCGGCCTTCTTGGCCTCGTTGTAGAGGTTCAGATTGCCCTGGTAGTCGATGTCGTAGGACGTGAACCTGGTGGATGCGGTGGTGAGGCCCATGGTGGTGATGACCACATCCGCCCCGTCGCAGAGGCCCTTCAGGGTCTCCGGGTTGGTGGCGTCGATGGCCCGGAAGGTGTACTTGCCCTCCAAACCGTTCTCGGGGCGCTCCTTCAAATCGGCGGCGATCACCTCGCAGCCCTTGTCGGTCAATACTTTCAAAATTTCGAAGCCCAGGTTGCCGAAGGCTCCCGCCAATACGATCTTCATACTCTTTCCTCCTTGTTTATTCTAAATGCTTTTATCCGAACAGGACTTCTTTGAACAATTTGCCGGTCTTCTCTTTTCCCCAAACCTTTAAGAAGGCGTCGGTGGCGGGGCCGCCATGGGCCAGCAAACCGTCCCGATAGGCGTCCGCCTTCTCCTTCTTGGCCGCCGGGTCACAGCAGCGAGCGTCCTTCAACAGGTTCAGATACTCCTCTCCAAACCGGGATATGAGCTCATTGAGCCGTCCCTCCCGGCCGGCTCCGGCGCACTTGGTCACGGAAGCGCCATAGCGGATGTCATCGTACCAGCAGGGCTTGCCGGGGATGTCCGTGATGTCGGCATACTCATCCCGGATGGCCGCGAAGAGCCCCTCGTTCCGCCGGGCGGTGAGGAGCGTGTCATAGAGCTCCATGTACAGCATCTTTTTCCCGGGCAGGGAGATGACGTCCAGGTTGAAGAGCGGCGCGTCGATGTCCAAGGGATTCACGATGAGGGAGGTCATGCCCATGGTGCCCCCCATGCCGGAAGCCTTCATCAGGGACACCTGGCCCAGGCCCTCGGCCTTCCAGCCCTGGGTGGTGAAGTCCATGCCCGCCAAATTGAAAGCGTCGAACTCAGGGGCGTCGCAGGGGGTGAAGGGGTAGATTTCTTTGATCTCATTCAACAGCTTGTCAGTCATGCGTCCTCCTCCTTATTTATCCACGATCTGGCGCACGTCGTAGCCCTGTTTCACGAAATCCGTGTCGTACATCTCGAACCGATAAGGCACCACCCGGACCACGGCCACCTCCACGGCGGCCGCCTTCAGCACATCGTAGGGGATGCCCTTGAAGGCCAGGAGCTTTTTGAACTCGTCGGAGGTGTTGCTGTAGAACTCCGCCTTACCCATGATCTGGAGCCCGTGGGAGTCCTTGGGATTGCCGTAGTACTCGAAGATGGCCATGCCCACGTTCCGATTCTTCTCAAGGCCGATGAACTTGCTGCCGCCCTCGCTGACGAACCAGAAGCAGCCGTCCATATAGGTGTACTCGATGGGGGTGCAGCGGATGTAGTCGCCGTAGCCCGTAGCGAAGCCGCAGGTGTTGTGGGCCTTGATGAACCCCTCGATGTGGGCCCAGGCCGCGTCCCTGTCCATGTGCCTGGCGGTCTTCTGCTGCTCGATCCAGAAGTTCTGGAAATGGTGGAAATCCGGTACGAATTCGCTCATAGGCAGCTCCTTTCTTATTTTCCCTTTTCCTTACTGCGCTTGTCGTTGATGATCTCCATCTCCTTCACGTCGATGACCTTCACGCCGTTCTCCTCGGCCCACTTGACGCAGCCCTTGAGGGCCGTGGGCAGGAAGACCCGGGGCACCTTGACGAGCTTCGCCAGGGCCGCGTCGGTGAACTGGACCTCGGTCTGGAGCCGGTCGGCGGCGTAGCGCACGCTGGCCACGGTGGTCTGGCGCTGGGGCAGGAGCTCCGGCAGGAGCCGACGGTGTTTGTGGTACCAGAAGTTCTTGGAATCCCGATAGCCGTAGTCCACGGGCAGATGGGGGAAGTCCCAGGACTTGACGCCGTTGACGATGGCGTTGCGGTACTGCTCCTTCATGAGGATCTTGTCGATCTTCAGCACGAAGTGAGCGCCGTAGGGAGTGGTGATGCCGTTGAAGTCGTGGTACTTTGGAAGCTCGTAGTGGTCCATGCCCTCGGGGATGGGGCCGTCGTCCTGGGCGTTATCCAGGGTGTCCACCCAGGTGCACTCCACAGCCTGGACCGCCTCGGTGATGACCTGGGGGTAGGTGCTCTCCGGGTCCTCGGCCTTGCGAAGGCCATCCTCCAGATGGAAGCGGAAGTCCTTCATCTTCTCGGCGGGAGTGTCCCCGGGCCAGCCCAGGGTCCGGCAGGAAGTTGATGACGCACTTCTTGTGCTTGATCAGGTTCTGGGCGGTGTTGGAGGAGTTGCGGCACTCCAGCATGAAGGCGTAGTAGGGCTTGCCCGCCACGTAGAAGGGCGCCAGCAGGGAGTAGGGCCCGCAGGTGGTCTTCCCGTCGTCGGTGAGGGTGCTCACCAGCACCGCGGGCATGGGATAGAACAGGGACGTTTGATAGAAGTTATCGACGATACGCAGCTCCTGGAATGTGGACATTCGCTTGTTTTCCTCCTTGATTGCTGTTTATAGAACGCAGGGAAGCACGCCCCCGCGAACGAACGAAATGAGATCCTCCGCCCTGACCTCCTCATGCTGGCTGGCGGCCAATATGAGTTCAGAAAGCAGCATTCGCCGCCCCTTCTCCGGCACCGGCCCGAAGCGGCTGTATAGGGCGATCAGCTGCTCCTCGATCTGACAAAGCAGCAGCTTGTGTCTGGTCCGGTACAGGCTCCCAAAGCCCTCCCCTGTGGGCGCGGCGGCCCAGACGCTTTCATACACCCGGCTGAAGGACCCCACGGCCTGATAGAGACACAGGATGCCCGCCTCTATGCTGGGGGCGGCGGCGATCTTTTGGGCCGCCTTGGTGAGCTCCGCCTGCCAGTCCTGGGCCATGACGGCCCCCATCAGGCTTTCCTTGTCCCGGTAGTAGTTGTAGATGGTGCCCACGGCGATGCCGCAGTCCTCCGCGATGCCCCGGGCAGAAAAAGAGGACAGGTCTCCCCCCAGCAGCCTGCCCCGGGCCGCGCGAAGGATCCTGTTCTCAACGTCTTCGATGATCTTAGGCATACCCTCATCCTCTTTTATGAACACATTCATAATAAATCCCCCCAGGGCCGTTTGTCAAGACGTCAGGGCCCTTTGCGCCGCATTTTCACCGGGTCCGCCTCTTTGTTTTTTTCAGCCCATCTGCTATAATGATATGAAACCAGCAGTAAAAGCAGGAGGGCCTATGGAAGCGAAATACGAACCCCTGTTCCAGCCGTGGAAGATCGGAAAGGTGGAGATCAAAAACCGGGTGGTCATGCTGCCCATGGAAGGCACCAACATGATCCAGTGGGAGGCCAAGACCGGCTTCGTGAAGGGCATCGAGGAGCTGTATCGGGACCGGAAGGATCAGGACGTGGGCCTGTTCATCCCCGGCCTCATCCCCCTCGTCAGCATCGTTGGCCAGAAGTGGGTCTACCAACACCCGGAGGTCTTCGAGCCCGTGAAGCCCATCGTCCGGGAGATCCACGACAGCGGGGCCAAGATCTTCTTCCAGATCAGCGCCGGCTCCGGCCGGTCCATGCTGCTGCCGCCCCTTCTCCGGCCTTTCGTGAAAAAGGGGCCGCTGAAGGCCCTGTCTTCGCCCTTCCTCATGACCAAATGGTGGTGGTCCGCCCCGGATGACGACGAGCCCAACGTGTGGGACCCGGAGGTGAAGATGGACCACTTCACCGAGAAGATGATCCGCCGATTCGTCTACGCCTTCGGCCAGACCGCCAAGCGCTGCCAGGAGGCGGGAGTGGACGGGGTGGAGATCCACGCGGTCCACGAGGGGTATCTCCTGGACCAGTTCGCCATGCCCTACACCAACCACCGGCAGGACCAATACGGCGGAAGCCTGGAGAATCGGCTCCGGTTCGCCTGTGAGATCGTCCGGGAGATCAAGAAGGTCTGCGGGGCGGACTTCCCCGTGTCCCTCCGCTACTCCGTCTGCTCCATGACCCGGGGCTTTAACCAGGGCGCGGTGCCCGGAGAGGCATTCACCGAAGTCGGCCGGACCATGGCGGAATCGGAGCAGGCCATCCGGATCCTGGAAAAAGCCGGTTACGATATGTTCAACTGCGACAACGGCACCTACGACGCCTGGTACTGGGCCCATCCGCCGGTGTACGCGCCCCTCAATATGAACCTGGAGTACGTGGCCCATATCAAGAAGTTCACCACGAAGCCCGTGGTCTGCGCAGGGCGCATGCAGCCGGACGCGGCGGCGGAGGCCATCGCCGCAGGACGCATCGACGCCATGGGCGTGGGCCGGCAGCTCCTCTGCGACCCGGCGTATATCACCAAGATCAAGGAGGGCCGCCTCGAGGACGTGCGCCCCTGCATCGCCTGCCACGGAGCCTGCCTGCCCTTCAACGGCCTCAACGGCAAGGGAACGGACATCGACCCCATGCACGTGGAGATGGGCCGCTGCGTCCTGAACCCCTGGACCAACAACGAGAAAAAGTATTCCAAGGCCCCGGCCAAGGCGCCCAAGCGCATCGTCGTCGTGGGCGGCGGTATCGGCGGCATGGAGTGCGCCATCCAGGCGGCCTTCCGGGGCCACAAAGTGGACCTCTATGAGAAGTCGGATCGACTGGGCGGCGTGTTCAACGCGGCGGCGGCCATGTCCTTCAAGGAGAAGGACAAGGAACTGCTGAAGTGGTATGAGCGGCAGCTCCGAAACAGCGGCGCGGCGGTCCGCATGAACACGGAGATCGACGACCTCGACCAGCTGGACGCGGACGCGGTCGTGGTGGCCACCGGCGCCAAGCCCAAGTCCCTGCCCGTCCCCGGGGCGGAGCGGGCCATTTCCGCCACGGCGTTTTTGAACGGCGAGGCGTCCGTGGGGGACAGGGTGGTCGTCATCGGCGGCGGCCTCACGGGCTGCGAGATCGCCTACGAGCTGGCGCTGCAGGGCAAGCATCCCGCCGTCGTGGAGATGACGCCCCACTTGGTGGGGGCCCGGGGCATCTGCATGGCCAACTCCTCCATGCTGCGGGAGCTCCTCCGGTTCCATCAGGTGCCCGCTTATCTCAGCGCCACGGTCCATAGCATCACGGACGAGGGCGTTCTCATCGACGGCCTGGAAGGGCAGCAGACCATCCCCGCGGACTCCGTGATCCTGTCCGTGGGCTATACCCCCGACACCCGGTTCGCCGCCCAAAAGGGGCAGCCCAACGTGTATTTCATCGGCGACTGCGACAAGGTCGGGAGCCTGAAGACCGTGGTCAAACAGGCTTACGAACTGGTTCAACAGATTTCATACCGGTGATCGGCTTACCTCTCAACCAACGCTGGATCCGCGAATAAGGAGAACACATCATCCTTGACGAAACGAAAGGGAAAGCTGAATATACAAAACTTATTCCGTGCTATATTGGGCGGCGTGGCGTTGCTCATCTTTTTGCTCGCCGCCCTGCTGTTCCTGTATCTGATCCTGATCGGAGAAGGGGGCGTTATCCTTTCCGCATTACTGATTCTGGACATCCTTTTCCTGGTTTTGCTCTGGCGTGGAAGAGAATCGTTTTTCGGCAGGATGCGGATCGATGCGGACGGTATCACAAACCGATGCTTGGGCAAGCGGACGCTGTTCGTTCCCTGGGAGGAGATCGAAAGCATTCGGTACGGCAGTTACGGGAGGATCGATGTGATCCGCCTGGAGTCCAAAGCGGATAATGCCGACGGATTCGACATCACCCTGAACGAAGAAAACATCGACCTGCTGAAGGAGCATCTGCCCCAGCGCTTGAAGGATATGCTGGGACTCCGCGTCTTTGACTGACGACCTCAATAAAGCGCTACAACAAGCCTATGCGTTTATACAGTTTCCCTACGGAGGTAAACAGGCATGATCCAACATAAAACCATCGTCATCACCGGCGCCAGCAGCGGCATCGGCAAGGCCATGCTGGAGATGCTGGCCGATCCCAGAAACGACAACCGCATCGTGGCCGCCAGCCGCAGCATCGGCAAGCTCACGGGCTTTGGGGAGAACGTGACCCTCTTCCCCTGTGACCTCAGCGCCCCGGAAGGGGTGGACGCCCTGTTCGAAAAGGCCGCGGCCCTGTTCGACAAGATCGACATCCTCATCTGCAACGCCGGCGCGCCCTACTACGAGCGCTACGATTATGAGGATTGGGAGCGGATCGAGCGGATCTTCCGGCTCAACACCTTTTCCCCCATGTACAGCTATTCCAAGTATCTGAACCACCTGAACGGGCGGGAGGGGCGTCTGGTGTACACCATCTCCGCCATGGGCGAGATGGCCCTGCCCGGCTATGCCCTCTACGCCTCCACCAAGTTCGCCATGAAGGGCTTCCAGCAGGCCATCCGGGTGGAATCGCCCAAGAATCTGAAGATCACCTGCGTCTACCCCGTGTCCACCAAGACCAACTTCTTTGAGGTGGGCGGCGCCGGCCACAAGGTGGAGCAGCCCTTCCCCGTGCAGACCGCCGAAGCCGTGGCCAAGGCCGCCATCCGGGGCGTAGAGCGGGGCAAAAAGCAGGTCTATCCCTGCCCGGTGTATCTGCCCAGCCGGTTCCTTATGAACCTGCTGCCGCCGGTGCGGACCCTCTATCTCAAGGCCCAGCACAACATGCTCCTTCGGTTCCTGGAGCGCAAGAAGAACGACGAGGAGGAATGAACATGACCTACACCCAGGAGATCGTACACGCGATCGTTGAAAAACAGCGGCAGTTCTTCCGCACCGGAGTCACCCTGGACGTGAATTGGCGCATAGAGCAATTGAAGAAGCTCAGGCAGGCGGTGATCGACCACCGGGATATGCTGGAAAAGGCCCTTTGGGAGGACCTTCGCAAGAGCCCTACGGAGGCGTACCTCTGCGACCTGGGGCCCGTGATCGTAGAGGTCAACGAGATCCTCCACGGGCTCAAACGCTGGGCCCGGCCGGAACGCCACTTCAGCGGCCTCATGTGCTTTCCCAGCGTCCTGACCACCGTCTACAAGATGCCCTACGGCGTGTCGCTCATCATCTCCCCCTTCAACTTCCCCATCCTGCTGACCTTGGGCGTCCTGGCCGCCAGCATCTCGGGCGGCAACACGGCGGTGCTCAAAACCAGCTCCAAATCCGCCGCCAGCACCCGGGCCCTGAAGCAGCTCATCGCCGACACTTTCCCCGAGGAGTTCGTGACGGTGATCGACGGGGGCCACGACGTGGCGGACATGTGCCTGGAGGAGCGGTTTGACAAGATCTTCTACACCGGCTCCCCGGCCGTGGCCAAGCACGTCCTTGAAAAGGCGTCCCGCCACCTCACGTCCGTGGCCCTGGAGCTGGGGGGCGAGACCGGCAACTGGTGCATCGTCCGCAAGGACGCGGATTTGAAGGACGCAGCCCGGAAGATCGCCTTCTTCAAGCTCTGCAACGCGGGCCAGATCTGCATCAACATCAACCAGATCGCCGTGGCGGAGGAGGTGGCCGAACCTTTCCTGGCGGAGCTCAAAAGGGCGTTCGTCCGCCAGATCGGCGAGCACCCGGAGGAAAACCCGGAATACCCCAAGCTCATCACCCCGGCGGTCTACGACAAATGCGTCCGGCTCACGGAGCAGTACAGGGACCGGGTCGTCTTCGGCGGCGTCGGCAACCGGGCCGAGGTCCGCTTCGCCCCCACCATCCTCTACCCCGTCGGCATCAACGAGGACATCGTGCAGCACGAGCTCTTCTGCCCCCTGCTGCCGGTGGTGCCCTATAAGGACGGCGAGGCGGACGCCCTTTTGGACGTGATCGCCGACCGGGAGCATCCCCTGTCCATGTACATCTTCACGTCAGACAAGCGCTGGGCCAAGGGCGTCATGGCCGCCCAGCAATACGGCGGCGGCTGCATCAACGAGGTGTGCATCCACATGATGGTCAAGGGCGTCCCCTTCAACGGCACCGGCCACTCGGGCATGGGCGCCTACCACGGGGAATGGGGCTTTCGGGAGTTCACCCATCCCCAGACCGTCCTTATGGGCAGCACCCGCTTCAACCTGCCCCTCCGCGAGCACCCCTATTCCGGCCCCGCCGGCCGGAAGAAGCGCGCCATCCTCAAATGGTTCGAGCGGTAGCTAAACGGCTTGCCACGCCGTAAGGGAGGGGCTTGCCCCTCCCGCTTTTTTATCTGCACCACCAAATCCCCCTCCTGGGTATGGCTGTCGGCGGCACAGTGAGCCCCCTTGATCCGCCCGTCCCCCCCGCATCGAACGCCCCGGCTGAGAGAAGGTTTGTCAAGGGGAATTTTACAATTTTTGCTTTCGCTATTCACAACACACCTTTTGATTTATTAGACTTTCTTGAAAAGAGATACACATATTGCAGCAATGGACAGGATAATGGCGGCCAGCGGGAGGAGAACCGTCCCGCTGGCCTTGACGAATTCTATGAATTCCAGCATCTTGAGCTCCTTTCTCAATCGTTCAGGTGGTCTATAGCGTACTGGGCTTCCTCCTGGGTGAACTTCTCGCCGTAGGGGGAGGTCAGCTGTTGTTTGATGGCGGCGGGGGACATGTGCAGGTTGTCCCGGTAGTTGCGGGCGGTGGCCAGGGCGTTGGCTTTCCAGTCGGCCTTCACGTTGTCCACGGCGTACTGGGCTTCCTCGGGCGTGAACTTCTCCCCGTATTCGCTGATGAGCTGGTCGTAGATCCGGGCCTTGGACATGTGCATGGTGTTGCTGTAGGTCTCCGCCATCTTCAGGGCGTTCTCCTTCCAATCGGCCTTCACATGCTCCAGGGCATACTGGGCCGCCGCCGCCGAGAACCCCTCCCCGTAGGGGCTGGTGAGCTGGTCATGGAGCCGGGCTTTGGACATGTGCATCCAATCCACATAGGTCTGAGCCTTGGCCAGGGCGTTGCGGTACTCCTTGGGCATGGGGTCCTCCGTGGGCTCGGGCGTAGGCTTGGCAGTGGGCTTGGGCGTGGCCGTGGGCTTCTTGGTGGCGGGGGCCTCCGTCACCTTCGGCTGGGCCGGCCGTTCCGTGACCGTGATGGCAGGCCGATGGGTTGCTTGGGCCGTAGTGGACGTGGTCTTGCTGCCCCTGGGCCGATAGTAGAGGGCGAGGGCCAGGACGATAAGGCCGGTCAGCACGACCTTCCAGGGCGTCTTTAGCCGTGGGGAGCGCCAGATGGCGATGATGGCCATGATGGGCAGAAAGAATATCCACAGCAGCACCCGGCCAAAGGTGACCTTCTTCTTTGGCTGTTCTGGTGGCAGCGACTGGCGCTCCGGCCGCGCCGCGTCCGCCCGGGCGCCGCAGTTTGGGCAGAAGTTCCCCTCGAATTCCGTGCCGCAGACGGCGCACCGGTGCACGAATTCGTTACCTCCACAATAGATGCAGTAGACGTGATAATCTTGATTTTCCGCTCCGCAGTTTTTACAAATCTTCATTGTCTTTTCCTCCAAAGTGATGTAAGGCTCCGCCTTGGCGAAGTCTCCATAACAGGAGATGATTTCTACGCGAAAAACCGGTCCGGCTGCGACACCTTATAATAGAGGATGATTTCTGCGCGAAAACGATATTTTAACGGAAGACGCGCTCAGCCATCTTTACTTTTCAAGCGCATTTCTCCATAGAAAGTAAAGATTTCTGACAGCATTTCTCAATAAAAGTAAAGACTCCGCCCAAAACGAACGTAAGCCCCGCAGGTTTCCCTGCGGGGCGCTGTTCGTTGGGTTGTTTGTCTCGATGGCCCGCCGGGGGTTACACCACCAGATCCCCCTCCTCAGAGTTGATGACCTCAAAGATCTGCTCCTCCTCGCCGGTGAGGGCGTTGATGTAAACGATATAGAAGGTGTCGTTTTGAGTGGCCTTGAACTCGTAGCAAAGGACCTCCGTCTGCTTCGTCAGGGGGATCAGCGCCAGGGCGGTCTGCTCCACCTGCAGGCTGTCCGACACATACTCGGCGGCCTGCTGCTCCGTGATCCTGGGCTTGGGCAGGGCCCGCGTCCGGTGGTTCAGCCGATAGTTCCGGGCGTCCACGCCCATGACGTCCCCTGTTTCCCGATCCATATACACCTTGACCAGGTCGCTGTACAGGATCACGCCGTCCTGCCGCGGGGCGAAGTTCAGCACCGCCACGCCTTGATAATACTGGGCGTAGGCCGCTGCCGGGTCCTCCACCCCCAGCTCCTGCAGGAAGGCCAGGGCCGCCGCCTTGAGCTTTTCGCTCTCCTCATCGCTGGGCGGATCGTTCTTGTCCCCCGTGGGCGACGCCATGTAGGAGAGAAGCTCGCCGCCCTGTTCCGTCAGGGACAGGTCCACTTCCCCCCGATCCGCCGTCTCCAAGGTCAGCTCGTAGACCGGCAGGGCCCCCGGCACGTAGGCCGACGCCTTCACCGCGCACCCGGGGAACAGCTTTTGAGCCGCCAGTTGGGCCTGTTGGGCCGTGATCCGCTCCCCGGGGTCCCTTTTGGGCGCCTGGTTCTCCGCGCTTTCGGAGAAGGGGCCGTCATAGATCAACGTGGGGTATTCGCTGATGGCCGCTTCGCTCTGGGTCTGCTCGTAGCAGCCGGCGTCCACGTTGTCCGCCGCCACATAGTCCCCGTTTTGGATGGCTTCCCCCGCCGTCTGGCGGATCTGAGCGCAAGCCGCCCGCATATCGCTCAACTGCTTTTTGTCCTCGCTCGTCAGCGCCCTGCCCTGAAGCACCTGCCCCATGAGGGTGTGGGCATAGTCCCCGCAGCGGGTGATGAACTGGCTCATCTCGCAGCTGTCCGCGTGGGAGAGGGGCAGCAGCGCCATGGCCGCCCCGGCGCTGCCCGTCGAGCGCCACACGTCCCCTAACAGAAGCACGCTCTGGCGGGGGCTGGACGCTACGGAAAGCTTCGACAGCGACACGTCCACATCGTTCAGATCGTCGTCGATCCTGTGATACAGATTTTCGATCCTGGTCCGCTCCGCCGCCTCCCGGACGTCCAAGGCCTCCCGGCTTTCCTGAAGCTGCACCACCGTCGCCGCCAGCCCCACGGCCAGGGCCGCCCAAACCAGTCTTCTCAACCATTTTTTCATACGCTTTCCGTTCCTTATCAGTCGTTTTTGTCAGATTTTTCAGCATGATCGCCGCGTCCATCGGCAGCGAAAGCACGATCCGCGCGTATCATTCACACGTTTCCTCAATAGCAGAACACATGGTTCCCGATCCTCAGCGCCACGGGCTTGCTTAGCATCCACTTGTTCGTGGTCGTGGCGGGATTATAGTAATACAGACATCCGTAGGTGGGATCGTACCCGTTCATGGCGTCCCGCGCCGCCCTGAGCGCGCTTTCATTGGGCCCCATGTTGATCTGCCCGTCACTCACCGCATCGAACGCCCCGGGCTGAGAGAAGGTTTGTCAAGTATATTTTTCAAAACTACTTCCTCACTTTGGCTGAATTTCGACATTAGTTGCAATAGAAAAGACTAAGTTCTTACCAATGAAAGCAAAGCAAAGCGCCACCCGATGGGTGGCGCTTTCCTTTGGTCTCCCCGGCGGGATCCGAGCCAACGGCCTTCCGCTTAGGAGAACTACAATCACGCATGGCTGCTAAAGCTAGACGCTGTCTGGAAAAACCTAAAAAAACCAGTAATTTAGGGAAAAATCGACATTGTTTACTATACTCATTCAAATCACTCTATGACAGCATACTCATGCAATGTACAGTCAAAATGCAGTCAAAAGTGCAGTCATTTAATGGAGACATGTGGACTATTGTAGAGCTTCTCCGATACGATTTACAAACTGTTTTTAAACAAACTGTTTTTAACATGATTTTGCCATCTGAACCCCCCTGCATTCTAAGCTACCTTCTTATATAATTCATACTTTTTTGAGCAATCAGTTTCCCTCCTTCTGGATTTATGTGAAGGTGATCGCCCGAATCAAATCTTGAATCCATCCCGCAGCCATCCTTTTCTACCAGCCATGCGTAAAAATCCAGAATCGCGTCAAATTCATTGCATTCCAGAAGTTTCCGATTCAATTCCTTCTGTATTTCCTGTCTTCCGGACGGCGTTCCCTCTGCCCCGGAAAAAGGCGTTAATGTTGCCGCATATGTCTTAAGTCCTTTTTCTTTTGCCTTTGCATTTAGCATCTGCAGTGTTTCAAACAGCTCCTGCGCGGATGGTACCGAATCATTCGGTGCTGCCATTGTCCCGGGCTGATACAGATCGTTTCCTCCGATCGCAAAAATAATGTGTGTCAGTCCGCACAAACTATTAATATCGATGTTATAGCGCCGCTTTGCTGAAAACCCAAACAATTGTCCCGGAATCTCTTTTGCCGTATCTGACAAAAGTCTGTTCCCGCTGATACTTTGATTCAGAACGACACATGGCAGTCCTTTTTCTTCCATCATCTTTTCCAGCGGTGCGGTCCACATTCTCATAAAACCGTTTGAATCGCCCAGAACGGCAAGCGATATTCCTTCCTGTTCTGTCAGAATATCTATCTGTGAAAGCAGAAAAGTCGGCTCTCCTGCATCAAATGGACGTTTCGGGAAAACCCATATTTCTTCATCTGAAACAGGAAAAACCGGTTCCATAGTATAATCGCCCGCTTCGGAATGTCTGGCAAACGTAAGTCCCTGACCGGACAAAGCCCTTGTCTCCGGTGCGAAAGCAATTCGAATCATTAACTGATCCCCTTGCTTAACAGTGAGGAAAGCCGAATCGCTTTGGATTTGTGTTTCCGGTTCTACAATACAGCCGGAACAGGAGCCGAACAAAAAGCGAACAGGTCCTGTTTTTTGCGTGCTGTGATAGACAGAAGCTCCAAGGATTTCAGTTTGATACAGACTGTAATAGTTGGAAGAGTTATTTTGATTTCATCTCCGGAAAAATGAGCAATGACCGGAGTCTCTTGTGTACGGTTGCCAATAACTTGTTCGTAAAGCGCGGCTCCGATATGGGCTAACGAAAAAGTTGTTTTCCAGTGTTTCATTTTTCCCTCTCAGATTGATTATGCCAGTACTTCATTTACGCTGATGATTCGAAGGTTTTTCTTAAGTAATGGCAGATCAAGATTTGTCTTTTCTTTATACAACGCAATTGTTCTTACTTGACCGGGAATCAAGTCGACATTATTCTCTTC
>CADCMN010000025.1 GCA_902802575.1 uncultured Eubacteriales bacterium | reverse complement strand
GGCGGGCCTCGACAAAGCTCTCCGCGGCGCCAGCCGCACCTGGGAGCATATCCCCACCCGAGGCTTCATCACCACCTTCTCCGGTCTTCGGGCCACCGGCGATACGGGCGACTTCATCCTGGGCGAGGCGGAGGACGCGCCCATGTTCTTCAACTGCTGCGCCATCGAGTCTCCGGGCCTTTCCTCCGCGCCCGCCATCGCCCAATGGACGGCGGATCGGGTCGCAGAGCGGCTGGAGCTTGCCCCCAATCCCGAGTTTGACCCCATCCGCAAGGCCATCCCGAAGTTCAGGGAGATGACCGACGAGGAGCGGGCGGCCGCCATCGCCGCCGATCCCGACTTCGGCAAGATCGTATGCCGCTGTGAAACCATCACCGAGGCGGAGATACGGGAAAGCATTCGCCGCCCCGTGGGCGCCAGGGATGTGGATGGCGTCAAGCGCCGCACCCGCGCCGGCATGGGCCGGTGTCAGGCGGGCTTCTGCACGCCCAGGACCGTGGAGATCCTGGCGGAGGAGCTGGGCGTCTCTCCCCTGGAGGTCACCAAGTTCGGCGGCGATTCCAGACTCCTGCAGGGGTATCTCTTCGAGGAGGGCAAGGATAATGCGTAAAACGGACATTCTTATCATCGGCGGCGGTCCGGCGGGCCTTGCCGCGGCGGTGGGCGCCTACGAAGCCGGCGCCCGGGACATCCTAATCCTGGATCGGGAGGAGCGGCTGGGGGGCATCCTCAAGCAGTGCATCCACAACGGCTTCGGCCTCCACACCTTTAAGGAGGAGCTGACCGGCCCTGAGTACGCCCAGCGGTTCATAGAGAAGGTGGAGGCCCTGGGCATCCCCTATCAGACCGAGACCATGGTCCTCGACGTGTCGGCCCAAAAGGTGGTCACCTGCGTGTCCCGTACCAACGGGCTCGAGCATATCCAGGCGAAGGCCGTCATCCTCTGCATGGGCTGCCGCGAGCGGCCCAGGGGCTCCCTGGGCACGCCCGGCGAGCGCTGCCCCGGCGTATACACGGCGGGCACGGCCCAGAAGTTCACCAACCTGGAGGGCATGATGCCCGGCAAAGAGGTGGTCATCCTGGGCTCCGGCGACATCGGCCTCATCATGGCCCGCCGCATGACCTTCCTGGGCGCCAAGGTCCACGCCTGTGTGGAGCTGATGCCCTACTCGAGCGGCCTCAAGCGGAACATCGTCCAGTGTCTGGACGACTTCGGCATCCCCCTGCTCCTCAGCCATACCGTGGTGGACATCCGCGGGCGGGAGCATTTGGAGGGCGTCACCGTGGCGGAGGTGGGGCCCGACCTCAAGCCCATCCCCGGCACGGAGAAGGACTTCCCCTGCGACACCCTGCTTCTTTCCGTGGGCCTCATTCCGGAGAACGAGCTCTCCGAGATGGCCGGCGTGAAGATCGCTCCCAGCACCTCCGGCGCGGTGGTGGACGAGCAGCTGCAGACCTCGGTGCCCGGCATCTTTTCGGCGGGGAACGTGCTCCACGTCCACGATCTGGTGGACTTCGTTTCCGAGGAGGCCCAAAAGGCCGGGACCAACGCCTGGCGGTATGTGCGGGACCTGCTGCCCGGGGGCGGCCGCAAGGTCCCTGTGGAGATGGGCTTCGGCGTGGGCGGCATCGTGCCGCAGTTCGTGTCTGAGAACGTGCAGGAGGCGGTCGTCAGCTTCATGTTCCGGCCCCGGAACGTGTACCGCAACGCCAGGGTGATCGTGGAGGTGAACGGGGAGCAGATACTCTCCAAGAAGACCATGATCCTGGCCCCGGGCGAGATGGTCAACCTGAGCATTCCCGCCCAGAAGCTCGGCGGATTGGACAAAGCCGATTCCATTTTGGTAAGAATCGAGGTGCCGGAAGCATGAAATACGAACTGACTTGCATCAACTGCCCCATGGGCTGCCGCATCACGGCGGACTATGACGGCAAGGAAGTCACCAACATCCAGGGCTTCACCTGCGCCCGGGGCAAGGCCTACGCCCAGACGGAGATCACCGATCCCACCCGCATGGTCACCGCCCTGGTGGGGGTGGCGGGGTCTCACAAGCCCCTGTCCGTGAAGACACGGAACCCCATTCGGAAGCCTCTGATCTTCGACGCGCTGCAGGCGATCCGCGAGACCACCGTGCGGCCGCCCGTCCGCATCGGGGACGTGGTGATCGAAAACGTCTGCGGCTCCGGCGTGGACGTGATCGCCACGGAAAACGTCGAATAAAGCAAGATACAAAATCCTCCCGGACGCTTCCTGTCCGGGAGGTTTTGCATACGCGGTTTGCCGGGGAAAAGCTATCCGTTCCCCAGATACGGATTGGCGGGGTCCGGGTCCGTGGGATCCCAGCCATAGCCGCGGCGGTTGGTATAGGGTTCCGTCCAGATGACCTGGGGCGGCCTGGGCGGGGTGGGGCCCTGAGCTTTGGTGACCCACACGTTCACGGTGTCGAACTGGCTCAGGTCATAGATATACTTGGCGTCCGCCACCGTCATCCGCACACAGCCGTGAGAGGCCTTCGTGCCCAGCTTCTGATAGGAGCGCATGTTGGTCATCCGATGGCCCTTGGCCTTGTCATAGCCCGCGTCGTAGCTGATGGGCACGGAGTGGAACAGATGCCCCTTATAGAATCGGCAGGCCCAGAACCCGAAGCACAGGGTGTCCTCCTCCTCGGAGCCCAGGAGCTTATACTCATATCGCTCGTAGATCTTGTATTTTCCCACGGGTGTGCCGTTCTTGCCCCGGCCTGAGGAGCAGATCATGATCCGATCCTCGATCCATTCCCCGTTTTCTCCGTGAAAAGACACCACGCTTTGGCTGGGGAGGTAGAGGACCAGCAGCTTTTCGCCCTCCTTCTGGGGCGGTTCGGCGGGGGTATAGAGAGGCACCAGGAACGTCCCGTCCACCGGCGCGGACCCGGGAGCCACTTCGCCCCCATCGTCGGCAGGGTAGAAACCGGGGGACACATCCCCCACCCGTCCATAGGCCAGGAACCGATCTTCCTTGGCCCAATAGAACAGTCTTCCCGTTTGATCCGCCGTCAGATATCGGGCAGGCCGCCGGTCCGTGGGCAAGGCCGCCGCCACGAAGGGGGCCGGGGTCGGCGTGGGTTCGGGCGTGGGCGTGGGCTCGGGCGTGGGGCTGGGCGTGGGAGACAGCGTGGGCGTGGGCGTGGGGACCGGCGTCAGGATCACCGCCACCGGCGAAAGAGGCGGGGCGGTTGGCTCCGGCGTGAACGATGAGGACGGCTCCGCCACAGGCGTGGCGGCGTCGGCTTCCATGGTGGCGGCAGGTCGGGCGCAGGCCAGCAAAAACAGCAGGCCCAGGACCCATATACACTTTTGAAAGGGGACCCTGTTTCGCATGGGGAGACGGCTTCTTTCACATATTGGGGAAAATGCAACTATATCTTACTCGACCGGTCGGGGAAAAGCAAGTCCGCCTCCGGCCAAGCTTTACAAAAATGCGAAAAGTTTTCAGCATTTAGGGAAAACTTAAGATTCAGGGCGTAGGATCAAAGCAACAAAACCGAGGAGGTAAACGATCATGAAGATTTTTTTGACGAAGCTGCTCTGCCTAGCGACGGCCCTGTGTCTCGTGATGGGACTTGCCGTGGGCTGCAGCGGCAGCGCTGAAAGGGAGAGCACCGCTGCATCTGCGGAGGGGATGCAAAGCACGGACGGCGGGGAAATCAACCGCCAGGAAACAGCAAACCCATCCGATGAACAGCCCTTCGGCACGCCCCCTGAGGGCATGGGTCAGCCGCCCGCCGGAGAGCGGCCCGAAGGCATCCCGCCCGGGGGCATGGGCCAACCGCCTTCTGGCGGCATGCCGGGCGGCGGCCCCGGCGGCAGCAGCGCAGATATCGACTACAAGGGCGCGGTGGAGATCACCGACGCTGACAGCCAAAGCGATCAGATCTACGCTGCGGACGCCGTCGATGAGAGCGCGTTGCTTATCAGCACCTCCGAAACGGTCTACATCACCAACCCCACCGTCACGAAGACGGGCAGTTCCAACGGCGGCGACAGCTGCAACTTCTACGGTCTGAACGCGGCGGTGCTGGTGAAGGACGGGGCCAACGTCACGATCACAGGCGGGACCATCACCTCCGACGCCTCCGGCGCCAACGGCGTCTTCTCCTATGGGGGCAACGGGGGCCATAACGGCGCGGAGGGCGACGGCACCATCGTGACCGTGCGGGACACCGTCATCACCACCACGGGCAGCGGCTCCGGCGGCATCATGACCACGGGCGGCGGCGTCACCTACGCCTATGACCTTACCGTCACCACCTCCGGCCAGTCTTCCGCGCCCATCCGCACGGACCGGGGCGGCGGCACGGTCTACGTGGACGGCGGGACCTATACCTCCAACGGCCTCGGCTCGCCGACCATCTACTCCACGGCGGAGATCCATGTATCGAACGCCACGCTGGTTTCCAATCTCAGTGAGGGCGTGTGCATCGAGGGCAAGAACAGCATTGAGCTCACGGACTGCGATCTCACCGCCAACAACACCAGGATGAACAGCAACGCCGGCTTTTTGGACACCATCATGATCTATCAGTCCATGTCCGGCGACGCCGATTCCGGCACCTCGTCCTTCACCATGACCGGCGGCAGTTTGACCAGCAAAAGCGGCCACGTCTTCCACGTGACCAATACCAACGCGATCATCTATCTCAACAATGTCGCGATTTTGAACGAGGACGCGGAAAACATCCTGCTGTCGGTCTGCGCGGACGGCTGGAGCGGTGCAAGTAATATCGCCACCCTGAACGCGACGGGTCAGGCCCTTGCCGGGACCATTCTGGTGGGCAGCGATTCCACCCTGACCTTGAATCTGACCGAAGGCTCGGTCTTCATCGGCACGGTCTCAGGCAACATCACCAACGCCAAGGGGTCCGTCGTCTCCACCGAGGTGGGCACGGTGAACGTGACGCTGGATGGCACGTCCACATGGGCCCTGACCGGCGACACCTATATCACCTCGTTCACCGGCGACGCGGCGAACGTCGTCTCCAACGGCTACACGCTGTACGTCAACGGCGTGGCCCTGACGGGAACGAAGTAAATTCAGCGCAAACATAAAGGGCTGTCGCATCGGCGGCAGCCCCTTTGCTATACGATCTCTTACTCCTTGTCCCTTGTTTCCAGCCAGGGAAGGAAATACTCCCGGTACAGGAAATCCAGGATGGCCACCCCCGGGATAGCCAACAGGATGCCCACCACGCCGAAGGCCCGGCCGCCCACGATGACACCCACCAAGATCCACAGGCCCGACACGCCCAGGGAGTCCCCGAAGAGCTTGGGCTTGAGCAGATATCCGTCGATGCCCTGGAGCACCACCGTGAAGATCAGAAACGCCAAGGCGTGCCAGGGGTTCACCATCAGCAGAACGAAGCCGCCGATGAGAGCGCCGATGACGGGGCCGAAGGTGGGGATCAGGTTGGCGATGGCCACCACGAAGGAGACGAGGCCCACATAGGGCATGCCCACGATGACCATGAAGATGGCGTTGGCACCGCCCACGATCAGGCTGTCCAGCAAATTGAAGACGATGTATCGGTTCAGGATGGAGTGGCTGCGGCGCAGGACCTTGGCCACTTTCTCGTACTTGGCGCCCCCCAGAGAGGCGGTGAGAAACCGCTGGCCCCCCTTCTTCAGCCTGTTCTTGTCCGCCAGCAGATAGATGGACAGCAGGAAGGAGATCAGGAACTGGACCGCTCCCTTGCCCACGCCCACGGAGGTGGACAGGATCTTGCTCAGGTTCTGCTTTACAAATTCGGTCACGGTCTCGATAAGGGCCTCGGAAGAGCTGATGAACCGGTCGAGGCCCAGCTCTTTGGCAGACACGCCCAGAGAATCCAGCATGGTCTGGAGGGAGGCCACATACCCGTCCAGGTTCCCGGCGAAGGTGGCCACGCTCTCGATGAGCTGAGGAATGAGCATGAGCAGCAGGAACACCAGGAAAAGGATGACCGTCAGAAAAGCCAGCAGATTCGACAGCAGGACGCGGGCTTTTTCCTTCTTGATCCAGCGAAACAGGGTCCGCCCGTACAATCCGGAAAGAGGGTTCACGACATAAGCGATAATGGCGCCCAGGATCACCGGCGAGAAATAGCGGAAGAAGGTGCGCACACTCTCCCAAAAGCCGCCCCAATGGGTCAGCAGCACATAGAGGACCACGGCGATGCACAGCGCTATCGCGTTGTTGTACCATGGCTTTTCCCGGAGTCGTCTGTTCATAAGGATCCACCCGCTTCGAAAAGAATATACTTCATTGTACCCTATTCTGTCAGGAAGTCAAGAAACTATTCCTTATGCAGCCGGATTTGCATTTTCCCCCGGCGGATGCTATGATATATGCAATACAGCGTGAGGAGGAAATGAAGGGCATGGACGAAAAAACGGGCAGAAAAACCAAAAACAGGGGATTTCCGGGACGGGTCGCTTCCGTGGCGATCTTTGCGCTCATCGGCGCCGGCTGCGGCAGCGTTATGCTCCGCGCCGTGGATGGGATCGATAGCTTTTCCGGGCGTGTGCTGTGCCTCATTGGCCTGTTCGCAGCCATGTACGGGGCCATATTGCTGCAGATCATCATCCACGAGGCAGGCCATCTCCTCTTCGGCCGCCTGTCCGGCTACAGCTTCAGCTCCTTCCGCATCTTCAGCTGGATCTGGATCCGGGAGGAGGGCAGGCTCACCTGTCGGCGGCTCTCTTTGGCGGGGACCGCGGGCCAATGTCTAATGGTCCCGCCGGAACTGAAGGACGGGACCATGCCGGTGTTCCTGTATAATATGGGCGGCGCTCTCCTGAACCTGATCACCGCGGCCCTCTTCTTCAGCCTGTCGTTTCTTTGTAAAGGGATTCCGGTCCTCTTTGCCCTGCTGCGCATGTCAGCCGTGATGGGTCTGGGCGTGGCGCTGCTTAACGGCGTCCCCATGCGGGTGGGACCGGTGGACAACGACGGCCGCAACGCCCTGGCCCTGTCCAAGGATACCGAAGCCATGCGAGCCTTCTGGGTGCAGATGAAGGTGGCGGCGCAGACCGCCCAGGGCGTCCGCCTGAAGGACATGCCCGAGGATTGGTTCCGACTCCCCGCCGCCGAGACCATGCAAAGCGGCATCACCGCGACGCTGGGGGTCCTGGCCGCCAACCGGCTCATGGACCAGCATCGCTTCCGGGAGGCGGATGCCCTGATGGCGCGGCTGCTGGAGCTGGACAGCGTCATGGGCCTCCACCGAAACATGATGCTGTGCGATCGGATCTTCACTGAACTGATCGGGGAGGGACGGCCCGAGATCGTCGAAGGGTTCCGCACCAAGGACTTCCAAAAGGGGCTGAAGACCATGCGGAGCCTGCCCTCCGTCTTGCGCACGGAGTACGCCCTGGCCCTTCTTCTGGAGAAGGATCAAGCCAAGGCGGAGAAGATCATGGCCCAGTTCGACGTGCAGACCAAATCCTACCCCTACCCCTGCGAGGTAGAGCGGGAGCGGGAGCTGATGACCATCGCCCGGGATAAAACTGTTTAGCTTTCGGACATGAAAACGTAGGGGCGATTCACGAATCGCCCGCGGTCAACGACTGGTCCAGCGGGCATAAAACGCAGGGGAGGGCCTTGGCCCTCCCGCGTTGTATCATTGGGTCAGTTCCCCTTCTCCAGCTTGTCCATGACTTCCAGCAGCTCCTTCGGCTCGTCGATGACGAATTCGCTGCCCAGGTTTTCCAGGAAGGGACGGCCCTTGAACCCCCAGCTGACGCCGCAGAAGTGGAGGCCGCTGTTGCGGGCGAACTGAAAATCCACCTCCGAATCCCCCACGTAGAGGGCGTTGGCGTTCTTCACCTTCTGCATGTCCAACACGAACTGCAAGCTGGCGGGATGGGGCTTCAGCGTGAACTTGCTGTTCTGGCCCTGGACCTGGCAGAAGAGGTCCCCATGGGGCGGGAACAGCTCCGAAATCATGTGCACCGCGTGGGCGTGGGGCTTGTTGGTCACCACGGCCAGGAGGTACCCCTTCTCTTTCAGGGCCCGAAGGGCCTCCGCCACGCCGGGATAGGGGCGGGTATGATCCAGGGAATGGAGGGTGTAGTCCTCGAAAAAGCTGTCCATGACCTGCTTCCAGTCGTTTTCCCGGCCGTGAGGCATAGCCCGCTGGCACAGATAGGCTACGCTTCGGCCCACCATGCCCTGCACCACGGGCAGGGGATAGGGCGCGATATCATGTTGTTCCAAAGCGCGGTTCAGGGAACCGGCGATATCTTCAATGGTGTTGCACAACGTGCCGTCCAGATCGAATGCGATGAGCTGCATAGGTGAGATCCTTTCCGAATGAGGCGAAAATCATTCCCACATTGTAAGCGCTTTTTCCCCTATCGTCAAGTAAAAGCTGTGAAACACTTCACAAGAATCATTTTCTTTGGTATACTACCTTTCAAAGAGACCCATGTCACGGGTCCGGAGGAGGAGGTCCCCGATACGGGGGATGCATGAGCGTTTTTGAACCGGTGACCTGTCGGAACATCGAGGTGACGGAGCCTTTTTTTGCTGCCTGCACCAACCGGATATGCGACAACACGGCGGGGGTCACCTTCCAGTGGCGCAAGATTTTCCAAACCTATTCTGCCATTGCGGGGGAGACCCTGGTGACTCGTTCCGTATACAAGCATATCGGCTCCTGCTATTCCGTGCCGGTAGGCCCCGGGGACGTGAACGCCGGCTTCGCCGCCGCCGAGGCGGACGCCCGGGCCCTGGGGGAGGAGCTGCGCTTCGCCTGCGTGGGGGCGGATCAGCTGCCCCTTGTGGAGGCCCGATATGGGAACCTGTTCATCGCGGAGGAGAAGCGGGACTGGTTCGACTACCTCTATGAGGCGGACGTCTTCCGCACCTTCAGCGGCAAGAAGCATCACAGCCAGAAGAACCATGTGAACCGGTTTTACAAGGACTTTCCCGAGGCGGAATGTCGGGAGATCACAGAGGATATGTTCCCGGAGTGCATCGCCTTTCTGGAGAGGATCGAAGCGGAGCACCCGGAGATGAGCGAGGTGGAGCGCAACGAGCTCAAGGGGACCATGGACCTTATCGAGCTCGCCTGTCGGCTCAACCAGCGGGCGGCCTGTCTTATCACCCGGCTGGGCATCACGGCCCTTTCCGTGGGCGAGATCAAGGGCGACACCCTCTTTGCTCATGCGGAGAAGGCGGACGTGAACGCCGCCGGCGCCTACCCGGCCATGGCCCAGGCTTTCGTCAACTTCATGGGCAACGGCTTCACCTACGTGAACCGGGAGGACGACGCGGGGGACGAGGGCATCCGCTACAGCAAGCTCAACTATAAGCCCATTGAGCTGATCCCCAAGTATTTGGTCACGGTATTGGCATAAAAAGGAGGCGTCTATGGAAACTTGGTGGAAGGAACAGGCGGTCTATCAGATCTATCCCATGAGCTTTTGCGACAGCAACGGCGACGGCATGGGCGACATCCCCGGCATCATCTCCAAGCTCCCCTATCTGAAGTCCCTGGGCGTTGGGATCCTCTGGCTTTCGCCGGTCTATCGCTCCCCCGGCGAGGACAACGGCTACGACATCTCCGACTACTGCGATATCGACCCCAAGTTCGGCACGCTCAAGGACATGGACGAGCTCATCCAAAAGGCCGGGGCCCTGGGGCTGAAGATCGTCATGGACCTGGTCGTCAACCACACCTCCAACCAGCATTTCTGGTTCCAAAAGAGCCGCCGCCGGGAAGCCCCCTATGAGGACTACTACATCTGGCGGGATGGCCGGGGCAAGCGTCCGCCCAACAACTGGTCCAGCTTCTTCGGCGGCGGGGCCTGGACCTTCGATGAGGTCCGAAAGCAGTACTATCTGCACCTGTTCGCCAAGGGCCAGCCGGACCTCAATTATCGGAATCCCGCCGTCATCGAAGCGGTGGAAGGGGTCATGGACTTCTGGCTCAGCCGGGGCGTAGCGGGCTTTCGCTGCGACGTCATCAACCTTCTCTGGAAGGACAGTTTGAAGAACGGTTTTCCCAAAGGCGCTCTGGTGGGCAGCGAATACTACATCAGCCGCCCCGGCTGTCACGAGCTGTTGCAGCGGTTCCGCCGAAACGTGCTTTCCAAATACGATTGCTTCACCGTGGGCGAAACGGTGTTCGTGTCCCCCAAGAAGGCTCGGGCGCTCACGGACCTCAGCCGGGGCGAGCTCGATATGGTCTTCTCCTTCGAGCACATGAACGCCGATTGCTGGCTCGTCAAGTGGCTGCCCAGGAAGTTCTCCGCCCAGCGGTTTTTCAAAAGCCTCGTCAAGTGGCAGCAGCAGCTCCCCTGGAACGCGGTCTACTTCGAGAACCACGATCAGCCCCGGTCCGTCTCCCGCTTCGGAGACAACAGCCCGGCGGCGGCCAAGGCCATATTGACCCTGCTTTTGACCCTCCGGGGCACGCCCTTCGTCTATCAGGGAGAGGAGCTGGGCATGACCAACTTCGACTTCACCTCCATGGCGGACATCCAGGACGTGGAATCCAGGAACATGGTGCCGACATTGAAAAAGCTGGGTCTCAATGACATGCAGATATTCCGCCGGATGCAGCACGCCAGCCGGGACAACGCCCGCACGCCCATGCAATGGACCCCCGGTCCCCAGGGCGGCTTCACCACCGGCACGCCCTGGCTGAAGGTCAACGGCAATCATGTGACGATAAATGCCCAAACAGAGGAAGAGGACCCCGATTCCGTGCTGAACTGGTTCCGCACCCTCATGGCCTACCGGAACGGGAGCGACGTTTTGAAGCAGGGGCGCTTCCGCCTCATCAGCCGGGAGAAGAACTGGATCAAGATCGAACGGCGGCTGGGGAACGAGAAGGTGGTGGCGGCGATGAACTGGTCTGACAAGCCCGTTCGTCTGCCCCTCTTAGGCTGTCCCGTCCTTTCCACCCACGGCACGAAAAAGGTGGACTGCGAGCTTCAGCCCTGGGAGGCGGTGCTCATTGAGGAAAAGCTCAAAAAGTGAATTCAAACGCACAAGTATTTGCAATAAGGAGTGGAAACCATGATCGAGTGTAAAGACAAAGTTTTTCGCCTCTCTACGGACCACACGGCCTATCTCTTTCGGGTGACCCCCTTTGGCCATGTGGAACATCTCCATTACGGCGGCCCGGTGCTCATGGAGGACGGCGCGGCCCTGGCGGCCAAGACTACCATCGCCCGGGGCTCCTCCATCCTCTATGACGAGAGCAGCGACACCTATTGCCTGGACGATCTGGCCCTCGAATGGAGCGGCGTGGGCAAGGGGGACTTTCGCAACCCACCGGCGGAGCTGACGCTCCCGGACGGGACCTTCACCAACGATTTCGTCTATGAGTCCTATGGGATCCAGTCCGGTCCCCTGCCCATGAAGACCCTGCCTACGGCCTATGGTGACGGGGCCGAGACGCTGATCCTTCGCCTGAAGGAGAAGGAGGCGCCCGTGGCGCTGGACCTGATCTACACCGTCTATGCTCACGAGGATGTGATCACCCGCCGGGCAGTGCTGAAGAACGAGGGCGAGGCACCCATTGTCATCGACAAGCTCATGAGCTACATGCTGGACATGGTGCCCGCGGCGGAGCTCACCTTCACCACCTTTGACGGCGGCTGGATCCGGGAGGCCCGCCGCCACGACCGGCCTGTTATGTCCGGTATCTATGTGAACGAGGGCAGCACCGGCGCCTCCGGCCACAAGCATAACCCGGGCGTGCTTCTCAGCGAAGCGCACTGCTCGGAGGAGCAGGGGCGCTGCTGGGGCTTCAACCTCCTGTACAGCGGCAACCACTACACCGCCGTGGAGAAGGCGGAGAACGGCCTCGTCCGCGTCATGGCGGGCGTCAGCCCCCGGTGCTTCCGCTGCACCCTGGCCCCCGGTGCGACCTTCGAAACGCCCGAGGGGGTCATGACCTATTCCGACGGCGGGTTCAACGGCCTGTCCGCCCACTTCCATGACTTTATCAACGAACACGTGATCCGGGGCGACTGGAAGGGCAAGGAACGGCCGGTGCTCTGCAACGATTGGGAAGCCTGTTTTTTTTCCTTTCGGGAGAGGAAGCTCCTCTCCCTGGCCAAACGGGCAAAGAAAGCTGGCGCTGAGCTGTTCGTCCTGGATGACGGCTGGTTCCAGGGCCGCAACGACGACAAAGGGGGCCTGGGGGATTACACGGTGGACAAAAAGAAGCTGCCCCACGGCCTGGAGGGCCTTTGCGCCAAGATCAACAAGCTGGGCATGAGCTTCGGCCTCTGGGTGGAGCCGGAGAGCGTCAACGAGAACAGCGACCTCTACCGGGCCCATCCCGATTGGGCGGTGAAGCTGCCGAACCGGAAGCCCTCCTACGGCCGGAACCAGCTCCTGTTGGACCTGGTGAACCCGGCGGTCCGGGACTATATCGTGGAGAACGTGAGCCGCATTTTGGACAGCTGTCCCATCGCCTACGTGAAGTGGGACATGAACCGGCACATGAGCGATATGTATTCCCCCTTCTGCGAGAACGGGGCCTTCTGCCACGAGTACATCAAGGGGCTCTATGACGTGCTGGGCCGCATCTTCTATCCTCGGCCCCACATCCTGTTTGAGAGCTGTTCCTCCGGCGGCAACCGGTTCGACCTGGGCATGCTGTGCTACAGCCAGCAGATCTGGGCCAGCGATGACACGGACGCCATCGAGCGGGTGAAGATCCAGGGGGGACTGAGCTGTCTCTATCCCATCTCCGCCATGGGCGCCCATATCTCCGAAGCGCCCCATCAGCAGACCCTGCGGGAGACGCCGCTGTCCACCCGCTTCCATACCGCCGCCTTCGGGGCCTTGGGCTGGGAGATGGACCTGGGGACCCTGACCCCTGCAGAGAAGAAAGAAGCCAGGAAGGACATGGCGTTTTACAAGGCCCATCGGAAGACCTTTCAATTTGGCCGCTTCCGGCGCCTGGGCCGTCAAAACGGCATGGAGACCTGGGTAGCTTCGGGAGAACAGGAGGCCGTGGCCGCCCGCTTTCTCATGGACAACGAGGCCGCCGCGCCGGCGGATGTGCTGCGGGTGCCTGGGCTGGACCCGGAAAGGACCTACGCAGTGGAACGTCTGACCAAGGGCGTCCGGGTGGGGCCGCTGGCCAGCCTCCTGAAGCACGTGGCCCCGGTGAGCCTGAAGAAGGGCGGGTTCATCATCCGCACCATCGACAAGTTCTTCATGCTTCCCGACGGCGAGGAGAAGTTTACCGCCACGGGACGGGCCCTCAATGAGGGCGTGCCTCTGAACACCCGGTTCATCGGAACGGGCTACAACAAGGAGATCCGGATGCTGAGCGATTTCGGCTCCGACCTATACTGCATCAAACCGGAGGAAGCATGACGAAAGAAGAGCTGATACAAGCATTTTGCAGCACCTTTGGACCGGGCGAGGCGCCCCGTGTCTTCTTTGCCGGAGGCCGGGTGAATCTGATCGGCGAGCATGTGGACTATAACGGCGGCCATGTGCTGCCCTGCGCGTTGACCATGGGCACCTGGGGGTTGCTGCGCCGCCGGGCGGACGACCGGCTTCGGTTCTACTCCCTGAATTTCCCCCAGGCGGGGGTGCTGGAGGGGACGCTGTCCAATATCCGCTTCCACGAACGGAATCAGTGGACCAACTACGTGTTGGGCATGCTCTTTGCTCTGGGAGAGCGGGGGATCAAGCTTTCCTCCGGTTTTGAGCTCCTTGTTTACGGGAACATCCCCAACGGCTCGGGCCTTTCCTCCTCAGCTTCCCTGGAGATGGTGGCGGGGGCGGCCTTTCGTGCCTGCTATGGCCTGGATCTCACCAACGTGGAACTGGCGCTCCTGGGGCAGCGGGCGGAGAACGGGTTCATCGGCCTCAACAGCGGCATCATGGACCAGTTCAGCATCGCCCTCGGGAAAGAGGATTCCGCCGTATTTTTGAACACCGGCACGTTGAGCTACGAGTACGTGCCCGTGGCATTGGGCGACAATGTGATCCTCATCATGAACACCTGCAAGCGCCGCACCCTGGCGGACTCCAAGTACAACGAGCGCCGTGCGGAGTGCGAAAACGCACTGAAGGCCCTGCAAAAGGTGCTGCCGGTGAAGGATCTGGCCTCGGTGGACCTTCGCACCTTCGAGAAGAACAAGGGCCTGATCGAGAACGAAACGGAACGCAAGCGTGCGGAGCACGTGGTCTACGAGTGCGCCCGGACCGTGGAGGCCTGCCGAAAGCTGCGGCAGGGGGACCTCGTTTCCTTCGGGCGGCTCATGGACGCCTCCCACGATTCCCTGCGGGACCTGTACGCCGTGTCCTGCAAGGAGCTCGATACCCTGGTGAACGAAGCGAGGAAGTGCCCCGGGGTCCTGGGGGCCCGGATGACCGGGGCGGGCTTCGGCGGCTGCGCCGTGGCCATCGTGGACCGGGACGCTGTGGACAGGGTCATGGAGCAGGTGGGCGCGGCCTATGAGCAGGCCGTTGGCTATCCCTGCGCCTTCTACGTGGCCAGCATCGGCGGCGGGCCCAAAGAGCTGTAACCAAGAAGATAATCATATCACATATAAAAACTATTGGAGGTATTGGAAATGAACAAACCCATTCTCGTTATCATGGCAGCCGGCATGGGCAGCCGGTACGGTGGCTTGAAGCAGATGGACCCGGTGGACAAGGAAGGCCACGTGATCATGGACTTTTCCCTCTTCGACGCCAAGCGGGCGGGGTTCGAGAAGGCCGTGTGCATCATCAAGCGGGAGATGGCCGAGGACTTTGAGGAGGTCATCGGCAGCCGCGTCCGGCCCTTCCTGGAGCTCGAGTACGCCTTCCAGGACATGAACGCCCTGCCGGAGGGCTACAGCGTCCCCGAGGGCCGGGTGAAGCCCTGGGGCACCACCCACGCCGTCCTGGCCGCCAAGGACCTGATCGGCGACGCGTCCTTCGCCGTCATCAACGCCGACGATTTCTACGGCCGGGAAGCCTATAAGACCATCTACGATTATTTGAAGGAGCCCCACGCCAAGGGCGAATACGCCATGGTGGGCTATCTTTTGAAGAACACCGTCACCGACAACGGTCACGTGGCCCGGGGCGTGTGCGTGGTGGACGAGAACGACAATCTGACCTCCATCGCCGAGCGCCTGCGCATCGAGAAGCGGGAGGGCGGCATCGCCTTCACCGAGGACGAGGGCAAGACCTACACCGCGCTTGATCCGGACGACACCGTCTCCATGAACTTCTGGGGCTACATGCCCGACTTTTTGGAGGAGGCGGAGCAGCGCTTCCCCGCGTTCCTGGACGAGAACCTGCCCAAGAACCCCCTGAAGTGCGAATACCTGGTGCCCCGGCTCACCAACGATCTGATTCTGGAGGGCAAGGCCAGCGTGAAGGTGCTTCACTGCGGCGCCAAGTGGCACGGCGTCACCTACAAGCAGGATATGCCTGCCCTCCAGCAGAGCATCCGGGAGATGAAGGCAGCGGGCCTCTATCCGGACGAACTCTGGAAGTAATTCAGTCTGCCGAAGCCGGAGGCTTCGCCAGACTGAGGCTCCGCCTTCGCTCCGCTTCCAGGTCCCGCCTATGACCCTGACGGGCCACCGGGCGGCGGCCCCTGCAAGGAGTCAAACCCACCGCGCCTGTCGCTGGGTTTGATATAGTAGCAGCCGCACGTTCTTCCTTTGTTAGTTGAATGCGCGCGATTACACCGCGCTTTGCGTTACCCGTTGTGCGTTGAACTGTTTTTGGATGGAAAATTCTTGACGAACATGCTCTTTGACCTTGTCGCTCCCTATACCACCGTCTGTCTTGCGGGGATGTGCAAGAACGCGGGGAAGACCACCGCGCTGAACGCCCTCATCGGCGGGGCCAGGGCACGGGGCGTTTCCCTTGCCCTGACCTCCATCGGCCGGGACGGGGAGCGGGAGGATCTGGTCACCGGCACCTATAAGCCCCCCATCTATGTGACGGGGGGCACTTTGTTCGCCACCGCCCGAGGCTTGCTCAAAAAGTGCGACGCCACGGGGGAGATATTGGACCTGACCGGCATTTCCACCCCTCTTGGGGAGGTGGCGATCCTGCGGGCCCTGTCCGACGGCTTCGTGGAGCTGGCGGGCCCCTCCATGACCGGGCAGATCGTGGCCCTGACGGAACAGCTCAAAAGCTTTGGGGCCCAGAAGGTGCTCATCGACGGAGCTCTGTTCCGCCGGAGCCTGTGCGCCCCCGAGGCGGCGGAGGGGGTCATCCTTTCCACCGGGGCCAGCTGCGGTCCGGACATGGGGAAGACCGTGGCGGACACGGCCTTTGTGGCCGAGCTGTTGACCCTGCCGGTCAGCGGCCCCTGGCCCGATCTGGCGGGCCGCCGATTCGCCCGGGAGGATCTGTACGATGAGTTAACGGAAGCTCTGGCGGGGCGGGGGGACGTGCTCTTTGCCGCGGGTGCCTTCACCGACGCCATGGCGACGCTCCTCCTGCGGCGTAAAAACATCCCCCAAAATATCTGCGTGGAGGACGGCACCCGGCTGCTGCTGTCCCGGGAGAACTACGAGAAGCTTCAGGCACGAGGCGTATCCTTCCGGGTCCGCCGGCAAAACGATCTCATCGCCGTGACCGTGAACCCCTTCTCCGCTTACGGCGCGCCTTACGATGCCGCCGCCTTCCAAGCGCTGGTGGCGGAGAGGGTGACCGTGCCCGTGGTGAACGTATGGAAAGAAAACCAATGGAATTGACATTGAACCAGCAACAGGATATCGGCCTCAGCTTCGTGCTGGACCGGCTCCAGCCCCTGAGCCCTCTGGGCCGGGAGAGGAAGCGGGCCTTGGGCCCCTATGCCCGTTCGGAGCGGGCTGCTTTGGAACAGGAATTGGAGAATCTGGGCCGGGCCGCAGCCCTGGGGGACGAGCCCGCTCTCCGCCGGTTCCGGCAGGGGCTGATGCAGCTTCGGGACATCCGAGGCACTGTTTCACACCTGGGGGAGCGGGATCTCGATCAGGTGGAGCTCTTCGAGCTCAAGCGGTATCTGCTGCTCCTGGGGGGCCTCGCTTCGGACTTCGACGAGCTGCAATCGTCCGCCCATTGGGAAGGGATCGTGCTTCGGGACGTGCCGGAAGCCCTGACCATCCTGGATCCGGAGAACTCCGGCAACCCGGCCTTCTCCCTGCGGGACCGGTGGTCGGATGAACTGGCCGCCGCCCGGGAGGAGAAGCGGGCCATTGAAAAACAAATCGCCCAGGCCGCCGGCGAAGATAGGGAAGCGCTGCTCCTGCAGCGCACGGGGATCGTCCTGAGGGAAGCGGAGGCGGAGCAGCGCCTGTGCGCGGAGCTCTCTCAAAAGCTGACGCCCTATGCGGACGCCTTAGCCCAAAGCCTGGAAACCCTGGGTCATCTGGACCTTCTTTTGGCCAAGGCTGCCCTGGTCCGGGAGCTGGGCGGCGTCCGGCCTGTTCTCACGGATAAAGAGCTGTCCTTCGTGAACATGGTCCATCCCGCCATGGCGGACAGCCTGAAGCGCCAGGGGGCCGCCTTCACGCCCCTCAGCCTGTCCCTCGGTCCCGGAGCCGCCGTGCTCACCGGGGCCAATATGGGCGGCAAGAGCGTGTGCCTTAAGACCCTGGCCCTGAACGTGTATCTCACCCACTGCGGTCTGTTCCCCTTTGCCGACAAAGCGGCCGTGCCCTTCTTCGATGGTCTGTGCCTCATTCGGGGGGAGGGGGAAGACGGCCGGGAGGGCCTTTCCTCCTTCGGCGGGGAGCTCATGGCGGCGGACGCCGCCGCCCGGGCCGTGCAGCAGGGCTTCTGCCTGGTCCTTTTCGACGAGTTCGCCCGGGGCACCAACCCTGCCGAAGCCGTGAAGCTCCAGCAGGGGGCCCTCGGTTACTTCAACGCTTCCGGCTCCGTTTGCCTTTTCGTCACCCACTACGAGGCCGTGGCCGCCCGGGCAAGCCGCCGCTTCCTCACCCGGGGCGTCCGGGATCTGAACGTGGCGGAGGGTCGCCGCATGATCGAAGCCGGGGCCGACAAGCTCACGGTCCTCCGCCGCTTCATGGACTACGGCGTGGAGGAGATCACCGATACGACAGTGCCCCAGAAAGCTCTCTCCGTGGCCGAGCTCCTGGGGGTGGAGGAAGGGCTGCTTTCCGCCATTCGGCAGGAATACATGCGCGAAAGGAACGAACCATGATGATCCCGGACCGCATAAAACAAAACTTTCTGCTCACCGATCAAAGGCAGGATGGAGAGAACGCTCTAGTTAGCGGGCGACTCATATGCTGCGGACAGCCTGATTTTTCCCTTCGTGTCGTTGGGACCATGCAGCACGGCCTTTTCCACCGGATGAGCCTGTATCCCGGCGGGGAAGGGCTTGCTTTAGGCGCGATCTGCGTTAAATGCGGAAAGCGGATCCTGGTATACGATGACAAATCCGACGGATATGATACCTGCTTTTCCGCAGCGGGAGAAACATCCTTTTCAACAGCAGGGTCGGTGCGGTGCGCCAAATGCGGGGGAGAATTCTTTTCCGTGGACCTGCGCTTTGAATATCCCGACGAGCGGGAGTTGGCTGACCTGGACTGTGCGGCACCGGAGAATGCCTTCACCTGGATATGGGTGTCCCTGACCTGCGCCGGATGCGGAAAAAAGTATACGGATTTCATCAGCAGCGAAACGGTGTAAGCTCGTTGGCGCTTGAGGGAGCAGGAATATATCCCCCGCTCCGATTGACGAACGGCAACTTTTCTGATACAATACCTACAACAGAATATTGTGGATAGAGGCGCGGCGCGCAGGGTACCCGGCGGGGAAAACGGGCGAACGGTCCCCCGGGAAAGGGGCGCAGCCGCCGAAAGAGGGGGGAGCTTCGCCGCTGCCGCTTCTTGGGGGCCGGGTACACACAGCTCGGCCACTGTCGTCTGTATAGATGAAGCGCTATCGATACGGTCATACCGCGTCGATAGCTTTTTTTTGTGGACGGAGCGCTATGGGAAGTTTCATTTTCCATAGCGTTTTTTCTTTAAGAGACCCTGTAGGGGAGGGGCTTGCCCCTCCCGGGACAAATGTATACTACGGATAAAAATGCATAAGGAGGCAGGAGTATGCAAGCGACCATTCGGGTGCGTATGAGCGCCCACGACGCCCACTACGGCGGGAATCTGGTGGACGGCGCAAAGATGCTGGAGCTGTTCGGGGACGTAGCCACGGAGCTGCTGATCCGCCGGGACGGGGACGAGGGCCTGTTCTGCGCCTACGACATGGTGGAGTTCAAGGCGCCGGTGTACGCCGGGGACTTCATCGAGGCCACGGGCGAGATCGTGTCCGAGGGCAACACCTCCCGGAAGATGGTCTTCGAGGCCCGGAAGGTCATCACCGCCCGGCCGGACATCAACGATTCCGCGGCAGAGGTCCTTTCTGAGCCCATTCTGGTCTGCCGGGCCAGCGGCACCTGCGTGACCCCCAAGGACAAGCAAAGGCTCAACTGATATGGAGAAGCTTATCATCACCGCCGCCATCTGCGGCGCAGAGGTCACCAAGGCTCAAAACCCCGCCGTGCCCTACACCGTGGAGGAGATGGTCCGGGAAGCCCGGTCCGCCTACGACGCCGGCGCGGCCATCATCCACGTCCACGTCCGCTGGGACGACGGCACCCCCACCCAGGATCGGGAGCGGTTTCGGGTGGTCATGGACGCCATCCGTGCTGAGCTCCCCGACGTGATCATGATCCCCTCCACCGGCGGCGCCACGGGCATGAAGCCGGATGAGCGGCTCCAGCCCACGGAGCTGTTCCCGGAGATGGCCACGTTGGATTGCGGCACCTGCAACTTCGGCGACGAGATCTTCGACAACACCATGCCCACCATGCGGGCCTTCGGGAAGCGGATGATCGAGAACCACATCAAGCCCGAGTACGAGTGCTTCGAGATGGGGCATCTGGACACCATTCTGACCATGGCCCGCAAGGGGGAGGTCCCCGGCGCGCCCATGCAGTTCAACTTCGTGTTGGGCGTTCCCGGCTGCTCTCCCGCCACGGTGCAGAACCTGGTGTGGCTCGCCAGCACCATCCCCGCCGGGTCCACCTGGACCGCCACGGGCGTGGGCCGCAGCGCCTTCACCCTGGCAGCTCCCGCCATCGTCATGGGCGGCAACGTCCGGGTGGGATTCGAGGACAACCTCTACCTTTCCCGGGGCGTGAAGGCCAGGAGCAACGGCGAGCTGGTGGAGAAGGTGGTGCGCCTCAGCCGGGAGCTGGGCCGGGAGATCGCCTCTCCTGCGGAAGCCCGGGCCATTCTGGGCCTTGTCGGCGGCCCCAACTGCCCCATAAAGTGAATATATACAGCATGAATTTATAAAAATACATTTCATACGGAGGAAACATTCATGGCACTCAAAGGCAACAAGTACGGCACCCATCGCGTCATTGAGCCCAAGGGCGTGCTCACCCAGGCAGCCTATAAGATCGACAACAACATGGACGTTCTCTACTCCAACGAGATCATCTGCGACGTCCAGTCGTTGAACATCGACTCCGCTTCCTTCACCCAGATCGAGGAAGCCTGCGGCGGAGACGAGCAGAAGATCGGCGAGATGATCATGGGCATCGTGGCCGAGCGCGGCAAGCAGCAGAACCCCGTCACCGGCTCCGGCGGCATGTTCATCGGCACCGTGGCCTACATCGGCGAGGATCTGAAGGACCGCGACCTCAAGGTGGGCGACAAGATCGCCTCCCTGGTGTCCCTGTCCCTGACACCGCTGCGCATCGACAAGATCCTGGCCGTCCACAAGGATATCGACCGGGTGGACATCATCGGCAAGGCCGTCCTCTTTGAAAGCGGCATCTACGCCAAGCTCCCCTCCGACATGAGCGAAGCCTTGGCCTTGGCCGCTCTCGACGTGGCGGGCGCCCCCGCCCAGGCCCGCAAGCTCCCCAAGGAGGGCGATTCCGTCCTGATCCTGGGCGCCAACGGCAAGAGCGCGGTCCTCTGCGGCTACGAGGCCATGAAGAAGGTGGGCCCCACCGGCAACGTGGTGGGTCTCGTGAGGAACCCCAGGCAGGTCCCCGCCCTCATGGAGCTGGGCGTGTACCACAAGGTCATCGTGGCCTCCGCCACAGAGCCTGTGGCGGTGCTGGAGGCGGCTCTCGCGGCCAACGGCGGCAAGGAGTACGACATCTCCATCTGCTGCGTGAACCAGCCCAACTGCGAGATGAGCGCCATCCTGCCCGTGCGGGACGACGGCCTCGTATACTTCTTCTCCATGGCCACCAGCTTCACCAAGGCGGCATTGGGCGCCGAGGGCGTGGGCAAGGACGTGAACATGATCATCGGCAACGGCTACACCAAGGACCACGCTGAGATCACGCTGAACGTGCTCCGCGAGAATCCCAAACTGCGCGCCCTGTTCGACGAAAAATACGTATAATCAGCGCATCGAAAAACTGCGTTTTCAACGCGCTGGGCTCCGCGTTCGCTTCGCTTCCAGGTCTTGCCTATACACCTGCGGTGTACCGGGCGGCAAGACCTGCGAGGAGTCAAACGTACCGCACATGCCGTTGCGTTTGACATATTTGAAGCCTCGCGTTCTTTCTTCCAGATTGCGTGCGCGCGGCTACACCGCGCTTAGCGATGCCCGGCAAGTGTTAGGAATTGGTAAACAACAAAGCTTTGTTGGATAAGCTGAGATAAAAATGTAAAGGAGTCTGGATATGCATTTTGAGAATTACGCCCGGAAGAATGGGCTGTTCCGGGATGTGCCGGATGAGCTGTGGAACGACTGGCACTGGCAGGTCAAACACCGGGTGGAGACCTTGGAGGACCTGAAGAAGTATGTGAATTTGACGGAGGAAGAGGAGGAGGGCGTAAGAAGGACCCTTGGCCGCTTGCGCATGGCCATCACTCCCTACTACCTGTCCCTCATCGACCTTGAGGATAAATACGATCCCATCCGCCGTCAGGCGATCCCCACGGCCCATGAGCTGGAATCGGCTCCCTACGAGGCGGCGGACCCCCTCCACGAGGACACGGATTCTCCCGTGAAGGGCCTGACCCATCGGTACCCCGACCGGGTACTGTTCCTGGTCACGGACCAGTGCTCCATGTACTGCCGTCACTGCACCCGCCGGCGCTTCGCCGGGCAGAAGGACTGCGCCGTGCCTATGGAGCAGATCCAAAAGTGCATCGAGTACATCCGGCAGCATGAGGAGGTTAGGGACGTGCTCCTCTCCGGCGGCGATGCCCTGATGCTGGGCGACGGGCTCCTGGAGCAGATCGTTGCCGAGATCCGTTCTATCGAGCATGTGGAGATCATCCGCATCGGCACCCGCACCCCCGTGGTCTGCCCCCATCGGATCACGCCGGAACTGTGCGCCATGCTGAAGAAATATCATCCCATCTGGGTCAACACCCACTTCAGCTATCCCAACGAGATCACCCCCGAGGCGGCGGCGGCCTGTGCGCGCCTGGCCGACGCGGGCATCCCCCTGGGGAATCAGAGCGTCCTGCTCGCCGGCGTCAACGACTGCGTCCACGTGATGAAGAAGCTGGTGAACGAGCTCGTATACATCCGGGTCCGACCCTACTACATCTACGCCTGCGACCCCTCCCTGGGCCTAAGCCACTTCCGCACCCCGGTATCGAAGGGCATCGAGATCATGGAGGGCCTTCGGGGCCACACCAGCGGCCTGTGCGTGCCCACCTTCGTGGTGGATGCCCCGGGCGGCGGCGGCAAAACTCCGGTGATGCCCACCTACCTGATCTCCCAAAAGCCCGGAAAGATCGTCCTTCGGAACTTCGAGGGCGTCATCACCACCTATTCCGAGCCCACTCACTACGAGGAGAACTGCCATTGCCCCGTATGCACCGGCAAGCGGCAGGTGAACAAGGTGGGCGTAGCCGGATTGGAGCAGGGCATGGAGCAGAAGTACATGACGCCCAAGGGCCTGTTGAGAGAGGAACGGACAAAGTAATGGCATCCAAGCTGAATCTGGATCAAAACAAGGTC
>CADCMN010000024.1 GCA_902802575.1 uncultured Eubacteriales bacterium | reverse complement strand
CTCCCGTCCGATCTTGTTGTGGTCCCGCTTCTTGGCCTCCTCGAGGCGCGTGATGTAGGCCACCAGCTCGTCCTTCTTCTCGAAGGCCGTGCCGTAGATCCGCTGGAGCATCTTGTTCTTTTCGCTGCCCCGCCAGTAGGCGCCGGCCACGCTGAGGAGCTTGATGTTCTTCACCCGGGCCGTGCTGCCCACGTGGGTGCCGGCGCACAGGTCCACGAACTCGCCCTGCTTGTAGAAGCTGATGACGGCGTCCTCCGGAAGGTCCCGGATCAGCTCCACCTTGTAGGGCTCGCCCTTCTTCTCCATGAAGGCCATGGCCTCCTCCCGGGGGAGCTCGAACCGCTCCAGCTTCAGATTCTCCCGCTGGATCTGCTCCATGGTCTTCTCGATCTTCTTGAAGTCGTCGGGGGAGAAGTTGAAGGGGGCGTCGAAGTCGTAATAGAACCCGTCCTTGGTGGCGGGGCCGATGGCCAGCTTCACCTCGGGCCAGAGGCGCTTGACGGCCTGGGCCAGAATGTGGGAGGCCGTGTGCCGATAGGTCCAGCGGCCGTCGGCGTCGTCGAAGGTGAGGAGCCTCAGGCTGCAGTCCTTTTCGATGGGCCGGAAGGCGTCGGCGCGGACGCCGTCGATCTCGCAGCAGATGACGGACTTTTTCAGCTCCTGGCTGAGGCTGGCGGCGATGTCCAGGGCGCTCGTCCCGTTCTCGTATTCCCGTTTCGATCCGTCTGGGAATGTGATGATCATAGTTCTTTCCTCTCTTTCTTCCGATGTACATTAAAAAGCCCCAATGTCCAAAAGGACACTGGGGCGCTTGGTTTGCGCGGTTCCACCCAAGTTTATCACTCGCATCCGGCGATACGGGGCCGGTCCCCTTCGAGTCGCCGGGCGGTCTTCGCCTCCTGCCCCCGCGCGCCTTGCAGCCGGTGAACGCGCTCTCTGAAGAAGGACAGCCTTGTGAGGGTACTGCTTCCCGGGTCAACCCCGAAATTGGATTCATTATACCATGGAGTTTTTTCATGTCAAGAGGTCCATGCTCTTTTCATTGACACTTGCCGTCAATATATGTAAAATGGGAGCATGGAAAATAGCAGGGGAAAACAGAATGGAATAGCCTGGGGCCTGTGGCTGGGCTTGAGCGTGCTGGGCGGGCTGAGCGTGTATTACTATCCCCTGTTCGTGTTGACCATGTTGGTGGTGCCGGCCGTTTGGGCGGCCATGGCTTTTCGTACCCATCCGATCCTGCTGGCGGCGGTCGCGGGGATCGTATTCCTCTTTGGATGCTTCATGGGCTACGATGTTATGAGCTGCCTGTGCATCCTGGGCATGGCGGCGCCCGCCGGATGCTGTCTGTGGTACAGTCAGAAGGAGAACCTGGGCAACTTTCAGAGCGTCCTGTACGTGTCCGTGCTGATGACCTTCGGCCTGTTTTTGGTGTTTTGCGTGCCGGACCTGGTGGCCACGGGGGACCCTTACGCCTCCATCCGGGCCTACTTTGCGGGGACCCAGGCCCTGTTCGCCGACACGCCCCTGTATGACACGGCGGTGGCCATGGTGGGCCGGATCAACGAGGTGATGATCGCCTGCTTCTTCGCCTTTGCGGGGGTCTATGCCCTGGTGAACGTGCTGCTGCTGCATGCCTTCAACAAGAGGAAGCAGGATATGCCCCTGTGCCCCCTGGGGCCCTTCGGCACCTGGTTCGCCCCCTTCTCCTACGTGATGGCGACCGGGGCCCTGGGGCTTGTCGCCACGCTGGTGAGCATGACCGTGGACACGCCCATGGTTTCGACCCTGGGCCTGCTGCTCTATGAGATGTGGGCCTTGCCCCTGCTGCTCACGGGGGCCAACTGCTTCTTCTTGCTGCTGAGCCGCCGGCTCCCCCGGGGCCGGGCGAAGATCATATTCGGCGTGGCGCTGGGGGTGGGCTTTATCTTCGCCGCCCAGATCGCGCAAATGGCGCTGTTGCTGCTGGGCCTCGTGGGGGTCATCCGCAAGCATCGGGCCGGAAAGGAACGGCGATGAAACGATATCGGGGGATACTGATCTTTCTGTTTGTGGCGCTGCTGGCGCTGGCGGCCACGGCGTATTACTATATGCCCATGTTGGGGTATCTATGCCTGGGGGCGGCAGCGTTCGTCACGCTTGTGATGATGCTCCTGCTGGCAGGCGTGGCCCGCAGGCAGCAGCGGCTCATGGACGCGGTTTTCGCGGACAACAATACCGCCGCTTCGGAGCTCATCCGCAAGGTGGACATTCCGGCGCTGCTCCTGGATATGAACGGCAAGATCGTCTGGCGCAACGAAGCCCTGGCCGCCGTCTATGAGGGGAAGAACGTGTTGGAGGTCCTGCCCAACTTCAAGCCCGCCCAGCCCACGGTCCAGCAGATCCTGCTGTCGGGCACCAACTACCAGGTCATGACCATGCCGGTCCATCGCCTGAACACCAAGAAAAAGCTGCTGTTCCAGTATTGGCTGGACCGCACCGAGGCCGCCCACTACCAGCGGCTGTACACGGAGCAGATGCCCTATGTGATGCTGGTATACATGGACAACTACGAGGAGCTGGCGGGGGACAGGCAGTTCCACGGCACGGCGGTCCTGGCCGAGGTGGAGCGCCTGGTGTCCGAGCTCTGCCGCCGGGCGGGAGGCGTCTATCGCCGTTATGAAAACGGCCGCTTCCTCTGCGTGCTGGAGGCGCTGGAGGTCAACAAGTTAGAGAAAGAAAAGTTTCAGCTGCTGGAGCAGGCCCGCCATCTGGAGACGGGCACCGGCGCCACCGTTTCCCTGTCCGTGGCCGTGGGCGTGGCGCCTCGGATCGCTCAGTCCGAGGAGGGCGCCCGCACCGCCATGGAGCTGGCCTTGGGCCGAGGCGGCGATCAGGCCGTGGTCCGGGACGGGGCCGACTACCGGTTCTACGGCGGCAAGAAGCAGCAGGACGCGCGGCAGAGCCGCGTGAAGATGCGCCTGTTTGCCAAGGCCCTGCGCCAGCTCATCGAGGGCGGCGGGGATGTGTTCATCATGGGCCACAAGAATCCGGATATGGATTGTCTGGGCGCGGCCATGGGCGTCGCCACCTGTGTGCAGCACACCCGCATGCGGCCCTTCCTGGTGTTGACCGAGCGCAACAGCGCCACCGCCGACGCCCTGAACGAGATGGATCGGCTGGGCATCAGCGAAAAGCTCCTTGTCACGGGGCCGGAGGCGCTGGAGATGGTGAAACCCAATTCCGTGGTGGTGGTGGTGGACACCCAGCGGCCCATGATGACCGACTGCCCGGCTCTCCTCGATCGGGTGGAGAAGCTGGTGCTCATCGATCATCATCGCCGCAGCGCGGACTATATCGAGAACCCCACGCTGCATTATCTGGAATCCAGGGCATCCTCCGCGTCGGAGATGGTCACGGAGATCATACAGTATTACGACGAATCCGTGCGGCCCGACAGCTTCGTGTGCAGCGCGCTGCTGGCCGGGATCGAGCTGGATACCAAGCAGTTCGTCTTCAACGTGGGCAGCCGTACCTTCGAGGCGGCGGGGTACCTTCGGCGGAACGGGGCGGATCTGAACCTGGTCAAGTCCCTGTTCCAAAACGATTTTGAGAGCTTCGTGCAGGTGGCCCGAACGGTGGAAAACGCAGACATCGGCGACGACGGCGTGGCCATCGCCGCCTGCGAGCCGGGAACGGCGGCGCCCCAGCTCATCGCGGCCCGGGCGGCGGACGAGCTGCTCAAGGTGAAGGGCGTGAAAGCCGCCTTCACCCTGGCGGACATGGGGGACTACGTCAACATCTCCGGCCGCAGCTACGGCCTCATCAACGTGCAGCTCATATTGGAGCAGCTGGGGGGCGGCGGCCATCTCACCATGGCCGGAGCCCAGGTCCGCGGCAGGACCGTGGCGGAAACGGCGGCGCTGTTGAAGAGCTGCATCCGGCCCGGGGTTCGGCAGGAGGAACCGGAAGCTGAGCTGAAAAACAATCAATCCCAAGAAGGAGAATGAAATATGAAAGTCGTATTGGAACAGGATGTGAAGGGAACCGGCAAAAAGGGCGAAGTGGTGAACGTATCCGACGGGTACGCCCGCAACTTTCTGCTGCCTCGGAAGATGGCTTCCCCTGCGGATTCCTCCGCGGTGAACGCCATGAACATCCAGAAGAGCGCCGCCCAGCATCGCAAGTTCGAGGCGGGCGTGAAGGCCAGGGAGCTGGCCAAGAAGCTGGATAACGCCATGGTGAAGGTCCCCGTGCGGGTGGGGGAGAACGGGAAGATGTTCGGCACCGTCTCCGGCAAGGAGGTGGCCGCCGCCATCGAATCCCAGCTGGGCCTTGTGGTGGACAAGAAGAAGATCAGCATCGATACCGTCCGCGCCACCGGCGAATACATGGCCAAACTCTCCCTGTTCGAGGAGGTCAAGGCCAATCTGAAGGTCATCGTCGAGGAACAGAAATAAAGTGGAAGAGCGATTGGAACGAGTCCTGCCCAACAATCCGGACGCGGAGAAATCCGTGCTGGGCAGCATGCTTCTGGAAAAGGAAGCGCTGGAGCTGGTTTTGGAACAGCTTCGGACGGAGGACTTCTACAGCGTCGCCCATCAGCACATCTTTGAGGCCATGGCCAACATCCGTGCCGACGGTCAGGCGGTGGACCCGGTGACCCTCAGCGAGGAGTTGGAGCGCCGAGGCTTTTTGGACGCCATCGGCGGCGCCGTGTATCTGACGGAGCTCATGGCCTTTGTGCCCACGGCGGCCAACGTGAGCTACTATGCCAAGATCGTGGAGGAGCGCAGCGTCCAACGGTCCCTGGTCCATGCCGGCAACGAGATGATCCGGGACGGCATGAACGACGACAAGGATGTGGAGGAGAGTCTGAACCTGGCGGAGAAGCGGATCTACGACATCTCCATGCGCAAGAGCGAGGACTCCCTGGCGCCCATCCGGGACATCGTGCCCGACGCCCTCAACGAGATCGGGGACCTGATGGCCCGCAAGGGCAAGCTGACGGGCGTGGCCACGGGCTTCGTGGACCTGGATAGGATGACCAACGGCCTGCAAAAATCCGACCTCATCATCGTGGCCGCCCGACCGGCCATGGGCAAATCCGCCTTCGCCCTGAACATCGCTCAGTTCGCCGCCCTCCATGACAACCGATCCGTGGTCATCTTCTCCCTGGAGATGAGCAAGGAGCAGCTGGTCATGCGCATGCTCTGCACCGAAGGGGCCGTGGACTCCCAGCGGATCAAGGAGGGCTTGCTCACCGACGAGGAGCTGAGCCGGATCATGGACGCGGCGGAGCCCATGCAGTGGAGCAAGATCCATATCGACGACGGCGGCAACGCCACCGTGGCCAGCATCCGGTCGAAGTGCCGCCGGCTCAAGGCCAAACAGGGCCTCGATCTGGTCATTGTGGACTACATGCAGCTCATGCAGGGCACCGGCATGGGGAACCGCAAGAGCGACTCCCGGCAGCAGGAGGTCTCCGACATGACCCGGGCCATGAAGCTGCTGGCCCGGGAGCTGGACGTGCCCATCATCCTGCTGGCCCAGCTGAACCGCGGCCCCGAGACCCGGCAGGACCATAAGCCCCTGATCGCGGACTTGCGGGAAAGCGGTTCCATCGAGCAGGACGCGGATATGGTCATCCTCCTGTATCGGCCCCAGGTCTACGATCAGACCGCGGACAACACCTCCGAGATCATCATCGCCAAGCACCGCCACGGTCCCACGGGCTCCGTATTCCTGGCCTGGCAGGGCGAGTACACCCGGTTCATGAACCTGGCGCGGGAATAAGGGATAGGGGTCCATATTGTAAGCGTCCGTGCTTTTCCCGTACGGAGAAGGCCCAAAATAGTTTGATCGGGATATGCCGCTTTCGCGATCATATCCCTTTTATACATTTACTTCTTTTTTTGCTTTTGACAAGCGAAAAAAGAAAGCGTAAGGAGCGCCCATGTATCGAATCTTTCTGGTGGAGGACGATCCCGTCATCGCGCAAACCGTGCAGAGGCACCTCATGCACTGGGGCTGGCAGGTGCGTACGGCGGCCGACTTTTCCGACGTCATGACCGACTTCGCGGCCTTTGATCCCCATTTGGTGCTGCTGGACATCTCCCTGCCCGTCTATAACGGCTATCACTGGTGCAGCGAGATCCGAAAGACATCCCGGGTGCCTGTGATCTTCCTCTCCTCCGCATCCGACAACATGAACATCGTCATAGCCATGCACATGGGCGGGGACGACTTCATCCCCAAGCCCTTCGACCTCAACGTGCTGACGGCCAAGGTCCAGGCCCTGCTTCGGCGGACCTACGAGTTTTTCCGGGAGCAGCCCGAGCTCAGCCTGGGCGGCGGCGTCCTGCGGCTCAACGAAGGCGTGTTCGTGAAGGGTGAGACGCGGCTGGAGCTGACGAAGAACGAATACCGCATATTGGAGATGCTCCTTGAAAACCGGGGGAGGACCGTGGGCCGGGACGAGCTCATGGAGCGGCTCTGGTCCACGGACAGCTTCGTGGACGAGAACACCCTCAGCGTCAACATCAACCGGCTTCGCAGGAAGCTGGAGGGAGCGGGCCTTCCGGACGTGATCCGCACCCGCAAGGGCGAGGGGTATATCATCGAGGTCCCATGAAGCTGTTTTTTTCCTATCTCAGATCCCATATCCGGCTCCTGGTGATGCTCCTTCTGTTTTCGGCGGTGCTGTCCGGGGTCCTTGCCCTGTACCGGACGCCCCCGGAGGCGGCCCTTTACGGCCTGGCGCTGTGCCTTGCTTTGGGGCTCTGCTTCCTCACGTCCGGGTTTTTGCGGTATCGAAGGAAGCATCTGACGCTGAAAAGGGCGCTTGCCCGGCTCCCGGAGGATCTGTCCGCCCTGCCGGAGCCCGGGGACGCTTTGCAGGGAGACTATCAGCAGATGGTGAGCGCGCTCGACGGGCTGCGCCGCCGCGCCGCTTCCGACGCCGCGCGGGACCGGGATCGGGCCGAGACCTTCTACACGGCCTGGGTCCATCAGATCAAGACCCCCATGGCGGCCATGGGCCTGCTGCTCCAAAGCGGGACGCCGGACGCGGCGTTGCTGAAGGAGGAGCTGTTCCGCATGGAGAAGTATGCGGACCTGGTGCTGACCTACCAGCGCCTGGACAGCGACAGCACGGACCTGGTGCTGAGGGACTGCGACCTGGACGGGATCATCCGAGCCGCCGTGAAGGAGTACGCCCGGCTCTTCATCTTGAAAAAGCTCACGCTGACCTTCACGCCCACGGGCCTCACGGTCCTCACCGACGAAAAGTGGCTGGGGTTCGTCATCGGCCAGCTCCTCGGCAACGCCCTCAAATACACCCGGAAGGGCGGCGTGTCCGTCTACGCCCGGGGGGAGCGCCTCGTCATCGAGGACACGGGCATGGGCATCCCCGCCTCGGAGCTGCCGCGCATCTTCGAGCGAAGCTTCACCGGCGAAAACGGCCGCGCGGCGGAGCGCACCACCGGCCTTGGGCTGTACCTCTGCCAGCGGGCCTGCGCGCTGCTGGGCCACGGCATCACCGCCGAATCGGAGGCGGGCAAGGGGACGAGGGTCATTTTGGACCTCCGTCGGAGCGAAGGACCGATGGAATGAGCGGGCCGATCGTGATCGGCCCCTACAGGCGCGTCCTACCGTAGGGGCGATTCACGAATCGCCCGTTCTCACCTGTCTTACAAAACCGTAAGCTATCCGTAAGCTGAAGAAATGGCAGCCCCCGGTGAACGGGGGTATACTTGTCCCATCAAGAACGATGGAGGAAACGGATATGTCCCTGCTGGAAGTCAAAAACCTGAGGAAGGTCTACACCGCCCGCCTGGGCGGGAACGGGGTGGAGGCCCTGAAGAACGTGAGCTTCGCCGTGGAAGCGGGGGAGTTTGTGGCCATCATGGGCGAGAGCGGGTCCGGGAAGACCACGCTGCTCAACATCCTGGCGGCCCTCGATCGCCCCTCGGGCGGCCGGGTGCTGCTCAGCGGCGAGGACATGGCCGGCGTCCGGGAGCGGGACCTGACCGCCTTCCGCCGGGACAACCTGGGCTTCGTGTTCCAGGACTTTAGCCTCCTGGACGCCTTCACCGTTCGGGACAACATCTTTCTGCCCCTGGTGCTGGCGGGGAAGGGCTTCGAGGAGATGAACGCCCGCCTCCTGCCCCTGGCGCAGGCGCTGGGCATCGGGGAGCTCCTCGACAAGTTCCCCTACGAGCTCTCCGGCGGCCAGAAGCAGCGCACCGCCGTAGCCAGGGCCCTCATCACCCGGCCCGCCATCCTCCTGGCCGACGAGCCCACGGGCGCCCTCGATTCCAGGGCGTCGGAGAGCCTCCTCCGGGTCTTCGAGAGCCTGAACGAACAGGGCCAGACCATCTTCATGGTCACCCACAGCGTCACCGCCGCCAGCCACGCCAAAAGGACCCTGTTCCTTCGGGACGGCATGATCTACCACCAGCTCTACCGGGGCAGCCGGACCCGGGGGGAGATGTTCGCCGAGATCTCCCATACGCTGACGGTCATGTCCGGCGGGGAGAACGGCCATGCGTAAGTTCGGCTTCTATCCCCGGCTGGCCGCCCGGTCGTTGCGGCTCAACGGCAAGTTCTATCTCCCATACCTCCTCTCGGGCACGGTCGCGGCGGCCATGCTCTACGACATCCTGTTTTTGAACATGAACCGGGGCGTCGCTCAGCTCAAGGGCACCAACGCGGTCCAGGGGCTGTTGGGCTTCGGCGCCATGGTGGTGGCCCTCTTCTCCTTCGCCCTCCTCTGCTACACCAACGGCTTCCTCATGAAGCGGCGGCAGAAGGAGCTGGGCCTCTACAACATCCTGGGCATGGAGAAGCGGCACATGGGGCGGCTCCTCCTTTGGGAGACGGTGTATGCCGCCCTCCTCTGCGCGGTAGGTGGGCTGCTGCTGGGCGTGCTGCTCTCCAAGCTCTTTCTGCTCCTCCTCTGCGCGGTCATGCAGGCGGAGATCCCCTTCGGCTTCGAGGTGCCCCGGGACGCGGTGCTCTACACGGCGGCGGCCTTCGGAGGCATCTTCCTGCTGAACTACCTGCTGAACCTTTTACGCCTCAACCGGGTGAAGCCCATCGAGCTCCTGCACGGCGGCGAAACCGGGGAGCGGGAGCCCAAGACGAAATGGGTCCTGACCCTCCTGGGCCTCGTGACCATGGGCGCGGGCTACGGTATCTCCCTGACGGTGTCGGACCCCGTCAACGCCCTGATGCTCTTCTTCCTGGCGGTGATCCTGGTCATCATCGGCACCTACTGCCTGTTCACCGCGGGGAGCATCGCCCTCCTGAAGGCCCTGCGCAAGAACAAAAAATATTACTACCGGACCCGGCACTTCACGGCGGTCTCCGGCATGCTCCACCGCATGAAGCGGAACGCCGCGGGCCTTGCCGCCATCTGCATTCTGTCCACCATGGTCCTCGTCACCGTGTCCACCACACTGTGCCTTTACATGGGGGTCAACGATATCCTGAATCGGATGTACTGCCGGGACGTGCAGACCTACGTGAACCGCGGCGCGCCGGAGGACCTGCCCAAGGTGAAGGCCCTCTACGAGCGCAAGGCCGCGGAGCTGGGGGTGGAGATGAAGGACTTCGCGGCCCTGTGCTTCTATGCCCCCGCCGCGGACTACGCCAATAACCGGACCGACGTCGACCCCTATCTGGAGCGGGCCAACGGCGCCGATGTGGTGGGCGACCCAAATGACGGACCTCTGCGGGTGTACGTGGGCTGCAACCTGGCCCCGGACGCGGACGCCGGCCTCTTCGCCGCCTCCGTGGAGGTGGGGACCCGGGATCTGGACCTTTCCAGCAGCTGGTCCTTCACCGACGACTGCCGGGCCGGCCGGACGGATTTCTGGGCCAGCCTGGGCGGATTCTTCTTCATCGGCCTGTTCCTGGGGAGCCTGTTCCTCATGGCCGCCGTGCTCATCATCTATTACAAGCAGATCTCCGAAGGCTACGAGGACGCACGCAGCTTCGTCATCATGCAGCAGGTGGGCATGACAGAGGCGGAGGTGAAGGATTCCGTCCGGAGCCAGATCTCCCTGGTCTTCTTCCTGCCCCTCGTCGCCGCCGCCTGCCACACTGCCGGGGCCTTCCCCATGACCAAGAAGATCCTGCTGCTCTTCGGCCTCTCCAACACGGGCCTCTTCCTCCTCTGCAGCGCGGCCACCCTCCTCATCTTCGCCGTGGTCTACTACTGCATCTACCGCCTCACCGCCCGGGAGTACTATCGGATCGTCAAGCGGTAAAAGACCCTTCAATTTCCCAAAGACCTGTGATACAATGAATGCGCGGACCCGGATCGGGCGCCGCGCAGTTTCTTTTTCGGGAAGGGGAGAACATATGGGCTTGTTGCTGGCGCTGGCGGTCCTCTTGGGCCTGTGGCTGTTTATGATCGCCCCCGGGCGGTCTGCCAAAGCGGATCGAGCCCCCTTTGCGGGCCGGGCCTTCGCCCATCGGGGGCTGTATGAGCTGGACCAGTCCGTGCCCGAAAACTCCCCGGAGGCCTTCCGCCGGGCGGTGGCGGCGGGCTACGGGGCGGAGCTGGACGTGCAGCGCACGAAGGACGGTCAGATCGTGGTCTTCCATGACGACAGCATGCAAAGGGCCTGCGGGGTGGACAAGGCCATCCGGGATTTCACCTACGAGGAATTGCAGGCCTTCCCCCTCTTCGGCACCGAGGCCCGCATCCCCCTCTTCTCCGACGTGCTGCGGATCTTCGACGGACAACAGCCCCTGATCGTGGAGCTGAAGTACGGCCCCGACTGGGAGCTCCTCTCAGAGGCCACCCGCCGGATGCTGGACGAATACCGGGGCCCCGCCTGCGTGGAGAGCTTCCACCCGGCCATGGTCCGCTGGTTTTGGCAGCACGACCCCAAGCGCCTCCGGGGCCAGCTCTCCGAGGCGGCCTGCTTCTCCAAAAAGCACGTGAAATGGTATCTGGCCTTCGCCATGAGCCGGCTCCTTTCCAACTGTCTGACCCGGCCCCAGTTCATCGCCTACCGGCTGGGCCCCAAGCCCCTCTCCGCCCGGCTGGCGGAAAGGATGGGCGCCATGAAGGTCCTCTGGACCGCCCGGGAGCCGGGGGACCACGCCCGGCACATGCGGGAAAACGACGCCGTCATCTTCGAGGGCTACCGCCCCAAGGAGGGAAAAACGGAATGAAGACCATCGAGATCGTGGGCGAAAACTATTTCGGCCGCTGGACCCGGGAGCGCACCGCCTGCCGGGGCGTGGTGATCGAGGACGGCCGCGTCCTTTTGTCCTATGCCGCCCGCGACGACCTCTGGATGATCCCCGGCGGCGGTCTGGAAGCGGGGGAGGACGAGGAGACCTGCTGCGTCCGGGAGCTGGCGGAGGAGACGGGCCGGATCGTCCTGCCGTCGGTTTGCGCCCTGGAGCTGGACGAATACTACGAGGACTGCAAATACGTGAGCCGATACTTCGTCTGCACCGTGGCGGGCCGCGCTGAACCAATGCTCACGGAAGCGGAGCGGCGCATGGGCCTGGAGCCCCGCTGGCTGCCCGTGGAGGAGGCCCTTCAAATCTTCTCCCGCCACGCCGACTATATGGACACAGACGAGGAGCGCCGGGGCATCTATCAGCGGGAGTACACGGCCCTCTCGGCGCTCTGGCAGGGATGAGCGGGACGGAAAGGGGACCTCATGAAGCTGCCGGAAGAGCTGGAAAAGTACGTAGGAACAGGCGATTTGATCGACAGGAGCGGACATTCCCCCGCAAAGGTATACGAGACGCCCGGGGGGTATTTTGTCAAGTGCGACGAGCCCGGCGAGCTGGCTCGCGAGTATGGGATGACGAAGCTCTTTCATGGATTGGGCGCGGGGGCGGAGGCGGTCCGATATCTCACCCTCGACAGGGATTATTTGGTGACCCGCAAGGTGCCCGGCCGGGATCTGACGAAGGATCTGTCCGATCCTGTCCATATCTGCCATGTTTTGGCGGACGCTTTGAGAAAGCTCCATGGGCGGCCGGTGGACGGGAGCATCCCCGTCTCCAGCCGGTACGCGCGGTATATGGCCTCGGCGGCCGGGCCGTTCAGCGGCGGTCAGTATGATCCGTCCGTCTATATGGACGGGTATCGGCTTTCCTCCCGGCAGGAGGCATGGGAGATCATGCAGCGCGGCAAACACCTGCTGCAGTGCGACACCCTGATCCATGGGGACGCCTGTCTCCCCAACTTCATGGAGGAGCACGGCAGATTCCGCGCTTTCATCGACGTCGCCATGGGCGGGATCGGCGACAGACACATCGATCTGTATTGGGCCCTTTGGTCCCTGCAATACAATCTGAAAACGAACGCCTATGCCGACGTGTTTTTGGATCGGTATGGCCGTAAGAACGTCCGGGAGGACATGTTCAGGATTATCGCGGCTTTTGAAGCCTTCGGATGATCCCCCGTCGTCGGCAGGCCCGCTTTTTCCTGTTGCCATCTTTCTCACATTTTTGTATACTGTAATCGGGAGGTGAGGACTATGTCAGTTTTTCAGGTGATCGCCCATAATCTGCTGGGGTTCGACCTCATCATCTTCGTGGCCGCGGCGCTGAACGGGGCGTGCTACTACTTCGCCCGCAAGAAAGCCGACGCCCTCAACCGCAAGCTCAACATGAGGATATATATCCCTTCCCGGCGCGTCGATCCCGAGAGCGTCGCGAAAGCTATCCGAAACATCGACGAGGAGCAGATTGTGACCATGCGCAAGCGCTCTGAGAGTCTCTACGCCGTGTTCGTGAACGTGACGGCCATCTTCCCCCTGCTGGGCATCCTGGGCACGGTGGTGTCATTGCTGCCCATGGTGTCGGAGCTTGCCGACATGCAGACCAACTTCTTCGCCGCCCTCACCTCCACCTTCTGGGGGCTGGTGTTCGCCATTGTCTTCAAGCTTTTGGACGGGTTCCTCTCCGCCCGCATGGAGGACAACGACAAGGCCGTGAACCTGCTGCTGGCGCGGCGGGAGCTCTTGGACGAGGGGAAACGGCCGTGAGACGGCGGGAGATCTTCATAGAGCTCACGTCGCTGCTGGACGTGATCCTCATCATGCTCTTCATCCTGCTGACCCAGGCCAAGACCACCACGGCCCAGGCGCTGGATACGGCGGCCCAGGCCGAGAACACCGCGGCGGAGGCGCAAACCGAGCTTGCCGCCGCCCGGGCGGAACGGGACGTCCTGCGCGCGGAGGCCGATGAGCAGAGGGCCCGGGCGGACGCCCAGGCCCAGCGAGCGGATGCCGAAGCCCAGCGGGCCGACGCCGAGGCCGATCGGGCCGACGCCGAGGCCGATCGAGCCGACACCCTGCAGCGGCAGCTGTGGACGGAGAACGTGGTCCTGGACAACTCCCTGCTGATGACCGTCAGCGTGGACAGGGAGGGCAAGCTTCGCCTGGAAACGGAGGGCGCTGCGGTTGTCGTCATCGCCTACGACTGGGCGGACGATACCTATGCCTTCAATCGGCTGCGGGGGCGGCTGCTGGAGGAGCTCAAAGCCACAAAGCGGGAGGCGGTGTTCCTGGTCTTTCAATACGACAGGGCCCGCATCTACCATGCGGAGTATGAGATGGTCAAGGACGTCATTCAGGAGATCAAGCAGGCGGCTCGGGAGCGGGAGATCCCCCTGAGCATCCTGGAGCTGGACATACATGAAGGATAGAATCACAAGGAGGATTTGACGGATGGAAAACAGTAATCGCAGTTCCAAGCGGAATCGGCATACGGGCGGCAAGGTGACGGCAGGCGCGGTGATCCTGGCGCTGCTGCTGGCGGGCGGCCATTTCGGCCTGGGCATCGGCCGGGGCGGCGGCGGTCTGTTGACCGGGGAGGCGATGGAGTCGGCCAAGGAGAGCGCGTCGCAGGCGGTGGAGAACACCAAGGAGGCCGTCACGGAGACCGACCGGAAGACCGAAGAAAAGACCGGGGAAACGGTCCAGGAGAAGGTGGAGGAAGGGACGGCGCCCCAGGACGACGGCGTGCTGACCATCACCGTACAGGAGGACAAGCTCCTCTACGAAGGGCAGGAAACGGATATGACCCAACTGGAGGAGAGCCTTCTGAGGGATTACAAGGGCGAGACCACCACGGTGGAGCTTAGGGACGACCACGCCATCAAGGCCGCCTACGACGAGGTGACGGCCCTGCTGCAGAAGCTGAGCATCCCCTTTACCACGGGGAAATAGAGGTATTGTTATGCGACTTTTTCTCTTTGGACAAAGGAGAAAAAGTCGCGCAAAAAGAGAAACTTAAGAATGGATCACAGAATGCCTGCGATCCATTTTTGCATACTTGAGCTTCTCTTTTTTGCGCCGCTTTTATTCTCTTCACCGAAGAGAAAAAAGCGGCAAAAGAAAAACTATATATGTATCCAGTATCTTTCTAAATCTCTATCCAGCTCCGGCTCGTGGACGGTGGACTCGTAGACGCCGCCGTTATGGAGGATCGTTCGGCGGGAGCCCTCGTTGTCCGGGAGGCAGGAGATGAGCACGTCGGTGATGCCCAGCTCCCGGCAATGGGGCAGGGCGTCCCGGAGCATGGCGGTGGCGTACCCCTTCCGGCGCTCAGAGGGCCGGACGCTGTAGCCGATATGCCCGGCGTACTTTTCCAGATACTCGTTGAAACAATGCCTGAGCTGCAGCATGCCCACCACCCGATCGTCCGTCTCCCGGACATAGATGAACTGGGTGGCCGGGACCCGGTCCGAGGGCACGTTCTTTGGGTCCTTTCCGGCCAGGGACTTCTCGATCCACGCCTCGGCGGTGGCGCACCGGCGCAGGGACCCGCACCCGTCCATGGAGCCCTCGATATCCAAAAACTCCTGCCGGTAGGCCTCGATGTCCTTTGCGTATGCCATGGTAGGTTCGATCAACAGCATGTTCCTTCGTCTCCCTTCGCAATGTGATAGATCAGGTCGGGGATGGCCAGGCCCCGGGCCCGGCGATAGTCCGTGGACAGCTCCTGCCGCCCCAGCAGGGGCGTGCCCGTGGCGGAGTTGTCCGAGACCGCCAGCAGGGCCACGGCAGGCACCTCGAACAGGTCCGCCAGCTGGTAGAAGATGGCCGTCTCCATCTCGATGAGCTCCGCGCCGGTGGCTTTGATCTCGTCCAGGTGGGCGTATTCGAGGGCGATGGAATCCGTGCAGAAGACCTTGCCCCTCTTGATTTCGTGCCCCAGCCGCTGCCCCAGGTCCACCACCCGGTCCACGTATGCCCGGTCCGGGGGACAGACGGGCCGGTAGGGCGTGAAGGCGGACAGCTTCTTTTCCAGGTAGGCCCCGGCATAGCTGCCCTGGAAGCACACCTCCGGTGTGCAGAGCCGGCCCACGGGGAAGTCAGCGGTGAGGCCGCCCACAGCCCCTGCAAAGATCATCTTTCGGAAAGTGAGCTCCGCGCAGATGAACACATGGTCCAGCACGTTGCAGGCCCCCGAGGCGGTCTGGGCCCAGGCGATCCTGAGGCCATCCTTCTCCACCAGGAACCCGGAGAAATAGGCGTGCTGGGTGAGCTGGGTGACCGTGAACGACGGGTCCAGGATGATCTTGTCGGGTTTCCAGCTCGTGGCCACCACCAGGGCGTCGTAGGGGACCTCCGGCTCGAAGCCAAAGCATTCCCGGCTCATGACGCCGGCGTTGTGCCGCTTCATGTTTTCGATTGCTTCCGCCAATCGCGGTTTCATGCAGCGCCCTCCCTGCGGGTGTTTTGAAGAGCATACCATCCTTTTTCCGGCCCGTCAACCGGCTTGTTTTTTTCGGTGGTCAAGGGGCGGGAAACGTGGTATACTATGCCCATGAAACGACTGAAGATCCTGCTCTGTCTGCTGCTGTTGCTGATGGGCTGCGGCCCCAAGGAGGCGGCGGACGGTCAAATCGTATATATCCCCGCCCAAACGGCCGCCGCGGCCACGGTCTCCCCGGGAGCGCCCACCGCCGGACCGTTGTTCACTCCCGCGCCCACAGATACGCCGGCGCCCACGCCCACCCCGGAACCCACGCCCACGCCGGCGCCCACGCCCGTGCCCATGGAGGTGAAACTCCGCTCGTATGTGGCGGGCATGACGGACAAGGAGAAGATCGGTCAGCTGGTCATGTTCGGCTTTGCCGGCACCAACGCCGTGTCCTCGGAGTTCGCCAAGATCATGACGGAGTACGCCGTGGGCAACGTGATCCTCTACGGCGCCAACATCAGCCGGGGGGACAAGGACGGGGGCTTTGACCGCTGCGCCAAGCTGACGAAGGACATCCGCGCCCATATGGCCGGGCCCATACCGCCCCTCATCAGCATCGACGTGGAAGGGGGCAAGGTGACCCGCTTCCGCTGGCAGAACAAGCTCCTGTCCGCCCATGCCCTGGGGGAAAAGGACGACGAGGCGGCGGCCCGATCCCAGTTTGAGCGGATCGCCGTCGCGCTCAGCGACGTGGGCGTCAACACGGACCTGGGTCCGGTGCTGGACGTGGCGAAGAACCCGGCCAGGACCTTTCTGGGCGAGCGCATCATCAGCAGCGACGAGACGGTGGCGGCCCGCATGGGCTGCGCCTGCATCGAAGGGCTGCAATCGGGCGGATGCCTGTCCGTGGTGAAGCATTTTCCCGGTCACGGGGCCACCGCCGCCGACTCCCACGACGGCACCCCCGTGGTGAAAAAGAGCCTGGAAGCTCTCCGGGACTATGAGATCTATCCCTTCCGACAGGCCGTGGCGGCGGGAGCGGACGGGGTCATGATGGCCCACATCCTCTATCCTGAGATCGACCCCGATCACATCGCCTCCCAGAGCGCCGTGTTTATGACGGACGTCCTGCGGGGGGAGATAGGCTTTGAGGGCCTCATCCTGGCGGACGACTTCCGCATGAACGGCCTCAGATCCAAGGTGTCCCTGGAGCAGGCGGGGGTCCGGTTCATCCTGGCGGGGGGCGATATCATCCTCTGCGGCGCCAACCACAGCTATCAGCGGTCCATCCTCAAGGGGCTTACGGAGGCCGTGGCGAACGGAACCATCTCCCGGGAACGGCTGGATGAAAGCGTATTGAGGGTGCTCACGGCCAAGGTCAAGGTCACGAGCTGGGGGCCGTGACCTCCGAAAAAGGAAAGAAATCAAAGGACCCCGGGCTTTTCGCCCGGGGTCCCGGCGTCCTTGGGCCTCAGCCGCGGCCCCGGCCGCCGAAGCCGCCGCCCCAGCCGCCCATGCCGCCGCGGCCGCCCATCATCTGGTTGGGGATGTAGTCGATCTGCTGGCCGTTGGCGATGATGGTGCCGCCGTTGTACTGGGCGGAGCCGTCATAGTCGAAGGTGCCGCTGCCGGTGACCCGGATGGTGCCGCCGTTGACGATGATGTCGCCGTTGGCGTCCACGCCGTCCGTGTCCCCGGCGCTCATGGCGATGGTGATGTCGCCGCCGTTGATCTCCACCGTGGCCCGATAGGCGCTGGACTTTTGGGCGGCGTTGACACCGTCGTCCCAGCTGTCGATGGCGATGACGCCCCCGTTGAGCTGGACATAGGTGGCTTCGATGCCTTCGGCGGCGGTGACGGTGAGGGTCCCGTCGTCCACCTGCACGGCAGCGACGGCGTGGATAGCGTCGTCTCCGGCCTGAACGGTGATGGCGCCGCCGCCGATGTAGATCCAGCCCAGGCTGTCGTCGTCGCCGTTCTCCGCGTGGAGCCCGTCGGTCCCGGCGGTGAGCTGCAGCACGCCGTCCGCCACGCGGATGGAGTCGTTGGCCTCCATGGCCTTGACCCGGGCAGACACCGCGTAGGTCCCGCCGGTGATCTTCAGATCGTCCTTGCTCACCACGCCGTTTTCGCTGGAAACGACGGTCAGTTTCCCGACACCGTTGAGGACCAGGTCGGCCTTGGAGAAGATCACGCCGTCGGTCTTGGTGTCCCCGTCGGCGGCGAAGCTGCCCGTCACGGCCAGGCTGCTGTCCGCGGCGGTGGTGACGAACACCTTGTCGGCGGATTTCACATAGATCGCGGGAAAGTCGTCGTTGGTGATCGTGAGCCCGTCCAGCACCAGCTGCACCTTGTCCTTCTCGTCCGCCTCCACGTACACCGTGGCATTTCGGGCGCTGCCGGTGAGTACGTAGACCCCGGCGTCGGTGATGCGCACCTCCTGGCCGTCGGCCACCATATAGGTCACGGCGTCGGTCAGGTCGGCCTCCTGTTCCAGATCCCGATCAGAGAACAGGTCGCTCCTTTGAAAGAGGGGCGTGCCTGTCGCAGCGGCGGCGGAGCTGAGGGCGGACGAGGTGCCGAGGGCGGACGAGGTGCTGAAGGCGGCGCCGGCGTCGGCGGCGCTCTTTTCCGATTCCGCTTTGGCGAAGGCCGCCGCCCATGCGCCCATGATCACGCAAATGGCCAGGGCCATGATCGCTATTCTCCGGGTTTTTTTCATGTTGGTCACCTTCCTTTCGGGTGTTTTGTCGGCCCTATCATACCCGCTCAACCTTAAATCAACGCTAAAAGAAAAAAGTTTTTCAAAACCGTTTTTCATCCTGCCGCCTCGACCCGTTTCCGCCCAAAAGCGTATTTTTTGAAAAAAGTTTGCCGCCGGGGATGAAAAACGGAACGGGTTCTGGTATAGTATATACAGCTTAGTATGTACTTTGGAGGGAACCGTTGAAACGCGCCGTCGCCGCACTGCTGATCGCCGCCATGCTCCTTCCCCTGATCCTCGCCGGCTGCAGCCGGGACAGAGGCTCGGGGACCGTGGTATGCCGTCAATTCGTCCAATATCTGGCGGAACAGAACTTTGACGCCGCCTATGAGCTCATCACGCCCACGCTGAAGAAGCCGGAGCCGGAGCAGACCGCCAAGCCTACCAAGGCCCCCACCCCGGGCCCCGGGGAGACCGCCGCGCCTACGGCGGCGCCCACGGCCACGCCCCTGCCCACGGCGGAACCCACGGCGGTGCCGGCGGACAGCAACGACCACAGCATGACCCGGGCGGAATTCAAGCGGCGGTACATGGATATCTTCGAGGCCATCGAGCTCACCGCCATCACCTCCCAGGTGGTCTCCGAGGTCAGCGGCGCCCTGAACGCCAGCCTGGTCTACCGGATGGCCTACCTTTCCAGCAAAGCCGGGAATTTGATCTTCGATTTCACCGTCAACAGCGAGTATCATGACGGCAAATGGGTCATCATGTGGGACCCCAGTTTGATCTTCCCCAATATGGAATGGGGCGACACCATGCTGGTGGGCACCAACTATCCGGACCGGGGCGAGATCTTCGACGCCGAGGGCATCCTCCTGGCGGAAAACGTACCCGCGGTCACGGTGTACTGCATCCCCAGCAAGATCCAGCTGAAGGACGGCGGCAAGGCCGTCACGGACGTGAAGACCCTGTTCAAGGCCGAGGACAAGCAGCTGACCCCCGATCAGCTTTTGGAGAAGGAGCTGTATGTGCCCTTCGAGCAGGCGGTGGCCGCAGTGCCCGAGCTGGAGCTGACGGAGGCGGACGTCAGGAACTGCCTGGCCCGGACCTTCCGCGACTTCTGCAAGCTGGCCGTCCTCTACCCCGACGAGATGAATCCGGAGCTGGAAGCAAGGCTCCTCACCATCCCCGGCGTGGGCGTGGACAGCAACAACTACGGCACCCTGCGCCAGTACCCCTACGGCACCAGCCTCGCCCACCTCTTGGGCTACGCCGGCATCATCCAGAAGGAGTATTTGAACCATTACTCCATGGAAAACGGCATCCTGAAGGAGAACAAGGAGTGGCTGTTTGTGCTGGACGAGAACGGGAACAAGGTCAACGATCCCAACTACGACGGCGACAGCTGGCTGGGATACGCGGGCCTCGAAAGCCAGTATGAGGAACAGCTGCGGGGCAAGAAGGGGAGCTTCGCCTACATCCAGGGCAAGGGCGGCCAGGTGAAGCAGATCCTGTTCAACGTGCCCGCCGTGGACGGGCAGGACCTGCACCTGACCATCAAGATCAACCTTCAGCGCCGGACGGAGGAGGTCATTCGCAACATCGTCTACGACGATTCCATCAGCGGCACGGTCATCGTCATGAACCCCACCACCGGCGCCGTGGAGGCCATGGTCTCCTTCCCGGGCTACGATCCCAACGCCTTCTCCCGGGGCGATATGGACGACGAAGCCTGGTCGGCCATGGAGAAGGACCCCAAGACGCCCCTCTTGAACCGGGCCATCCAGGGCCTGTATCCGCCGGGATCCACCTTCAAGCCCCTGGTGGCCATCACGGGCTTGGAGTCCGGGAACATGACGCTGGACTGGGCCTTCCCCGAGGAGCAGGAGCACCTTAAGGGCACGGACACCATCTGGAATCCCACCAAGGGCACGCTGATCCCGGAAAGCGGGGTGACCAAGGTCACCCGTACCTGGAGCACCAACCGGCGGGGTCCCATGAATATGAAGAACTGCATGATCCAGTCGGACAACATCTACTTCGCCTATTTGGGCATGAAGATCGGCTGGAACACGCTTAAAAGGTATCTGAGCGGCATGGGCATGGGCGAGCCGGTGCCCTTTGACCTGCCCACCCAGAAGTCTCAGATCAAGAACACCGGCGACGGGGAGAAGGCGGCCTCCGAGGAGACCATGGACCTTTTGGCCATGACCGGATACGGGCAGGGCGAGCTGCTGCTGACGCCCCTGCAGCTGGCCAGCTATATCTCCGCCTTCCGCAACGGCGGCGTGGTGTATCAGCCCTACGTGATCCAGTCCATCTGGCAGGAGCAGGGGACGGATTATGTGGAGGTCAGCCACCATGAGGACACCGTATGGAAGGAAATCTGCTCCCAGAATACGGCGAGCGAGATCTTGGATATGCTGGAGGGCGTGGTGGAGCCGCCCAGCACCATGGGCAAGCAGCCCTGGACAAATGCTCAAACCGGGAAAAGGGAGCATTGGGGCGGCTATGGCACGGGTCGGTTTTTGAGCGTGCTTCGGACCTACAAGTGCGCCGGCAAGACGGGCACCGCCGAGTTGGCCAAGAAGTTTAACGCCAAGGACGCCGACAAGGAGCTGGCCTGGTTCGTGGCCTTCCGGAGCAGCAAGTATGTGGAGGATGGGCATGGAGAAACGGAGCAGCTTGACCCCAAGGAGGATCGGCTGGTGCTGGTCATGTTGGAGATCGACATGACCAAGCAGGTGGACGAGTGGACCCAGATGAAGTTCCTCATCGCCCAGGCCCTGCTGAAGGACGATGATCTGACGAAATCGCCCACCACCAAAAACTGCATCGTGGAGGAGACCACGGCAACCGGCACGGGCGCCTGAGGCGGGCACCATACAGGCCAGGACGGCATAGAATAGCAGGCAAGCAAAGCAAAGGGGAAAAGCGCATGAAGACCATCATCTTTACCGGCGGCGGCACGGCGGGCCATGTGATGCCCAATCTGGCGCTGATGGACCGGCTGGACAGGAACGAGTGGACCATCCACTATATCGGCACCGAGGAGGGCATCGAGCACAAGCTCATCGCGGAGCGGCCGGAGGTCGTCTATCACGCCGTGGCCTGGGGAAAACTTCGGCGCTATTGGTCCTGGAAGAACTTCACCGACCCCTTCCGGGTGGTGAAGGGCTACTTCCAGTCCCGGCGGATCATGAAGGACGTGAAGCCCGACGTGCTCTTCAGCAAG
>CADCMN010000023.1 GCA_902802575.1 uncultured Eubacteriales bacterium | reverse complement strand
GTTATTGTCGGCCTGGAGGAGTGCCGCATCGGTGAGGTCGGCAGGATCGACGGGGCAAGTCAAGCCCTGGACTTGTTGAAGAAAAGCGGGCATTCGGTTCTGGCGCAATCATCCCTGCGGTGGGACTTTGACCCGCAACGAAACAAAGCATACCAAATGCGGATCATGCAAATAGAACTGTAACGGTTCAGTAGGCGAGGGAGATCGAAAGGTCTCCCTTTTGTTATACCCATAAGGAGGAAAAACGCATGAACGGTGAAGCGGCGGACGAAGTCGTCCGCATGGTGCTGAACGGGAGCGAGGTCGCCATCCGGCTGACCGGCTCCGCAGCCAAGAATCTGGCGGCCATATTGGTCGCCTGGTCCAAGAACCATAAGAAGGTCTACGGTAAGACCTCCATGATGAAGCTCCTGCGCTCCGGCGAGGAGCTTCAGGTCTTATCCCTGACCAAAGAACAGTATCACGACTTCAAAGCGTCCGCGAGAAAACAGGTGCTGTTTGCGCCCTTCGTGGATACGAAGTCCGAGGACGGGAAGGTGGATGTGGTGATCGCTGCCCGCAGCATTCCGCTGGTCAACCACATCCTTGACCGGATCGGCTACACCCAGGTGGAGCCGGAGAAGGAGCAGGAACCGCCAAAAAAAGATACTCCGTCGAGGCAAAGCTCAAGCGACACCAGGGAACAGCCCGCGCCCAGGCGCTCCGACCGAAGCCCGACGGAGGAACGGAACAGCAGCGGTAAACCGTCCGTGCTGGCGCAGCTGGAGGCGAACCGGCAGCTTCTGGAAAAGCAGGAGCGGGAGGCGGTTGCCCCTGTCCGCAGAAAGAAAAAGACGAAGGAGCCGGACAAAGAGCGATAAGAAGGAGGTAACTGTTGAAGAACCAGAAGTATTATAGAGTCATTCTCAACAAGAAGCAGAAGGATGTTGTGATCAACGCCCTGTCCCGACTGAAGTACGTTTTGCCCGAGGACGCGGACTACCGCAGCGAGGTGGTGCGGGTGCTGTATATCTTCGAGAAACTCCGGGCCGTCAAGGAGAGAAGGTGCTTCTGATCGTATGTCCAACAATCGCAACAACAATCGGCAGGAGGACCTGATCCTATTCGGGGTCCTCCTGCTGCCTACGGTCTGGTTCGCCTTGATCCTGGCCCCGTGCCTGGGGGGAAGCCTGGTGGATGTGTTCTCCCGGCTGACGGAGCGGATACAGACCCCGTGGCTGATCGATGGCTGATCGAGTGGTGCGTCGACAGTCCCCGGAGCCTCCTCATGTGCCTCCTGCTGTACGGCTTTGGTGGGCTGGTCTATTTCGGCACACGACCGAACCTTCGGCAGGGGGAGGAGCATGGTTCCGCCAAGTGGGGTTCTTCCAAGGAGCTGAACGGGCAGCTGGCGCAGAAACTGAACTTCCCTCTGACCCGACATGTGAAGATCGGCATGGACACCCATAAGCACCGAAGGAACCTGAACATCCTGACCCTGGGCGGCAGCGGCGCGGGCAAGACCCGATCCCTGGCCCTGCCGGGGATCATGGAGTGTAATTGCAGCTATGTGATCACCGACCCCAAGGGCGAGATCCTGTCCGCCGTGGGCCATCTGCTGATCGAGCAGGGGTACACGGTCAGGGTGTTCAACCTGGTGGACTTCTCCCGATCGGACGGGTACGATCCCTTCCGCTATATCCGGGACGATAAGGATGTGCTGCGGCTCATCACGAACCTGATCCGCAACACCACGCCGAAGAACGCGGGCGGCAGCGACCCCTTCTGGGAGAAGGCGGAGACCGCGCTGCTGGAGGCCCTGATGTTCTATCTCCTGTACGAAGCGCCGGAGAACGAGCAGAACTTCGGCATGATCATACGGATGCTGTCTTACGCGGATGTGAAGGAGGAAAAGGAATCCTATAAATCCCCTCTTGACATGCTGTTCAACGACCTGGGCATGAACGACCCGAACCATATCGCGGTCAAGCAGTACCGCATCTACAAGCAGGCGGCGGGTAAGACCGCCAAGAGCATCAACATCTCCTTGGCCGTCCGCTTGGCGGCGTTCAACATGGACCAGATCTGCTCCATCACCGACCACGACGACATGGACATCAGCGAGATCGGGAAGCGGAAGACGGCTATCTTCGCTGTCATCCCCGATAACGATACCTCGCTATCGTACCTTGTGGGTATGCTCTACACGCAGATCATCCAGGAGCTATATTACCAGGCCGACCATGTGTACCGGGGACGGCTGCCCATCCATGTGCGGATGATCCTGGACGAGTTCGCCAACGTGTCCTTGCCGGAGGAGTTCGACAAATCCCTGGCCACCATGCGCTCCCGTGAGATCAGCGCCACCATCATCGTCCAGAACCTGGCCCAGCTCAAGGGACTGTACAAGGAACACGGTTGGGAAACCATCACCGGCAACTGCGATACGCTCCTGTACCTGGGCGGGAACGAGCAGAGTACACATGAGTACATCTCCAAGCTCCTGGGCAAGGAGACCATCGACACCCGGACCCACGGCCAGACCAAGGGCAAGAGCGGCAGCTACTCCACCAACATGCAGACCACGGGCCGGGAGCTGATGACCCCGGACGAGGTGCGTTTGCTGGACAACAGCAAGGCGCTCCTGTTCATTCGCGGCTTCCCTGCGGTGATGGACGATAAGTACGACCTGAACCGGCATCCCAACATCCGCAAGACCGTCAACGGCGGGTATCCGCCCTACATCCACAAGGCGAAAGCCTATCCCTATATCCCGTTCGACAAAGCCTTCGACTTTGAGAACGCTGAACGATATATCTATCTTGAAAACGAATTGGAGGAAAAGAAAGAATGAACCGAAACAAAACTATCCGTACCCTGTTCGCCCTGTTCTGCGTCCTGGTGCTGACCTTTTCCCTGGCCGCTACCGCGTTTGCGGACGGGGACCCCATCGCCGTGGTGAACAAGCTCAGCGACTTCATCTTCGGCCTAATCCGGGCCGTGGGCATCATCCTGCTGGGCTTCGGCGTGTTGCAACTGGGCCTCAGCCTGAAGTCTCATGACCCTTCTCAGCGGGCCAACGGTATGATGACCATCGCCGGCGGCATCGTCATCACCTTCACCAAAGAGATCCTGAGCCTGATTACCGGCTGAGTGCGGACACAGAGAGAAGAAGGGGAGCAGGCGCTTTTGCCTGCTCCCCGTATCGGAGGTGAACCATGGGAACCAATTGGGTACTTGAAAACCTGCTGAAAGCCCTCGCGACCTGGACGGAGAAGATGCAGGAGATATGGACGCTGCTCACCACCTCCCCGCAGGAGTTTCGCGGCGGCACCATCTGGAGCATCATCACCAACATCCACGGCGGCATGAAGTCCATTGCGTATGCGCTGCTGGTCCTGTTCTTCGTGATCGGCGTGGCGAGGACCACCACCAACTTCTCCGAACTGAAACGACCGGAACAAGCCCTGAAGCTGTTTCTCCGGTTTGCCATAGCTAAAGGCGCGGTGACCTACAGCATGGACATCCTGCTGGCCATCTTCTCCATAGCCCAGGGGATCATATCGAGGATCGCCGGGAACGTGGGGAACGTGCTGACTCAGGGGGTCACACTGCCGGATGTGATCCAACAGAAGATCCTGGAGTGCGGCTTCTTCGATTCCATTCCCTTGTGGATCGTGGCCATGATCAGCTCCCTGCTGGTCTGGGTCCTGTCCTTCGTGATGATCCTGACGGTGTACAGCCGGTTCTTCCAGCTGTACATGTACACGGCCTTGGCTCCGATCCCTCTGGCGACCTTCGCCGGGGAGGGGACCTCCCGCGTGGGATGGCAGTACCTGAAGAGCTATGCGGGTGTCTGTTTGCAGGGTGCGATCATCGTCATCGCCTGCATCATCTACTCCGCGTTCGCGGCATCCCCGCCGCAGATCGCGGACGCCAACGCTTCCGCCGTACAGATGGTGTGGAGCTATATGGGCGAGCTGATCTTTAATCTCCTGGTCCTGGTCGGCGCGGTGAAGATGAGTGAGCGTGTCGTCAAGGAAATGATCGGATTCTAAAAAAGACCGCCTCACCGGGCGATCTGTTGCTGCTTCAGCTTTCGGATGGCGGCTGCGATCTCCATTTGCTGGACCCGGCGCTCTATGATTCGGTCATACACGGCCTGGCCGAGGCCGATCAGCCAGAGGAGGATGTTGAATCCGATCAGACCGTAGAAGATACCGTTGGAGAGGACGGGATGGGCGGTAGACCAGCCGGGGACCCATACGATAACCAGGGAATACAACACCGGCAGCCCCAACCCGACCAGCTTCGGAAGATTCAAAACGATCCCGAACAGAAACCCGACGATACAGCCGATCAACAACCACTTCATAACAATCGCCATCCCTTCGACTACAGTATACCGAAGAATACGGGTATCGTTGAGGATGTCGATTCGATTCAAGACGGCAGAACGCCGTCTTTTTTATATTCAAATTCTAAAAAGGAGGTTCTCCAATGGAAACCTACGTTGTCAAGGAGATCCGCGAATATGAGGAGTCCATTCTCATGGGCCTCAATAAGCGGCAGCTCCTTTGCTCCGCGCTGGCCATCGTGTCGGCGGTGGGCATATACTTCGGCCTTCGACGGTTCGTAGGCGTGGAGATGATCGGATGGCTGTGCATCCTGGTGGCCATCCCCTTTGCTCTGGCAGGCTTTGTCCGCTTTCAGGGGATGACGGCGGAGAGGTTCTTGGTGCAGTTCATTCGCTCAGAGTTCCTCATGCCCAAGCACCTGGTCTGCCAGCCCTACAACCTGTACGCCGAAGTGCTGAAAACGAACCACAAATATAAGGAGGAACTGAAGGTTGATTAAGACCCTGCAAACCATAGAGAAGCGGGACCGGGAGCCCTACAAGGTGCCTCGGTCCGTACAACATGCCATCCCCATCCAGCGGATATGGGATAACGGCATCTTCCAGATCGGGAAGGAGAAGTACTCCAAGACCTTTCAGCTCACGGACATCAACTACGCCGTGGCGTCCATAGACGCCAAGCAGCAGATCGTCAAATCCTACGGGGAACTGCTGAACAGCCAGGAACCGGGAACGACCACCAAGATCTCCATCTTCAATCGGACCCAGCCCAAGCGGGCCATACGGGACAACCTGATCCCTCTGCCGGGAAACGATCTGGATCCGCTGGTCCAGGGCCGGAACGACATCCTTCTGGCGGACGCCAAGGTGGGGAATCGGATCACCCATTCCATCTATGCCACCGTGTCCTCCTTCCATGACCGGCATGACGATGTTTCCCAATACTATAGGACCATCGCCACCAACCTGCAAACCGGTCTCAATGCTTTCAATTCCAAATGCGTAGAGCTGGATGCCGAGGAGCGCCTGCGGGTGTTCTATGACTTCTTCCATCCGGGGGAGGAGGAGCACTTTCATTTCAATATGAAGACCCTCATGCGCCGGGGTCACTCCTTCCTGGACGTGATCGCGCCGCCGTTCCTCTCCTATAAGCCGGACTATATCAAGATCGGTAAGCGGTACGGACGGGTCCTGTACCTCAAGGACTATCCCACCATCCTGAAGGATTCCATGATCGGGGAGATGTGCAACATGGGCCGCAACCTCATGCTGTCCATAGACCTGGTCTCCATCCCCACCAGTGAAGCGGTGAAGGAGGTCAACAACATCCTGCTGGGCATCGCCACCAACGCCGCCAAGTGGACGCAGAAGCAGAACCAGAACCTGAACTGGTCCGCCACGCTTCCCTACGACATCCAGCAACAGCAGCAGGAGACGGAGAACCTTCTCAAGAAGCTGACCCAGGAAAACCAGCAGCTAAAGTTCGTGACCGTGACGCTGATCCACCTGGCGGATAGCAAAAAGCAGCTGGACAGCGATACCGCCACGCTGATTTCCACCGGTCGGAAGTACAGCTGCGAGTTCGAGGTGCTGAAGTACCGTCAGCGGGAGGGCATGGACACCGCCTTGCCCTATGGCCTGCGCCGGATCGATGCCCTTCGGACCATGACCACCGAGAACGCGGCCACGCTCATGCCCTTTCGGGCCCAGAGTCTGGAGCACACCCACGGGGTCTACTGTGGCAGGAACCAGATCACCGGCAACCTGATCTTTATCAACCGCGGGGAGCTTCAGAACGGAAACAGTCTGATCCTGGGCGTCTCCGGCTCCGGCAAGTCGGTGTTCGCAAAGACCGAGATGTTCCAGCTGGCCGCCCGCGGCGACTGTGACGTGATCATCATTGACCCGGAACGGGAGTATTCGCCCCTGGTCCGTTCCCTCCACGGGGAGGTGATCACCATCTCCGCCAACTCCCCCAACCATATCAACGCCCTGGACATGGGCGCGGAGTACGCCCGAGCCAAGGACGCCTGCAAGGAGAAAGCGGATTTCGTGACCTCCTTCTGTGAGATGATGATCGGCTCCATCACCGCCGAGGAAAAGTCCATTATCTCCCGTGTCATCACCATGGTGTTCTCCGAACACATCAGCCACGGGTCCCAGGGGCAAGCTCCCACTCTCAAGGACTTCTATTGGTGCCTTAGAGAGCAGAACGAGCAGGAGGCGCAGGACCTGGCCCTGAAGATCGAGCTGTACACCGAGGGCCTGCTGGACATCTTCGCCCAGCCCACCAACGTGAACACGAAAAACTCCCTGATCTGCTACGACATCCGGGACCTGGGCAGCTCTCTGAAAGCGGTGGGCATGTTGGTGATCCTGGATTCCATCTACAATCGTATCCTGAAGAATGCGGCCAAAAAGCGGTTCACCTATGTGTTCATCGACGAGTTCTATCTGTTGCTCATGGGCGAACACAGCTCCGAGTTCCTGTTCACCCAGTGGAAGCGGGCGCGGAAATACTACGCCTGCTACACGGGTATCACTCAGGACGTGGACGATATGCTCCAGAGCCACAGGGCACAGACCATGCTAGCCAACTCCGAGCTGCTGGTCCTGTTCAATCAGTCGGCCTATGCCCGGAACACCCTGTCCCATCTGTTGAGCATCACCCCGGAGCAGCTCTCCTCCGTATCCAACGCGCCTACCGGCAACGGGCTGATCCTCTGCGGCGGGAACATCATCCCGTTCATAAACCGCATCCCTTCGGACAACCCCCTGTATCCGCTGGTCACCACCAAGACCATGATCTCAAGCCCAGCCGAAGGGCAAAGCATAGAGGAGTGATGAGTCGTGGAAGATAAGAAACCTTCTGCAAGAAAAACAGAACCCAAGCAGGTAGAACAGCGCAGGAAACAGGCGTTCTCCCAGCAGCTGAGAGTAAAACAGCCCGGTCAGAGGGTGGAGCCAATGGCATCCGAGCCTATGGCCGATAAACCTTTGGGAACATATACTCCTAACACGGGTTGGGACAATCCTGTTTCCGCATCAGTTCAGGATCATCCGACAGATCTGCCCGTGACATTCCATATATCCTCTGATGCTGCTGCTTTCAATGCTCCCCGCATGGAGAGTGCCCATGAATCGGCACCTGCGCGGGAAATGCCGCGGCAACAGATGATCCGACAGCATAGGGAGCAGGTCCGTGCGGAAGGGGGAGACAACGGTGCGCCGGAGGGCGGCTTTGCACAGGCGAGAGAACATATCCCCGTTTCCGGTCCGGCTGCGACAAGAGAAAGTATCCTTGTTTTCAGCCCGGCTCCATCGGCTCGTGCAAACGCCGGTGCTGTGCCAAGAGAGGCGGCAAAACCTGCTTCCGGCCATTCGGACAGTCGAAAGATGCCCAAGGACCATGTGGTTAAGGATGCCGTCAGGCATGCACAGGCAGCCGTCGAGAAGGTCAAAGACGAGGTAAACGAGCAGCCGGATGTTTCTCCCGGCCAGTATGCGGAGCAAAAGGTAGAATCGTATACCGGCACCGTTTTGCACAAAACGGAATCCGCGCTGGAATCAGCCGGGAATGCGCTGCGTAAACGAGCGATCCGGCAGTTTCAGGAGAAGCGTGAGGAAGAACGCCTGACCGACAGAGACCAATCAACCGCGAATGCAGAGATCCGGCGTGAAGAAACGGTCGAGGCCGATCAGCCCGGTACTTCTACGAAGAGCCATGCACAGGAACCACCTCGGACTGATCCCGGCACAGAGCCTTTGGCCGAAAGCGGTCAGCCTGACGCACAGGCCAGGGAGAACGCAAAGAAGCATCTGACCTATCGGGACAGAAGCATAGATCAACAGACCATGGAGCCCGCCGACAGGAACCCTTCGGCGGGTTCCTCCATTTCAGAAGAAGGAGGAAGGGCTCATGCCCAAGGGCAAACAAAACGGTCGGAGTGGCAGAAAAACGCATCCGGCCTACGGGTACAGGATCCGTATGGTCGTGCCCCGTCCGCTTCCGGCGCAAAAGCAGAAGATCGGGCAATATCTCCGGCGAAAAGCATCCTGCCGGGAACAAAGAAAGAAGCGCATTTTGCTGCTGCGGCCCCGGAAAAGGGTGTAAAAGGCGCACGAAAGGCGCTGGACACCGGACGCACCACACAGCAAACAGCGCGGACGGTCAGGCAGACCGCCAAGACCGGGCAGAAAGCGGCGCAGACCTCCGCGAAAGCGGCACAGGCTGCAAAGGAGGCCTCGGTCAAGGCGGGACGGGCCGCTGTAAAGGTCGGGCAGGCGGCCTCCAAGCTATTGGCCGCTGTGGTCAGGGCGATCACGGAAGGGGTCAAGGCCTTGGTAACGGCGATCCTGGAAGGAGGCTGGGTGGCGGTACTGGTGATCGCCATGATCGGCGTATTCGCCATCCTCCTCAATTCAGCCTTTGGCCTGTTCTGGTCCAACGAGACGGAGGAAGGACGGCCCATGTCGGATATTGTCCATTCCATCAACGCCGACTATGAGCAGGAGATCGAAAACTTGGTCCAAAGCTATGAGCAGGACTCCCGTTACGATGAAGTCCAAGTGGTCTACAAGGGGGATAACGATGGCGACTCCGCTTCCGTCAATAACTGGAACGACGTGTTGGCCGTGTACTCGGTGCTGACGACCACGGACGAAACGAACCCCAGGGATGTAATCACACCCTCCGCCGAGGACGAGGCCGGGATACGGGCCGTCTTCCGGGTCATGAACCAATACTACTACAGGACCAGGGTGGAGGAGGAAGTGGACGAGGACGCGGTGGTGCCGAAACCGACGCCGGACAAGGACGGGAAGATCCCGGAGGTGGAGCCTCCCATGAAGACCGTGCTGTACCTGACGATCACCCAGTACGCCATGACCTATAAGGAGGCAGCCCAGCACTACGGGTTCACGGACTATCAAAACGAGATCCTGGAGGAGATGATGTCGCCCCGGTATTTCACCTTCTACGCGGCATTGATCGGCGTGGATCTGACCAACGGCGCGGACCTGACGGAGATCATGACTCATCTTCCCAGCAACAGCAAAGGCGCGGAAGTGGTCAAGGCAGCCCTATCCAAGCTGGGCGCTCCGTATGTGTGGGGTGCGAAGGGCGAAAACAAGTTCGACTGCTCCGGCCTTGCCTATTGGTCCATAAAGCAGGTAGACCCGGCGCTGGGGGACCGGATGTACACCAACGCCGCGGGTCAGGCCAAGTATTGCTATGACCGGGGCCGGACCGTGGCCCGAAGCGAGCTTCAGCCCGGGGACTTGGTTTTTTGGGTCAATCTCAAATGCGAAGGCTGCCACCGATGGAAGGAGATCCACCATGTGGGCATCTACATAGGCGACGGCAAGGTGTGCGAAGCCTCCAGCGGTCACGGACGGGTGATCGTCCGGGACCTGTGGGAATCCAAGAATTATCCGATCTATATGTTCGGCAGACCATATTCAGACTGAGAAGGAGAGAACATGAAAGCAAAACTGACGATAACGTTGCTGATCATTCTGATGGTGCTGGTCATAGCCACCTTCGGGGTACTCATCTGCCGCGAACAGGCGGACCGCACCCCGGTGGCAATCATCCAGCCTACCAAAACGCCGATCATTACCCCAACCCCGACCAGGACACCGATAATTATCTATATCCCTTGTCCGGATAGTTCCGTGTATCCGGTCATGCCCACACCGGCAGTCCGTACCCCGGAGCCGACCCCGATCGCCACCGAGGAGTCGGACCCAGATGCTTCAGACGATCCTGTGCAGGGACCATCCGGCCCCACCAGGACTGGCAGCCCGCATACGGCGACCGCAACGCCTAAACCCACCGTGGAAAGCGGCATGGCCTTCACCCTGACGATCCTGGGCAAGAACATCTCCGTAGCGGGGAACGTGGAGGCGTCTACCCTGGACAAGGCTCCAGGATGGCTGCCCACCTCCGCGAAACCAGGGAAGGAGGGTGTCTGTGTGGTGTACGGCCATAGGAATCGGAACCATCTGCTGGTCTTGAAGGACATAGACTACGGCGACACCATCTTGGTGACCATGCCCAACGGCACGACCTACACCTATATCGTGGAGCAGACGGAGATCCTGGACAGCGACGATGAGCTTCGTATCCCGATCATTGAGGGCAAACACCTGATCCTGGTGACCTGTTACCCCTTCTACTACTCCGGCCACGCGCCGAAACAGTTTGTTGCAACTTGCACTATTCAGAAGAATAATATGTCAGGATAGGATAACTATCTTAAGCGGAAATGACACCGACAAGGAAGAATGTGAAACAACACGCATTCTTCCTTTTTTTTATTGACTATAATTCACGATCATATTCCGCTTGAGAAGTCAATATCCTCTGACATGGGGAGTATTGAAGAAATCGGATGAGATTTGAAAAAACCAAACAAAATGACAAAATAATCAAATCGACATCCTCAACACATAAACTTAACCCAGCTATACTGTATCTGACAAATGAGAATGGCGAGGCTCTGCATTATGGAAGATAGGAGCCTTTCAGGATCATTGGTTGCAGAGCACGAGCTCGGCTCAGCTCATAGCAACGATTCAACAAGGATACGGCCAAGAGAATTCAGGATCGTCAATAAGGTTGAGTTTAGTCAAGACCAACGATTGGAAATCCAAAGAAGCTACTACGATGCCATGATTACTCTCTTGGTTACGAAAAAGATTATTTCGCCGGGACAAGGGCAGGAATGTGTGGACAGGATGCAGCGGCGATTTCGAAAAAGAAACTGACACAGATCGAGGAGGTTCACCGATGAACTACGAAAAGATGAATGCCGAAAGACCGATAGTTGATTCCTGTAAGCGAGTCGGTGCATATTGCCGCGTTTCGACGGATAAACGAGATCAGGCTAATTCATTGGAAAGTCAGCAACGTTTTTTTCGGGAATACATTGAACGCCGTGAAGATTGGAAGCTCGTGGAAGTATATCCCGATGAAGGCATTTCTGGAACTTCCACAAAAAAGAGGAAGAATTTTAATCGGATGATCCAAGATGCAAAGGCGCACAAATTGGATTTGATCATAACAAAAGAGGTCTCCCGGTTTGCCAGAAACACGGTGGACAGCCTTCAAATCACCCGCGATCTCAAAGCCATCGGTGTGGGGGTGATTTTTATGAATGACAACATCAATTCGCTCGACCCGGACGCCGAATTGAGATTGACCATCATGTCCTCTATCGCGCAGGAGGAAAGCAGGAAAACAAGTGAGCGAGTCAAATGGGGCCAAACACGACAGATGGAAAAAGGGGTCGTGTTTGGACGGGATATGATAGGGTATGATGTGAAAAACGGGGTGCTGACGATAAATGAAGAAGGAGCGCGGATCGTCAGGAAAGTATTTGAGATGTTCGTGTATGAGGATTTGAACATCCATACCATCGGCAACAAACTCAGAGAGATGGGAATAAAACCGATGCGTGTAAATACTTGGTCCGATACTGTACTGCGGAGGATGCTGCAAAACGAAAAGTATTGCGGGGATCTGGTTCAGAAAAAGACGTATACTCCAGATTATTTGTCACATGCGAAAAAATACAATCGCGGCCAGGAAGAATTCGTTATCATAAAGGATCATCATGAACCCATCGTTTCCAGAGAGCTGTTTGACGCTGCACAAAAAAGAATAGAGGAGCATGGAAAAGGCGCGCCTGTGGGATATAGTAACAGGTATTGTTTTTCCGGAAAAATCATTTGCGGCAGATGCGGGACACGATATATAGCGAGATACCGGGATTTGAAGGGAGGAGGAAGATCCAGGAAGATCCAAGTATTGGGCATGCGGAGAAGCCCATGCCCATGGAAACAGAAAAGTGTATCCAAACGGAGAAACGACCGGCTGCTCCTTTGAAGCGATTCGAAACATCGACGCAATCAATATAATGAAAGCGGTTTTTCGGCAAATCGAGGCTGATTTTGATGAAACGCTTGAGATGATTTGTCGTGATGTACAGGCAGTATTGAATGAGGACAAGCCCATGCAGAATGTGTATGATCTGGAACAAGAGATCCAAGTGGCAACAAAAAAGAAAGAGAAGCTCTTGAGCCTGTATCTTGATGATGGGATACAGCGGGAAGATTTTTTGAAAGCTCAGGAAGAAATCAATGAACAGATCAGGACTACACAGCAAAGCATAGATAAATTGAGCAGGTCAACGATCAGTAAGACAGATAGAAACAGGATAAAAGATGTACTTCGTGACATGGCAGAGAGCGAGGAATTCAACGATGAATTCTATAGGCGAGTGCTTAGTCGAATGATTGTGCATGATCGGACTCATGTGGATGTTTACCTGAAGGTGTTGCCGCTTGAAACCAAGTTTGAGCTTGAATCCGTCATAGAAAAAAGAACAAAAAAGAAGGGCGGGGGAGACACTTCAAAAGGTTCTTCCGACACACCGATATCGGTCAAGGCGGCCTTCACCCGATCATCGGGCATGGAGTAGCGCTGAGTCAGGTAGCGAAGGGCTGCACCCAGTTCGGAATCCGGTCCGCCGTACTGGGCCATCAGAAGTTTTGCCATTCTCAGGTCCGGTTTCGTGATGTTTACAGGGTATTCGAGACGCTTTTCATAGATCCACATAGCTTTCTCCTTTCCGGACTCACACCGTTTCCCAGGGCCAGGGGGATCGGACCCAACTGCCCGCATCCAGGGTGCACTGACCGAAGTTCATCAGAGGTCCGTACGTGCCGGTATAGGTATCCAGCAGGGTCTGGAGTTTGTCGCTGTAGCTGTTGAAGTCTGCCCGAGCAGCCATATCGTCGGGATGGGTGTCCAAATAAAGGTTCAGTTCCACACAGGTGAACCGGGCTTCACCGATCTTTTTGAGCAATGCTAAACGATCCTGATCCATGCTCACACCTCCTCCGGCAACACGCGCTCAAAAACCAGCTCCGGAAACAGGGTGCCTTTCAACAGAGCCTCAGAGGGACAATACCCCGCCCGATACGCTTGGTTGGGGAAATACACCGTGGCAAGGGCGCATCCGCCGCCGGAAGCAAAGTCGCAGGTACCGTCGCTGGAGACTTCGCCCGCCATGACCACGTTGCACTCCGCGGTGGGGTCCACGCCGGGATTGCGGCCCGTAAAGCAGCAGGCGTCGCCGTTCTGAAAATTTTGCTGCATTTGGTAACATACCTCCCTTTCAGAAAGATACCCTATACTATGCGGGTATAGATGTCGGGCGTGACGAAAAAGGACTGTCGCCTGAGCGACAGTCCCATGCTGTGTTTCAGATCGGGTTACCAGGCGTTTTCCAGCGTGAAATGGTTATCCGAGGCGTTTACTCGAGGGTATCCCCATTGATCGTACCAGGGGGAGTAGGTCAGCACCTCTATGCTGTGATCCACAGGAGAAAACCGCAGCAGGCGGATAAATCCAAGACCTTTCTTGCGATCATCCTGATAATTGAACATCATGGTGACGACGGATCGATCCTGCTTCTTGTCTCCATCGTCGTCAAACCAGTCGGTGCGGAGCAAGGAGCCGCGTATATGCCCGCACAGGACCAGCCGGAAATTGGGCCAATGGGGCATCACGTCCAGAAAGATAGCCCTTGTTTGATGGAAGAAAGTGCCGTTCTCCTGAAGCCCTTTATGAACGGCGACGATCACCACATGATCGGGGTGCTGGGCGATGACCTCGTTCATCCAGGCGGTGCACGTCACATCATAGCCGATACCGAACACCAGAAAATCGGTTTCGCCAGCATGGAAGGTCACGTAGGCAGCGTCGCCATCCCTATAGGTTTGTCCTTCTTTCTGGACCAATTGAGCGTAGGGACGGTGGGTGAAGTACCATTGGCTCCGCCCAAAGTTGGCGACGTCGTGGTTTCCGCTGACCACCATGCCGGGGATCGTTTCGAAGATGGGGACCAGGGCGTTGGCGGCGTTTTCAAACATGGCGGTGCTGTAAGCGTCGATCACGTCTCCTGTGTGTATGACGAACTGGATGTTCTCCTTTTCACGGTTTTCCAGCACCCAATCCCGAATACAGTTGAACACGTTGGGATAATCGCGGCTGAGGATCTGGGTGTCGGTCATCCACACGATGGTAAAGGGCGTCGGCATCGGCGTGGGCGTGGGCGTCGGCGTCGGCGTGGGCGTGGGCGTGGGGATGGGAGAGGGCGTGGGCGTGGGCGAAGGCGTAGGCGGCACGGTAGGGGAGGGGGTAGGCGAGGCCGCATAAATGAGGACCTGTCGAATCGAAGGGCTGGGCGGGGTGATCGGCGTGGGCGTCGCTGCTTCTGTGGCCGCGGGCGTGGGCGCAAGGGCTTCCACCTGGGTCGCCCGTTGACAGCCCAGGAGCGCCAGGCATAGCAGCAACAAAGCCAGCAATACCTTTTTCACCGTTGTCAGCCCCTCCTTCCGTTTTTTGTACAGCAATAGTATCTTATATGTTTATTGCTCATTCGTCAAGTTCTGACAGCGAATTGATGGGCATAGAATAGGACCGGAAGGAGGCGCCTATGGAATTGAGGACGACGTTTTCGGATTTGAAATGCAAGGAAGTCATCAATGTGTGTGACGGCGGGCGGCTGGGCTGTGTGACGGACCTGGAGCTGGATCTGTGCACGGGACAGATTTTAGCCATTGTCGTCCCCGGTGAGCGGAGCATGCTGGGGCTCATCAAAGTTCGAGACGGACTGGTGATCCCTTTCTGTCGTATCCAGAAGATCGGAGAGGACGTGATCCTGGTGGACATGAGGGAATATCCGGCGTAAATGTTAATAGCATGTTTACAGAATCCATCGCGCCGGGGCCGGGAAAACTATGCTATACTGTACAAGTAAAGTTTTGCCATCGGAGGACAAGCCAATGAAGTGTCGTTACTGCGGCAGCATGGAGAGCAAGGTCGTCGATAGCCGTCCCAACGAGGATAGCACGGCCATTCGTCGTCGGCGGGAGTGCATACAGTGCGGACGCCGGTTCACCACCTTCGAGCGGATCGAGGAGAATCCCATCATGGTGGTCAAGCGCGACGGGCGCCGGGAGCTCTTCGAGCGGGAGAAGATCGCCACGGGTATCCGCAAAGCCTGTGAGAAGCGGCCCATCTCTACAGACGTGCAGAATCAGATGGTGGATCGGATCGTCCGGGAGGTGAACAACTCCCTGGATTCCGAAATCTCCACGGCGGCGCTGGGCGAGATGGTCATGAAGCAGCTCAAGGGCGTGGACGAGGTGGCCTATGTGCGCTTTGCTTCCGTCTATAAGGAGTTCAAGGACACACAGACCTTCATGGAGGAGCTGCAGCGGCTGCTGGACGAAAATACCGGTGCGTGATGGACAGAGCCGCGTTTACAGAAGCATATAGGCGGATCCGGACCGGGTATGCCTACCAGGAGCAGGCAGGCGTAGGTATTTATACGCTGCCCGCTTTTTCGGCGCGGCCGGAGATCGACCACGGCTTTTCCGCACGGATCGGCGGCGTGAGCAAGGCTCCTTTCACAGGGCTGAATCTGAGTTTCACCCACGACGAGCGAGCCGATGTCATGGAGAACTATCGCCGCTTTAGCCGCGGCGCGGGGTTCCCCGTCGATTCCATGGTCATGGACAGCTATGAGCACGGGATCACGGTCCTTCCGGTGGACCGACGGGATCTGGGCCGGGGCTATACCCGGGAGAGCATGCCGCCCTGTGACGGGCTCATCACCAACGATCCCGCCGTCACCCTGATCACCGGTCACGCCGACTGCATGGCGTTTTATTTCTTCGATCCCGTTCAAAAGGCCATCGGCCTCTGCCACGCCGGCTGGCGCGGGGCACTGGGGCGTATCGGCGGCAACGTGATCGCCCAGATGAGGAAGGTCTATGGCTCCGATCCCAGGGACATACTCTGCGGGGTGGGCCCATCCATCTGCCCCAAATGCTTCGAGGTGGGAGAGGATGTATGCGAGGACTTTGAGACAGCCTTCCCCATCTGCCCCCTTCGAGGCGTCAACGAGCGGGGCAATCCCACCGTGGACCTGTGGCAGGTGGCCGCCTGTCAGTTTATGGAGCAGGGCGCGATCCCGGAGCACATCTTTCTCATGGGCGTTTGCACGCGGGAGACGTCGAACCTGTATTCCTACCGGCGTGAAGGCCGCACCGGCGGCATGGCCGCCTTCCTTCGGTTGACGATGTGAGGCAAAAAAAGGAATAATCGTGAAAAAAGCACGGAAGGGACTGCCTTTGAATTGACAAGGGCGGTCTTTTATACTATAATTCACAGGATTGTTTAGAAAAAAGCAGGAGTACAAACTATGAAACGTCAAACCAGGAAAATTCTTCTCATCGCCGTTGCGGCGCTGGCCCTTATTATTTTGGCCGCCGGTCTGATCATGCTTCTCCAGAAGGATGCTTTCGGGGACAACTACTTCACCCGCAACAAGGCTGTGGCCACCGTGAACGGGGCGAAGATCACCAAGAACGAGTTCGCCATCGCCGTCAATAACTATTATTCCAACATTGAGATGTATAATATGTACGCCTCCTTTGGCTATGGAAAGGCCTATGATACGACCACCGAGGCGGGCATGCAGAGCCTGAAAAACGATATCCTCAACAACCTGATCGACGCTGAGATCAACGTCCAGGTGGCCAAAGAGCTGGGGATCACGCTGACGGATGAAGAGAAAGCGGAGGTCGCCCAGTCGGCGCAGGATACCTTGACCAATCTGAAGGAGCAGATCCTGTCCAGCGCCCAGTCCTCCGGTTCTCCCGATCCCGAGACCTATGCGGTGTCGATGCTGGCCAACTATTTCTCCAAAATGGGCATCAGTCAAAAGACCTTCGTGGCGCGCAACGAGCATTCCGCCCTGGCGAGCAAGTATGCGGAAAAGCTTGAGGAGCACTTCACCGCCGAGCGGAATGTGAGCGACGCGGAGCTGAAGGATATCTATGATGAGTACGCCACCCTTGTTTTTAAGGACAGCTATCAGGACGGCGCCTATTCCCAGTATAGTGCCAGTATGGAGATCCCCTATCTCTATATTCCCGAGGACTTCATCTTTGTGCAGGTGATCCAGATTTCTGATGCCGAAAAGGCCCAGGAGATCATGACGAAGATCAGGGGCGGAGAAGACTTTGAAACTTTCCGCACCTCCGAAGACAACGAGAGCGCGGAAGGCAAAGCTCTGGCCGCCGACAAGGGACAGCCTATCGGCGAAAATGACAGCATCTTCAACAGCGCCGTCTACGTGTTGGCGAAGGACATGCAGGTGGGAGATGTGGACATGGTCGAAGCGGTGGACCAGGACAGCGACGGCAGCGCAACCGCCTCCTACTATATCGTAAAGCGGGTGGAGGGGACCACCGGCATCGTTCCCTACGAAGAGGTCAAGTCCGTGATCGACGGCACGCTGAAGAGCTACGCCGGCAGCAAGTATTTCGATGAGCAAATGGACGCCTGGCGCGAGAAGGTTAACATCGTCATCGACGATGAAGCCGTGCAGGCCTTCGACCCGGCTGCGTAAGGAGAGAGCATGCATAGCCGGTTCGTTCGTTGGATGTGTATCTTTATGGCGCTGCTGATGGTCATTGGCCTCATCTTTACCATTGTTGCCAGCATCGCCGCCCTGTGAGCCTTCAGGAGCTGAGAAAAAACTCAGCTCTTTTTCATTTCGTTGAAACGCTTTGACGCTTTGGTTCGTTATATAGATGTAACGCGAAGGGAAAGGAAAAAAGACAATGATCCAGGACCTGTATGAACGTCATTTCGAGGAGCTCAGGCGATACTGCCTGCAGCTCAGCCGCAGCGGCGACGTGGCGTTCGACCTGGTCCAGGAAACCTTTCTCAAGGCGCTGGAGCGGGAGGAACTGCTGCTCTCCCTGTCCCCCGAGCAGCAGCGGGCCTGGCTGTACAAGGCCGCGCGGAACCTCTTTTTGGACGGCGTGCGCCGGAGCGCCCTGCTGCAGCGGAAGCAGAACCTGCTGCTCGATGAGGAGGAGCAGGCGGAGGGCGGCTTCTCCCGGGCGGAAACGGAGCTGCTGCTGCTGCGGCTTCCGGCGGAGGACAGGACCCTGTTTCGCCTTCGATACCTGGAGGGGTACAGCGCTGTGGAGCTCGCCGAGATGTTCGATATGCCGCCCGCCACCGTCCGCACCCGGCTCCTTCGCGCCAGACTGTTGTTGAAAAAGGAGATGAGCCTATGAAACGCAACCTCAAAGCACCCGATACCCGAAAGACCTATCGCCCGTCCGTTCCGAACCGGCTGGAGAACCGCCCTACGTTCGACCGATTCCCGGAGGAAATACTGTTTCCTAACCTTTTCAGACTGAAGTGAAAGCGCCAAGGAGGAGAATCATATGAAGAAGATGATCGTGAACTGTGCCACCTGCGACATGCGCTCCGTGAGTGAGGAGACGCTGCAAGCCTATGAGCAGATCGTGGTGAACGCCGCCACCGTCCTGGTGACGCCCCGGGCCAAGGAGCTGCTGAACCGGTACAACGTGGCCCTGAACGCCGCGGACGTGATGGAGGTGCCCGAGGGAGAGAACGTGCGGGTCCAGCAGCAGAACGGGACCTACCAGCTCACCGGCGACAGCGCGCCCCAGGCGGGGAAGATGACCATTCTGATGGTCAATGGATCCCTGACCATCGGCGGCGACGCCCTGGAGGCGGCCCAGGCCTATCAGAGCATCCAGGTGAACGGCTCCGTGCTCATGCCCAAGAGCATGGCGGGCAAGCTCAGTAACCTGAGCGTCAACGGCTCCACCGACACCTACCCCGACGGAGCCCTCCTGCTTAGGCGGAACGCCGTCATCGACAGGACCTTCGTCCTGCGGGTCCGGGAGGATGCGCTCTACTGGGCCTCCCGGCGGCTGGTGTTCACGGATGCCGACCTGAACGTGGAGAAGCTGGCCGCAAAGGGCGTTCGCTTCGCCAGCCGGCTGGCCATCCTGGCGGAGTCCCTGGCGGAAGCGGTGGCGCCTCTGCTGACGGAGGACACGGATATCCTCATCGTCCCCGACGGCACCAAGTTCGCCAACGGCTATGCCGTGATGGACAAGCGCTTTTTGAAGAAGCACGGCACCAAGCTCTATATCAACGGGGACCTGCTCGTGAAGCCGGAGGCCGCCGACGTGATCCCTGAGATCGAGTACCTGTATGTGAACGGCCAGGTGAAGATCCCCCAGGATCTGGTGGACGCCTTCGAGGAGATCGACGCGACCTACAACGAGCTGGCCATACAGAAGCCCTACGGCAAGGTCATCGAGGACATGGTCCGGGCCGCCGTGGACACAAAGCTCCTGGAGAAGTACCCGGACGGGGTCCAGGTGACGGATTGCGCCATGGTGCGCATCGCCAAGGATGTGACGCCGGAGCTCATATTGGAGCGGCTCTCCATCGCCGACTGCGCCAAGGTCTTCTGCACCGAGGAGCAGGAGGCCGCCGTCAGCGCCGTGTCCAAGGGCGTGGCCATGATCGGCAGCATGGGGGACATGGGGGAGGACATCGCGGACCTGGTGACCGGCAGCCTCCGCCTGAATCCCAACCTGAAGGTCATCAACGCCGCGGACTATGTGATGTAACCGGCACAAAACAAAAGCCTGTCGGAAGCTCCGGCAGGCTTTTCGTTTACTCGTTTTTCAGTTCCAGGGCTCGGGCGTAGACCTGCTTTTTGGGGAGCTTCAGGGCTTCGCTGGCCTCTCGGGCGGCGTCCTTCAGGCTCATGTGATCCATCAGCCGCAGGAGCAGAGCGTCCATCTCGCCCGCCGTAGGGGCGTCCTCTGCCCTGGGCGGGACGCTGAACAGCAGCACGCATTCACCCTTGACCTCCTGGGGCAGGGCGGAAAGGACCTCTGAGATGGTCCCCCGTTGGCAGCTTTCGTGGACCTTGGTCAGCTCCCGGACCAAGGCGCAGGGACAGTCTCCGGCTGCGCCCAACACGTCGGACAGGGTGTCCTTCACCCGGTGAGGGCTTTCGTACAGGATAGCGGTGCAGCCGCAGGCGGCGATATCCGCCAGCGCTGCACGGCGCTGTGCCCCTTCCCGCGGCAGGAAGCCGAAGAAAAGGAACCGATCGAGAGGGAGCCCCGAGAGCACCGCGGCGGTCACCACCGCCGAAGGACCGGGGAGGACCGTATAGGGGAGCCCTGCCTCGATGCAGGCCTGGATGAGCCCGGCTCCGGGGTCGGAGATGCCCGGCATGCCCGCGTCGGACACGTAGGCGACGGACAGCCCTGCGCGCAGCTTGTCAAGGAGCTGGGGCGCCTTCTCCTTTTGGGTGTATTCGTGGCAGCTGACGAGGGGCTTTTTGATGCCCAGATGGTTGAGGAGCTTGGCCGTCTGCCGGGTGTCCTCGCACCAGACTTCGTCGCAGCATTGCAGCGTTTCGACGGCCCGATAGGTGATGTCCCCTAAATTCCCGATGGGGGTGGCGATCAAATACAGCATCAGCGGCGTTCCTCTTTTTTGGTTCGGAGGCTTGCGCCGTCGAAGACGATGGACCGGGTGATGGCGGCGTCCAGGATGCGGGACGCGGTCCGCTCCCCATAGTGCTCCGCCAGTTCGGCGGCGTTCAGATTGGAGATATACACGGTGGCCAGCCGGCTCATGTTGCGCTGATCGGCGATGGCGAAGAGGGTTTCTGCCGTGACGTTGGGGATCATGGCCTCCGTGCCCAGATCGTCCAGCACCAGCAGCGGCACCTGAGTGAACCGGGGCAGGGGAGAGACATTGGTGGAAAAGCCGCGCATGACCTCCTCGTTCATGCGGTAAGCCGTGAGCCGCAAACTCTCCACCCCGTGCTCGATGGCCCGGGCGGCGATGGCGTTGCCCATGAAGCTCTTGCCGCGGCCCGCTTCGCCATAGAGGTACAGCTGTCGGATGTTGGGCGTGGGCAGGGTGTCGGCGTACCTCTGACAGTAGGCCATGATCTTCAAAGCGCTTTGGCGGGAAGCGTCGTCGGGATAGATGCTCTCCCGAAAGGATTCAAAGGTTTCCCGCTCGTTGATGCGGGCGTTCTCCACCATCTCCCGCTGCTCCAGCTTCAGCCGGCAGGCGCACTTCTTTTTGACGGGATCGCCCACATAGCCGGTGTCCTTGCACAGGGAACAGGCATAGACGGGCTGCAGATAGTCCTTGGGAAGATCGTGCCGCTTCAGCAGGGCTTCCTCCTCCAGACGTATGGTGGACAGCGTCAGCTTGGCTCCCTGGGCAGGCAGGGAGAACACCCGGCCCCGCTTGGCCTGCAGGGCGGCAAAGCCCGGGTCCATGGCCTCGCAGGCCTTCCGACGGGCTTCCAGCTGCCGCACGGCGTTGCGGCGCAGATCGGCGTAATAGGTTTCCAGATCCTGTTTCATAGTTCGTCCAGATCCATGGCAATATCGTCCAAATTGGCGTGGGACACGCCCTTCTCCGCATAGTTCAGCAGGGTGTTTCGTTTATGGCCTCTGCGGCGGCGATCGGCGGCCCCATTGTCGGCCTTCCGCTCCGCCAGCGCTGTCTGCGCCTCCTCTACGGTGCGGATGTGCCGCTCCGTCCAGTCCTTCAAAATGGTCTTCAGCTTCCCGAAGGGCCGCTCCGCATCGGCGCACTCCTCGGCGGCCAGCAGCACCACTTCCCGGGGCAGGCCCTCGGGCCCGTCCAGAAACACGGAAAGCTGCCGCGCATCGTCCTTGGTGGGGGTGGACACCTTGCCCATGCGGGCGAAGACCATACGGACGAACTCCTTCCCGTCGCTGATGGTCTCGCTGTCCGCGCGAATGTCCTCCGCCTTCACCTTGTTTTGGGTATAGAGCTCCTCAAGCCGGTCGCCTAACGCTTCAAAGGAAGGACTGGCCGTGTTGGTGAGCCGGGGGCATACCGCCAGGATGGCTTCATCGTCGAAGCCCCATTCCTTGACCCATTTGTCGTACAGCGCCATTTCGTCCAGCGTGGGCGGACGACGCTTGTTCCAGCGGCGCAGCACGGCGGCGGCCCCGTGTTTGCGGACGGTTGCGTTGGCGATATAGGTCCGGGCCTGTTCGTAGGTGATGATGCCCGCGTCCGCCCAGCTCTTCCCCACGGTGACGATGTACTGGATGCGGACGTTCCGTCCCTTTTCCTCCATACAGTGGCTCACCAGCTCCAGCACCGTCTTCTCTTCCAGATGAAAGATCTCGATGCAGTCATAGATATGCCCCAGCTCGTTCATATTGAAGCGGCGGGGGGCGATGAGCTCGTTGAGGGCGCGAACAAAGGATTGATATTTCAGCGGCACAGCCGTGGTCAGGGCCGGCTGCTCCACGGTGAGATATTCCACCTCCAAAGGCTCGTCCTTCAGGATGCGGACCAGCCCCTTGCTTTGCCAGTAGACGAAGGCGGCGCGGACCGTTCCCTCCGACAGATGCAGAGCATCCGAGACAGCCACGTCCCCCATGGCGGGGCAACGGCACTGCATGAGACCATAGAGGTACACTTTCACAGCCTCGCCGTCGGCGTCGGGCATGAATTCGCTGAAAAACAGATTGTCCACCGGGGTCTGCTCCCGTTTTTGGGCCTCGGGTGAAAAATGTATGTTCATAGAAAGAAGTATAGCATAGGAGAAAACAACTTGCAAGGCGGGGAATGGGACAGAATCGGGCCCAAAGGGATCGGACACTTGATCCGGCGGCGGATAAGCGGAAGAAAATTTACCGCTTGTTCGTCATTTTTCTCTTTATTCTGCAAAAATATATGCATATAATGATAGCATGAGCACAAAGAAAAAGCGTTCGCGCAAAAAACAAAAGGTATACACCATCCACTGGCCCGTGCTGGCGGGGCTCACACTCCTGCTGGTGGCGGTGGTGCTGCTCGTCGTAGGCGCCGTTCGAGCCTGCGCCTTGCCGGAGGGGGACGCGCTGACCGTGGAGGAGACGCCGGAGCCCGTCATCCCCGCGCCCACTTGGTCGCCGCTGCCGGTGGACATCAACTTCACCAAGGTCCACAGCACCTATGTGAAGGTTTTCTTCCCTGAAAAGGGGAAGATACAGGATATGCTGCTGGAAGAGTATATCCTGGGCGTGGTGGCCGGAGAGATGCCTGTCTCCTATTCGCTGGAAGCGCTGAAGGCCCAGGCGGTGGCCGCCAGGACCTACACCCTCTATTCTATCCGCCATGGGGGCTGCAACACAAATCCAAACGCGGACGTCTGCACCTCCAGCAGCTGCTGTCAGACCTATCGTTCCGACGCCAAGCTGCGCAGATCCTGGGGTGATCAGTATACCTATAAATACTCCGTCATCGCCAAGGCGGTCATGGACACGGCGGGGGAGGTCATGCTCTACAAGGGCAAGGTCATCAACGCCATGTATCACGCCGCATCCGGCGGATGGACCGAAGACAGCGAGAACGTATACAGCAATAAATTTGAGTATTTGCGTTCGGTGGAAAGCCCCCATGAGATCGGCAGCCGGCAGACCGGACAGCAGGTGTACACTCGAAAGGAAGCGGCCGAGCGGATCAACGGGGCACGGCCTGCCGCCAATGTGGACCCGGACAAATTGGAGGATCAGGTGAAGATCCTTTCCCTCTATCCCAGCGGGCGGGTGGAAAAGATCCAGTTCAACGAGGACGTCGTCTCGGGCCGCACCGCCAAGAAGATCTTCGGCCTGGACAGCGCCATGTTCACCGTGGAGATCACGGATACTGAGGTCATCTTCCGCACCAAGGGCTTCGGCCACGGAGTGGGCATGAGCCAGGCCGGGGCCAACGGCATGGCCGCCGACGGAGCGGACTACAAAACCATCCTCCAGCATTACTATACCGGCGTGACCTTCGCCCTGATCGGCCAGTTTTGACGAGTATGCGCTGGGAAAGTCTGCAATGGGAACAGTATGGCATCTATCAGGACGAGGCCCTGGGCCGCTTCACGGAGGACCCTGTGCGGCTTGTCCATTTTTTGCACGCCAAAAAATGGGAAATGGCCATAGATCTGGGCACGGGCAACGGCGTCATTCCCCTGTATGCCAACGCCCTGTACGGATGCTCTTTTGCGGGGCTTGACACAGACGGCGCCCAGCTGGAACTGGCACGGCTGTCGGCGGAACGAAACGGTCAGTCGGTATCCTTTCACAAGCTGGACGTCAGCGCGGCCGCCGCAGCCCTGGGCCATGGTACATTCGATCTGGTCACCATGAATCCGCCCTATTATTCCGGGATATCCTCAGGCACGGATCTGCAGCGGGCCAGGCAGCGGCACGGAGATCGGCTGGAAGACTTTGCGGCCGCGGCTTTTGCCCTGTTGAACAACGGCGGTCGGCTGTGCCTGTGCTATCGGGCGGACGGCCTTGCGGACTTGTTTGAGCTGTTGCGGAAGCATCGGCTGGAACCGAAGCGGATGGAGCTGGTTTCCTGCAAGGGACGGGTGAAGGTGGCCCTGGTGGAGGCCAAAAAATTGGCAAAACCTGGCATGGATGTTTTCGCTTTCTCGAGGCAAGACTAAGGGCATCACTTGAAAAAAGGAGGTATGCCCCTTGAAACGAAATAAGATCCGGATCTTGCTCGGTACGGTACTGACGATCGTCATGCTGCTCGGCGGCTGCACCTGCCGCGCCAGCGTGAAGCCTACGGCATCGGCTCAGCCCATGCGTACGGCCACCATGGCTCCCGTGGCCACGGCTGCCGTCACGGTCGTTCCTTCGGCCAGCCAAACGCCTATGGCTTCAGAATCTGTCAGCCCCTCGATGAGCCCTATGACGAGTGAAGGAACGGGCAGCGGCACCCCGTGACCGAACCGAAAAAAGATTCAAGTGAAAACAGGACGCAATGCCGTCCTGTTTTTGATTTTCCTCCGGGAAAGCCTTCTAAAGCGATAAAAAAATACTTGACATGCACCGTTTACTGTACTATAATATCAAAATTTTGTAATAATATTTCCTTTGACATTTCCCATGGGAATATGCTATACTTAACGTAGTTATTGGGGAAGGAGGCAAGCTGCGCATGTTTCAGGTGGGCGAGATGGTTTGTTATCCCATGCACGGGGTAGGCAGGGTCGAAGCCATCCAGGAGCAAAGCATCCTGGGTGAAACCAATCAGTATTACCTTTTGCGTTTTCTCATGGGGCGCATGACGGCGCTGGTGCCGGTAAAAAATGCCCATAGTGTGGGCTTGCGTCCCTTGATCGACGAAGGCACCTGCGGCAAAGTGGTGGCGTTTTTGCAATCGGACAGCTGCTCTAAGGAGAGCGACAACTGGAACCAGCGGTATCGGGAGAATCTGGATAAACTCAAGCAGGGCGACGCCCTGGTGGTGGCGGATGTGGTCAAGTGCCTTATGCGGCGGGATCAGGAGAGAGGATTGTCCGCCGGAGAGCGAAAGATGTATCTCACCGCCCGTCAGGTGCTGGTGGCGGAGCTGTCCGCATCCAGCGGTCGGGGGGAGGAGGAGTTCCTGCCCTTGGTGGGCGGCGCCTAAAGGCGATCCGCTGGCAAGGCAGCGCGTTTGTCGGACGGGTTTCGCTGACGATATATAAGAGCTTTCTCCCAGGGGATGCGGCGAAAACGCCGCTTTTTTGTTTGCATTTTTCTTTTGAAATTTCGCTTGACACGGCATAGCCTTTCCCGTATAATAGACAAGGTTCATTTTGGAGGATAGCGCGTCATGCGTTTTTTTCCGTGAAGATATTCTAAACAGAGTGAGGTGTATGGCATGAAACGCACTTACCAGCCGAAGAAACGGCAGCGGAGCATGGTCCATGGTTTTCGTAAACGCATGGCCACTGCGGATGGCCGCAATGTGTTGAAGCGCAGGCGCGCCAAAGGCCGCAAGAAGCTGAGCGCCTGAGTGTTCGGGCGCGCCATCGAGAGGCGGAGAGCGGGAGAACACCTTCCGCGATGCGGCATACGCCGCAAGACTTTGTAGCGCTGCGGCAGGCCATGGCTTGCCGTGCGTTGCTATTTACGGGAAAGTGTACATTGGCTTTTGAATCGGACATACTCCCTGAAACGGCATAAGGAGTTTCGATTTACCTATCGCACCGGCCGTCAGGTCGGCGCAGGAAGCTTCGTTTTGGTGACGGCCCGGAACCGGAAGGGCAAGGTCCAGGTCGGTTTTTCCGTATCTAAAAAGATCGGGAACAGCGTGATGCGCAACCGCGCCAAACGTCGTCTGAAGGCGTGTTTCACCCCGCTGCTTGTGCAGGTGAAGCCGGGATACAACCTGATCTTTATCGCCAGGGCCGCCGCGCTCACGGCTCCCTTTTTGACCATCCAGAAGAGCATGGCTGCGGCGCTGCAGCGGGCAGGAGTGTACATGGAGCCGCCTCAGGCGGAGGAGCAGCGATGATGAAGAAGGTTTTGCTGGCCCTGATACGCTTTTATCAGAAGCATATTTCCCCCGGGCTTCCCGCTCGCTGTCGCTTCACGCCCACATGCTCCCAGTATGCCTGGGAGGCGATCACAAAATACGGTGCCCTCAAGGGCACGGGCTTGGCAATTTGGCGGATCCTCCGCTGCAACCCCTTTTGCAAGGGGGGCTATGATCCCGTTCCCTGACCATGGGCGCAAGTAATAAAGGAGATCCACATTGACTAATTCATTCTTCCTCACCAGATGGCTTCTTATTGGGATGCGCTGGCTCTATGAGAGCATCAAGTCCGCCACAGGGATACAGGCGTCCTATGCCATTGTGCTCACCATCTTTATTTTCACCCTGGCCGTTCGCTGCCTCTCCATATTCGGCGACATCAAGTCCCGCAAGTCGTCCATGCAGATGCAGGAGATCCAGCCGGATCTGGATCGGCTGATGAAGAAGTATCAGAACGACCCAAAGCGCATGAACCAGGAGCGCAGCAAGCTCATGAAGGAAAAGGGCGTCAGCACCATGTCCGGCTGTCTTCCTCTGCTCATCATGATGCCCCTGCTGTTCATGTTCATCAACGCCTTCCGCGCCTGGTCCAACGAGCAGATGCTTTCCCTGCTGCTCACCATGGATCAGGATCCCCAAGCCGGCATCGCCCTCTTCAGCCAGTATAAGTTCTTCTGGATCTTCAACATTTGGCGGCCCGACAACCTGACCAGCCCCGTGGTCCTCACTGGCGAACAGTTCTGGCGCACCTTCGCCGCCACCAAAGCCACCTATATCGACAAGTTCATTTTCTATACCGAGCATCAGCAGGCCCTGGACGAGCTGCTCCTTCGGATGGGCTTCTTTGTGAAGGATGCGGCCGGCGCCCTCTCCATCGCTGAGGACAACACTGCCTTCCTGGCGGCCTATGAAACCATGATGGGCCCTTGTATCGACACCTACAAGGAGTATGTCAACGGCTGGGCGATCCTGCCTCTGTTGGCCGGCGGCACATCGTTCCTGCTGTCCTGGATATCCATGCAGCAGCAGAATAAAAATAAGAAGGAACAGGATACCGGCAGCCCCAACGCCCAGGCGGCCAACATGGGCAAGAGCATGATGTACATCATGCCCGCCATGTCCGTGTTCTTCTGCTGGCAATACGACGCGACCTTCTCCATCTACTGGATCTTCAGCAACGTATTTGCCACCGTCATCAACGTCATTTTGAATAAAAAGCTTCCGGCTGCGATAGAACGGGATAAACAAAAGCGGGAAGCTAAGCGGATAAAGGAGAATAACTGACCCATGAGAAGTATGGAGTTTTCCGGCAGGACAGTGGACGAGGCCATCTTCCACGGTTTGAACGAGATGGGTGTGACCATCGACCAGGTGGATATCATCACGGTGCAAAGCGAATCAAAGGGCATCTTCGGCTTCGGCGCCCGCAACGCCATCGTGCGTTTGGTGGAGCGGGAGACCCCCGTCGTCCCCGATTTTTCCGCCATCAACGAGGAGCGTCGAGAGCAGCGGGAGGAGCGCCGGGAGCGTCGGAGCGATCGGAAGGATGATCGTCGCGACAATCGCGGGCGGGGCGAAAAGCGTTCGGACCGCCGTCGGGAGCAGCCGCGGGAGGAGAAGCCCGTCGCATCCGCCCCGGAGGAGGAGCTGCCCTATTCCAGGGATCTGGCCGAGGAGCTGGATTCCGCCAAGTTCTTGCAGGAGCTGCTGAACAAGATGGGCGTCAACGGCACCGTGTCCGCCTTTGAGAACGACGAGGGCATCAAGCTCAAGATCGACTCCGACACGGACGGCCTTCTGATTGGACGCCGGGGCGAAACGCTGGACGCGCTGCAGTACATCGTCTCCCTCTATGAGAACAAGGACCGCAAGGAGAACGGCTACCGCCGCATCTCCATCGACACCGAAGGGTATCGGGCTCGCCGTGAGGACACCTTGAAGCGTCTGGCCCGCCGCAACGCCCTGAAAGTGGCCAAGTCCGGCCGCTCCTTCGCCATGGAGCCCATGAACCCCTACGAGCGCCGGGTCATCCACTCCGCGCTCCAGAGCTTCCGCGGCGTCACCACCCACTCCGAGGGTGAGGAGCCCAATCGCCGGGTCATCATCACACCGGAGGACTAACGCATCTTGGGGCCCGTCAGGGCCCCTTTCTTGTAGGGAGAGTTTATGACAGTTGACACCATCTATGCCCCTTCCACCGCCATCGGCGGGGCCATCGCCCTCATACGGGTATCGGGGCCTCTGTGCCCCCAAATCGCCCGGGACATGCTGGATCGGGACGTGACCAAGACGCCCCGGATGCTTCGCTTCGTCCGCATACTGGACGGGGCGAAGGTGCTGGACGACGGCATGGCCTGCTTTCTGCCGGGAAAGGGGACCTACACCGGCGAAGACATGCTGGAGCTCTCCTGCCACGGCGGCAGCCGCACGGTGGCCCGATTGCTGGAACGGTTGAGCCGCACAGGCGCCCGGCCGGCGGAGCCGGGGGAGTTCACGAAAAGAGCCTTTTTGAACGGCAAGATGGATCTTTCCGAGGCGGAGGCGGTCATGGATGTGGTCTCCGCTCGGGCGGAGGAAAGTTTGAAGGCGGCCCTGGAGCAGCTCCATGGGAAGTTGTCCGAGCGGATCAACGCCATCGAGGAGCTGCTCATCGACAGCCTGTCCGCCATCGACGCGGCGGTGGACTATCCCGACGAGATGGAGGAGGATGTGTCCCTGGCCTTGCCAGAAAGCCTGACGAGGGCCCGGCGGGAGATCGACGCTCTGATCGCCGAGGGGCGGCAGGGCCGGGTCCTGCGGGAGGGGGTCTATGTGGCCCTGGTGGGGCGGCCCAATGTGGGCAAGAGCTCCCTTTTGAACGCCCTTATCGGCACGGACCGGGCCATCGTCACGGATCTGCCCGGCACCACCCGGGACACCCTGGACGAGGAGACAAGCTTCTTCGGCGTGCCCGTGCGGCTGGTGGACACGGCGGGCATCCGTGACAGCGGGGACCTGGTGGAACGGATCGGCGTGGACCGGGCCAAGGCGGCCCTGGACCGGGCGGACGTGGTGGTCCTGCTGCTGGACGGGTCCCAATCGCTGACGGAGGAGGACCGACAGCTTGTATCCCTCACCGATGGGAAGAACCGATTGATCCTCCGCAGCAAGGGCGATCTTTTGCAGACCCAGGACGGCTTCGGGGAGCTGACCGTCAGCGCCAAAACGGGCGAGGGACTGGACGAATTGAAACGCCGCATCGTGGCCCTGTCCGGGGCCAAGGAGGGGGCGGCCATCACCAACGAGCGCCATATCAAGGCGTTGGAGAACGCCCGCGACGCCCTCGGCCACGCCCGCACCGCCCAGGAGCTGACCCTCGTCGCCACGGATATCCGGGAAGCCCTCCATCACCTGGGGGCCATCACCGGTCGGGACGTGGATGCCGCCGTCATCGACCGCATCTTCGCCCGCTTCTGTGTGGGAAAATAGAGGAATCATTGGAAGTCTGCGTCTTTTCTTGAAAGAAAAGACGCAAAAAAAGAAATTCAGGAAAACACAAAAGCTTAAGAAGACATTCCATCACATCTTCTTAAGCTTCTCTTTTTGGTACTTTTTTATCTTCACAGAAGAGAAAAAGTACTATAAAAATACTGAATCAATCTAATCCTCGTACTCTTGCGGCCCCATGGGACCGTGGAAGGGGTCTGCGTAGCCGTCCTCCTCCCGGTCCAGGAACCGGCGGTTCAGCACAACCGCCCGCAGCTGATCGACTGACCGTTAAGGCTGGTTACTCCGTACAGAGATATACTCGAAGCAAGTCTTCTCCCTCTTCAGAAATAAGAAGATTCGTCAGGTGCATGGTCTTCGTAAAATCATATCCGATGTCATATCCGGATACGGCATCAACTATGATCGATTTTGGTTCTCGATCCTTCCAATCCAATCGACGCCAGCGATAATGGTCAAAGTAGCTGTAAAGCGAGCGTTGTTCAGCACTCACATCATGCCAAATCACCCCGCTAAAGTAGGGATCATCTTTATAAACCTCGGATTCGTATCGATCTAATCCCTGCATCATTTTCTCATACTGGGCTTTAGGAAGCAGTATTTCAAAAGCATATATGGGGCGTTGCCAAAACCAGTCCTTAATGACTCCAACTGTGACGATTTTAGCTCCTTCTGGCACCTGAAATCCAAAACAGCGCTCAAATGCGACTTCAGGTCGTTTTTCCAGCGCATTCCCATACATCCTGTTTGCCAAAGGATACACCAGGCAAAAAAGGACAAATATCGCAATAATCCCTACAATGATCGATCTTCTTCTGCGTTTTATTGTCGGTTTCATATGTCGCCTCAATCCTCGTACTCTTGCGGCCCCATGGGCCCGTGGAAGGGGTCCGCGTAGCTGTCCTCCTCCCGGTCCAGGAACCGGCGGTTCAGCAGGACCGCCCGGAGCTGATCGGGGCTCAAGGGGCTTCCGCCCTCGGGGGTGACGCAGGCGGAGCAGGTATAGAAACACTCCGGGCAGACGCAGCCGCTTTGAACGCCCTGCTCCCGCTGGACCATATAGGTGCCGCACACCTTGCAGCTGCAGCGCATACCGATCGCCTCTTTTCGTATCTTTTGTAAATTCAGTATAGCACACCCTTCCCCCGAACACAAGGAACATGGTATACTGATTCCATGAAACGTGCGCTCATGCTCTTGCTGGCCCTGATCTGCCTTTGCGTTGGCACAGCGGCCCTGGCGGAGGAAAGGAAAAGAGAGACGGTGACCCTTGGCGTCAAGGGCCAGCTGGTGGTCCGCATCCAGCAGCGGCTCATGGACCTGGGGTACTATACCTATAAACCCACGGGCAGCTATCAGTCGGTGACCAGGCAGGCGGCTATGCTGTATGAGCAAGCTGCCGGGGTCCGCCAGGACGGACGATTGACCCCGGAGGAGCAGGATGGGCTCTTTTCCGCCGGGGCGGTTCGAGCGCCGTTTGCCGCGACGGTACAGCTGTCCTTCACGGCGCAAGGCTCACCTTTTCAGGCGACAGGGGAGCTGTGGGACTGGAACGAGGTGAAAAAGGAGCTGGCGGAAGGGGAGACGTACACCGTCATCAACTGCGCCACCGGGGAAAGCTGTCAAATGGTGTTTCAGGGCGGCGAGAACCACGCCCATATGACCCCGGCTGTCTTCTATACCAACGCTTTGGCGCTGAAAAAATGGATGGGGGAGAGCAACAGCTACTATAAGATCGCCGTGGTCGTGGAGATCGGCAACAGGAAGGTGGCCGCCTCCCTGCAATATGACAACGCCGTCGCCCATATCTACTTCCTGGGCAGCACCTCCCAGGTGCTGAACATGGCCGATGTGGAGCACGAAGCCTTAGTGCAGCGAGCGGCGGGGCGGTAGTTACCGGGGAACGCCCGCCAGAATATGCAGATGGATCGTGACGGTATCGAGGGCAGCCAAATCCAGCTGCTCTTTTTCTATGCCCTGGGTCAGGGGCGTCATGGCCACCAGATCCGCCGCCTGCGCTGAGGTCAGGGGATAGGTGCTGCAGATTTCCCGGGCTTCCAACATACAAAATCGATCTCCAAACAGCTGAACGACCCGTTCGTTGCTGTAGGTTTCGCGGCGCAGCCTGTCCTTTGCCAGGGCGCGGACCTCCCGCAGATAGCTTTCCCCGGGCACCGCCTTCAGCGTCACGCCGCCGGGGGCCAACACCCGGCTGAACTCCGGATAGTTGGCGGGGGAGAGGATGTTCATCACGGCGGTCACACCATTGTCTTTCAGAGGCAGACGGCTTAGATCCCCCACCGCCCACAGCCAGCCTCCGCCGCCGCGGGCAGCCCGCTGGATCCCGGGCCGGGAGAGATCAAGACCGATGCAGGGCCGGGCCGTCGGATCGGGACAGACGGCCTTCAAAAAGCTGCCTTCGCCGCAGCCTGCGTCCAGGATGGGACCGGCGGGGGCGTACCTGTCCAGCAGCGCCTTCATGGTTTCGATCAACTCCGTGTAAAACCCACCGGCGATGAACCGGCTCCGGCTGTCGAAGAGGGCGTCGTCATAGGCGCCGGCCTTGGCGGCGGGGCAAAAGTCCGCATACCCCTTTTTGGAGATGGCGAAGTCATGGCCCTTCTCGCAGCGCAGGGAAGTTTCCCCGGCGGTCAACGGGCTGCGGCAAAGGGGGCAGCGGAACAGGGCCGCGCTATTTTGGATGGGTCTCATTCGTTCGTGCATGGCAACAGTATAGTATAGGAGGCGTCAAAAGTCCACCAGATCCTTGACAAAAACGGGAAACACCGGCCATAATAAGGTCATGATACCCGACTATGTCAACCGAATACTCCTTCGGCTGCGGCAGGCAGAGCACACAGCCTACGCCGTGGGCGGCTGCGTGCGGGACGCGCTCATGGGCGCTGTCCCTCATGACTGGGACGTGTGCACCTCCGCCCGGCCGGAGGAGATCGAGCGGGTCTTTGGGGACCTGCCCCAGATCCACACGGGCAAGAAGCACGGCACCGTCGCCGTCGTTTTGGATCATAAAACGGTGGAGATCACCACCTTCCGCACCGAGGGCGTCTACCTGGACGGTCGTCACCCCTCGGCGGTGACCTTCCTCAGCGATCTTGCGGGCGACCTTGCCCGCCGGGATTTCACCATCAACGCCATGGCGCTGGACGAAAACGAAGGGCTCATCGACCTGTTCGGCGGGCGGAAAGACCTTCAGAACCATATGGTTCGCGCCGTAGGCGACCCCGCCCGGCGCTTTGAAGAGGACGCCTTGCGCATCCTGCGGGGCCTGCGGTTCGCGTCCCGGCTGGACTTTGCCATCGAACAAGAGACCGCCCGGGCCATGGTTGCGGAGCGGGAACGGCTGTTGGGCATCAGCGCCGAGCGCGTCTTCACGGAGCTCAAGGGCATCCTTATCGGCCAAGCCGCCGGGCGCATCCTGCGGGACTTTGCCCCCATCCTGTTCACCATACTGCCGGAATTGGCCCCCATGGCGGGCTTCGAGCAGCACAGCCCCTACCACGACAGCGACGTGTGGGAACATACCCTGCGGGCCCTGGAAGCGAGCCCCGCGGATGTGGTCTTTCGCCTGGCTCTGCTCTTTCACGACTGCGGCAAGCCCGACTGCTTCTTCCGGGATGAGAACGGCCGAGGCCACTTCTATGGCCATCCCCGGAGGAGCCGGGAGCTGGGAGCGGAGGCTCTGCACCGCCTGAAGTGCGACAACGAAACCATGGCCCGGGTGCTGTACCTCATCGAAAAGCACGATACCTGGCTTCCCGGCACGGAGAGGAACATGCGCCGCTTCCTGCTCCATGAGGATCCCGAACAGGTCCGGGATCTGCTGGTGGTCCAGCGCTGCGACGCCGTGGCCCACGCCCCCGCCGCGCGGGCGTCGGCTATTGCCCACGTGGACGAATGGACAGCCCTGCTGGAGCGGGTCCTCCGTCAACGGCCCTGTCTGTCCCTGAAAGCGTTGGCCCTCTCCGGCGACGACCTCCTGTCTCTGGGCATGGCCCCCGGGCCCCGGATGGGCCAGCTCCTGAACGAAATGCTGGAGCAGGTGGCGGACGGCGATCTCCCCAATGATAAACAGGTCTTGCTGCGACGCCTGGTTCTCCCGTGAGATCGAGAAGCTGGGGCCGACCCTGTTTCGCGTCGCCTTTGCCATTTTGCGCAACCGGACCGATTGTGAGGACGCCGCCCAAAACGCGGTGCTGAAGGCGTACCGTAATCTTAGTTCCCTGAAGCAGCGCCGGTATTTCAAAACCTGGCTCATCCAGATACTGAAAAACGAGTGCTTCGACATGCTCAAGCGCCGCCGGCCCACCCTGAACGTGGACGAGCAGGGGGATTTGAGCTATGAGATGACCGTGCCGGACATGGACCTCAACCGGGCTTTCGACCGGCTCAGCCCCGAGGAGCGCCTCACCATCACCCTCTACTATTACGAAGGCTACGACACCCGCCAGATCGCTCAACTGACCGAGGTCAGCGAGGGGACGGTCCGCAGCCGCCTCTCCCGAGGCCGAGCCAGCCTTCGCAGTTCGCTGCAGGAAAAGGAGGCAGCCCAATGAAGAAAAAGGATTTTGACAACAGACTGCAAAACGATCTGTTTCCCGAAATGCCCGCTTCTTTTGAGAGCGGATTGAAAAAAACAATGGAGCAGGCCGGCATGCGATCCGGGAAGCGGCCCACGGCCACAGGCGTCTTCGCCGGTGCCATCGGTTTTCTGGCTGCGGCTGCCTGTCTTGTGATCGTGCTGACAGGCGTTATGGGCGGGGGCAGGAGCGGAAAGTCCAACGCCGCGGCCCCCGGGGAAGCCACAAGCACACCCCAGATGGCCCAGCCCACGCCTGTGCCCGTGGATCAGCCTACACCCATACCCATGACCCATCCCACCCCCGGAGAATGGAAGGGGGACACCAAGGTCATCGCTCTGAGCGAATCTTTCAGCTTTGAGAACCGGGAGAAATACGAGGCGCTGCATCAGGGCATCCTGCGCTATCTACAAAACAAGGGCGAGGCGGAGCCCCGGGAGCTGTGGCTCTGCGCCATGAAGCTTCGTCGGGCGGGGGAAACGGCGACAGACGGGTATTATGTCCTGGCCCAACATAGCTTCGATGGGACGGACGGTCCGGAGCTGTACTGCCTGTCGGACGATTTTGAGGTCCTTTGGGCCACGGAAGGCAGCGGCCAGGGCCCCAACCACGCCGTCCATCCTGTGGAGGACAGCTATACGGAGTTAATTCAGCGCCACTTCCTCTACGGCACGGAGCCCAGGATCGCCGAGCCGGGCGTCCCCCATGTGAAACGGGGCGCCCTGGTGGGCCGGGAGCCGGGCACGGACATCGAGTTCAGCATGGCGGCCTCCATCACCGAGGTACAGAGCCGCCTGGCTGCCGCCGGCAGCGCCTATTCTGGCGAGGCCAAGGAATTCTTCCTGGTGACCGTGCCCGCCGGAAGCTGGGATGAGGTCATGGCGGCCCACACCCTTCGCTTCGAAACGTTGGAAGGGCCGGTGGACGTGGACATGGAGAAGCTGCCTCTGGTTGGGACCGTGCAGAACATCGAAAGGCCCCAGCCGACTCCCATTGCGGAGGTCCAGGGCGTGGAATACTGGCTCTCTCAAAACCAGCCCCTGATCCGGGACTTCACCGACGACTGGTACGGCGAGACGGCTGTGCAGCAGTACGCCGAGGCCGTCCGCCGGGCCCTGCTGGTCAGCGGCGAGCATATTCAGGACGAGCTGTGGATCTGCGGCGTAGCCTACGATTGGGAGAACGAGGACGGGGCACCGCCCACGGCGGTCTACGTGCTGGCGCTGAATGCGGGTGACGGGGAGCCATCCCCGGAGCTGTTCTACTACGAGAACGGGCGCATCCTCTGGATGACCCAGGGCGCTTCGGACGAGCGGATCAACGTGGTCCATCATCATGGGAACACCATCGTCTTCGGCAAGTCCCCAGCCTTCGACAACCGACCCCTTCCCATGACCTACGGCAAGGTGGTGCTGACAGACGGAGGATCGGACAGCGTCGCCCCGATCCTGCGGCTGGAGGAGATCCGGGAGCGCATCACGGGCGGTCCCTACTATTCCTCGGCCCGGGAATGTTTCCTCTGGATGGAGTGGCAGGAGGTGGAGCCGAGGACGGTGACCGTCGCGGCCCAAATCGACGGCAAGATCAAGGAGTTCACCCTGGACAAGGTCAACTCCCTCACGCCCATGACCGTGCCCGCCATGGCCGTGAGAAGCGATAGCGTGGTATATCCCGGAAAGGTGATTCATCTTGCTCACGCCAGGGACGAAAACGGTCTATCTGCCGACGGCTCTCCGCTGATGGACAAGCTGCAGGGAACGACTTTCGAAGAGATCAAGATCGTGAGGATGCGGGACAGGGCTTTGCCGTGGGATATCATCACGATTTCAGACAATGTGACGGTAGAGCGGGTAGAGGTGTATTCTGAATCCTTGGAACGACTCCATACCTATGCTGAGCTCAGCGTCATCGACACTCTGCCTCCGGGAAAATATTACCTCTGCTTCCATACCACCACACTTGGTCCATATTCCGAAAAGATAGGGCGTTATGCCTACCGAACGGACTTCACGATCTTCAAGGTCAATCTTCCATGAGCGATGGGAAAGGCCCCGCCAAGTTGGCGGGGCCTTTCACTATTCACGATTTGTTTATATCTTTTTTGCTTTTCCTGTCATGATATCATATGCACTGGAAAAGAGAGGCGATTTATATACTTATAGTCTTTTTTCAATTTCAATGCATGAAACTGTCTTCCTCATGCGTTTTATTGGTGAAAGGAGGCGGACATGAAAAGAATAAAAAATGCTTACTTAAGTGACAGCGACATCATTCGCATCGTAGAGACCTATTCGGATATGCTGCTTAGGATAGCACTGAACCGGGTAAGGAGCATCCCTGCAGCGGAAGATATTGTACAGGGCGTATTTGAACGTCTTATGCGTCGAAGGCCGGCTTTTGAGAACGAAGAGCATGAAAAGGCCTGGCTTATTAGAGTGGCTATTAATCTTTGCCTAAGTGATCAGAGAGATGACAGCCGACGAGGTGAGATGCCTTTGGACGAAGACATTGCACAGTCTTGTGGAGAAGATACTTTCGAGGTCGTTGAGGCTATACAAACTCTTCCCGTGCCGGATCGATATGCGGTGTATCTCTATTATTACGAGGGATATAGCATAAAAGAAATCGCTCAGCTTTT
>CADCMN010000022.1:23907-24803 GCA_902802575.1 uncultured Eubacteriales bacterium | reverse complement strand
CGTCCTTGCGGCGGAGCATATAGGAGAGGACCTCGGGCCCCATGCCGGGGATCAGCTTCACCAGGCCCACGCTGTCGTTGAGCTTGTGGCTGAACACGGGCGGTTTCTTGTAGTTGAGGTAGATATACCGCAGCACCCGTCCCTCCCGGACGGAGGCAAGCTCCGGGTAGTTGATGCTGGAAAAGGCGGAAAAGCTCTTGGACCGGACCTTCCGGGCCCGGGTGCCCAGGATGACGGAGCCGTTGAACACGATGACCACACCGCAGCTTCCGGGCGAGCAGGCGTAGGCGAAGGCGTCCAGCAGGTTCACCTGGGAGTCCGTGTTCTCGGAGTGGATGGGCTTCTGGGCCCCCGTGAGCACGATGGGCTTGGGGGAGCGGCGCACGAGATAGCTGAGGGCCGCCGCTGTGTAGGCCATGGTGTCGGTCCCATGGGCCACCACGAAGCCGTCGTACTCATCGTAATACCGCTCGATGGCCCCGGAGATTACCAGCCAGTCGGCCGGGGTCATGTCCGTGCTGTCGATGTTCAGCACCTGGATGGCATGGGGCTCGCAGATGTTTTTCAAGCCCGGCACAGCCCTCAAAAGCTCCTCCCCGCTGACGGTGGGGGTGAGTCCTGCATCCGTATTCCCGGAGGCGATGGTCCCCCCGGTGGCAATCAACAATATCTTCTTCATGGTTGTAGTATAGCGGAAGTGCAAGCCTTTTGCAAGGAATACGGCAAAAAGAAAATCTCCCGATGGCTCGGGAGATTGATTCTTTTGGTTGTGGGTTGTGGAGTGGTTCAGAGGGGATCTTACATGCCGTACCGCTTCTTGAAGCGATCGACCCGTCCGCCGCTGTCCACCAGCTTCTGCCGGCCCGTGAAGAACGGATGGCACTTGCTGCAGATTT
>CADCMN010000022.1:0-23850 GCA_902802575.1 uncultured Eubacteriales bacterium | reverse complement strand
CACGACGGCCTCGCCGTAAGACGGTTGGATATCTTTCTTCATGTATTATCACTCCTTTGTCGTGTAATGCATTACCGTTTGCCATTATACCATGGCGAAACGAAAATGCAAGCACTTTTTTCAGGAAATTTTCGGACGTTTTTCCCCCCGGATCAGCGGCTGCTCAGGGTGTAGCCCTGGTGCTCGTAGATCTTGATCCAGTCTTTCAGCTTCGCCAGGAATTCCTCGTTGGTGGCGGTCTTGGCCATCATGGGCACCACCTGCTCCGTGACCTCCGCGGCGCCGCCGCCGGCCAGGAACTTGCGGAGCATATACACGCCCTCCAGCTCCGCCTTGCTGAGTAGCAGCTCCTCCCGCCGGGTGCCGGACTTGTAGATGTCAATGGCCGGGAAGACCCGCTTTTCCGCCAGCTTCCGGTCCAAATGGATCTCCATGTTGCCCGTGCCCTTGAACTCCTCGTAGACGATGTCGTCCATGCGGCTGCCGGTCTCTACCAGGGCCGTGGCGATGACCGTGAGGCTCCCGCCGCCTTCGATGTTTCGGGCCGCGCCGAAGAACCGCTTGGGCTTATGGAGGGCGCCGGGGTCCATGCCGCCGGAAAGGGTCCGGCCCGTGGGCGGGATCACCAGGTTGTAGGCCCGGGTGAGGCGGGTCAGGCTGTCCAGCAGGATCACCACGTCCCTCCCCTGCTCCACCAGACGCATGGCCCGCTCCTGGACCATCTCGGCAATGCGGGTGTGGTGCTCGGGGAACTCGTCGAAGGTGGAGTAGATCACCTCGCCTTTGATGCACCGCTTCATCTCCGTGACCTCCTCGGGCCGTTCATCGATGAGCAGGACCATCAGGTGGGTGTCCGGGTAGTTGGCGCTGATGCCGGCGGCGATCTGCTTTAGCAGCGTCGTTTTGCCCGCCTTGGGCTGAGACACGATCATGGCCCGCTGGCCCTTGCCGATGGGGGCGATCAGGTCGATGAGCCGGGCGGAAAGGCTGTTGCTCTCCCCCGCCGTCTCCAAAGTGTAGCGCTCGTCAGGAAAGATGGGCACCAGCTCCTCAAAGGTCTTGCGCCGGGCGTTTTCGTCGGGCAGGAGGCCGTTGACCTTGTCTATGTACATGAGGGCGTCGAACTTGTCCCCCTCCCGGTGGGGCCGGGCGCGGCCCTCCACATAGTCGCCGGTCTTCAGGTTGAAGCGGCGGATCTGGGTGATGGACAGATAGATGTCCTTGGGACCGGAATAATAGTTGTTCATGCGGAGGAACCCATACCCGTCGGGCAGCACCTCCAACACGCCCTCCGTGGGGGGGCAGTTCTCATTTTCCAGCATCCTGGGCACGGCGGGGTTGGCCGTGCCGTATTCCTGATTGTAATAGGGCTTTTCCTCCTCGCCGGCCGGCGTCGCAGGATTCGGCGGAACGGCGGGACGATAGGACTTTGGATCCTGGCTGCTCTGACCTGAATACGGCGTGTTTGGGCCGGAATACCGCCGCTCGCCGGCATTCCCGTTGTTGGCAGAATTGCCATAGTGACGGGTATATCCCTTCTGATAGCGGTTGTTCTGGGCGCGGTTGCCGTCCCGGCGGCGCAGTTCTCCCTTGTCCCCGGCCTCTTCCTTACCATCCCCTTTTGGGGCTTCCCGGACGGGTTCTGCTGATTTTTCCTCCGCCGGGCCCGCCGTCGCAGTGTTTTCCGCCGCGCCCTTTGCCTCCGTTGCCGCCGGCTTTTCTTCGGCAGTCTTCGGCTCGCCAGCTGTCTTTTGGGACGACGGCTTCCGTTTGCGTCCGTTCTGCGCCTTGTTGCCCGGCTTGGCTTTGGGCTTCTCCTGAGCGGGCGCGGCGGGCTTGGCTTCCGACCCCGTCGCCTGCTCGGCCGATGCATCAGCGGTCTGCTGCGCGTCCGCCGCAGACGGATTTTTCAAAGCGGATGCGCCTTTGGTGGGTCGGCCGCGCTTCTTGGGGGCGGGGGCTTCACTTTGGCCGGACAGCATCTGCGCCAGCTCATTCTTGCGATATTTGCCTACGTTTTTCACACCCAAAGCCTGCGCCATTGCGCGAAGCTCTGCCAGGTTCTTTTCCAGCAGATTTTCCGGAACCATTCGCTTCCTCCAAATGATATTGTATTGTAAATACATGGGACAACAGAAAGGATGAAATCGATCTCGTATGGCTGTATTGTAGGGCTAAGGACCGGTTTTTGTCAAGCTGTTTTGCAAAATCAGTGCAAATCTGTGTTCCTTTCCCCTCCTTTGCGGCATAGGCAGACAGGATCGCACATAGGCTGGTGACAGGAGGTGGATCTATGGAAAAAGCCGGAGGAACCTTAGCCGAATACGTACCCGACGCCCACCAAATCCTCATTGAAGGCCAGCGTCATGTCCGTATCACGGGGGTGGTGGATGTGGAGAGCTTTCACGAAGAGGAGGCTGCCATCCTGACGGAAGCGGGTATGCTGATCCTCGCCGGGGAGGAGCTGAAGCTCACCCGCCTTGACCCGGACAGCGGTCAGGCCATCATAGACGGACGGGTCCTGTCCGTCGAATATGAGCAGCCGACCCTGAAGCGGGGTCTGTTCGGGCGCATTCGGGGATGATACGGGATGTGTTCAGTCAGCCCCACCAGGCTATGGTCATGCTGTTCTTTGGTCTGGTGGGCGGGCTGGGATATGAGCTGATACGGCTTCCGCGAAGGACGGCAAAACGGGCATGGGCCCTGCTTTTGGACCTGGCCGCCCTGTTTTTCCTGCAAGTTTGCCTGTTCGCGGGGCTCCTCCTGTCCGCCCGGGGAGAAATGCGGCTCTACGCCCTGGCGCTCTTTTTCGGCGGCATGCTCCTCATTCGCTGGGCCTTTCGGCCACTGTTCACAGAAATACTTCAAAAGATACGCAAAAAACAGTTCCCCTCCGACGGATAATCTGGTATACTGCTGTACGTGAAGAAACATGCCCCGAAAAAAAAGGTTTACTTTAAGCCCATACATTTCCTCTTGCTGTTGGCGGTGGACGCGGTCATCCTGGCCGGCGTCATCATTCCCCAACGCACCAACCGGGAGAATGCTCAGCTGCTTTTAGAACAGAAGCGGTCGGAGCTGAACGCCATCAAGGTCGAATACGAACGGGAGCAGGCGAATTTGGAATATATGCAGACCGACGAATACAAGCTCCAGCAGGGCTCCATCCGTTACGGCTGGCATTATAAGGACGACACCATTATTTTGGACGAGGACAGCGGCTACCTGGCGGGGGACGGCCAATGAGCGCGCCCCTGGCCATTCTGGATATCGGCAGCAATTCCGTCCGCTTTGCCTTTCTCACCCGCGGCGACGACGGGGCTTTTTTTGTGCCCGGTGGACGAAAGGATATCTGCACCACTCGGCTCGGCAAGGGGCTGGATAAAACGGGCCGCCTCTCCCCCGTACCCATGGCGGACACCGTAGCCGCCTGCCGTCGGTTCTGCGACAAGGCCGAGGCCGCCGGTTCGCCCGTCTTTGCTTATGCCACCAGCGCCGTCCGGGACGCTCTGAACCGGCAGGAACTGCTGGGTGCTCTGAAGGACGTCTGCCCCGACATGCCGGTTTTCCTGCTCACCGGCGAGGAGGAAGGGCGGCTGGCCTATGCGGGGGCCATGAGCGGCCAGGCAGGGACGCTGCTGGACATCGGCGGCGGCAGCGCCCAGGCAGTCACGCCCCATTGGGCGGTCAGCTTCCCCACAGGCTGCGTCCGGGCCCAGGACCTCTGCTCTGAGGACGCTCTGCCTCGGATGCGGGACGTCATCTATACCTGGCTCAACGACCGCGTGACGCTGCCCGGTCCGGCGTCGGCGCCCTTCGTCGGCGTGGGCGGCACCATCACCACCCTGGGGGCTTTGCTTCTGCAGCAAAGCCGCTACGACGGCAGCCAGCTCTCCACCCTTCGGCTCACGCCGGAGCTGCTGAACGCCCTTCTCATCCGGCTCTCGGCCCTGGGCGACGAACGCCGCTTTCAGATGCCGCTGCTGGTCCGCCGCCACGACGTGATCCTCCAGGGCGGGCTCATCCTCAGCTGGTTTATGGAGGCTCTGCACATCAAGTCCCTGACCCCCACGGACCGGGGCGGCATGGAGGGCTTCGCCGGCTGGCTATATGAGAAAGGGATCGTTTGATCTTTTTCCTTTCCTGTGAAAAGAAGCGCGGCGCAAAAGGAAAAGCTGTGCAAAATAAAATGGGAGGTGCAACCGCATCTCCCATTTTCTGGATTGTCTTTGAATCCCTTCCTGTCAACTATTCCTCGTGTTTGTCGGCAATGTTGATCTCAATGGGCTCGTTGCAGTTGGGGCAGATGAGCCCATCGGGGTTGTCCAGCATATCCTCATCGAAGTAGATGGTTTCGCCGCAGCTGGGGCAGACGACCTCAAAGAAATCGTCATCCTCCTGGTCTTCATCTTCGTCATCATCGTCCTCGCCGTAGAGGATCTCGTCATACTCATCCATGTCGTCATAGATCTCGTCGATGGAATCGTTGATCTCCTCGATGGCGTCGTCATGATCGCTGAGTTCCTCCGCAATGGTGTCCAGAGCGTCGATGATAGCGTTGAACAGCTTCTTCTGCTTGGCATCCTCGATCTCCAGCCCCTCCATGAGGCCGTCCAGATACGCAACCTTTTCCGAAATTCGGCTCATATGCTCCTCCTTGATCCTTTTGTTGTTACTATGGCTTAGATGCGCTCCATGTATTCGCCGGTACGGGTGTCCACACGGATCTTGTCGCCCTGGTTCACGAACAGAGGCACGGCGATGTGATACCCGGTCTCCAGCACGGCGGGCTTGGTGGTGCCGGTAGCGGTATCGCCCTTGAACCCGGGCTCGGTGTCGGTGACCTCCAGGACCACGAAGTTGGGGGCCGCCACCGCAAAGGGCGAACCCTTATAGGAGCGGACGGTAACGATGTCGTTCTCCTTGATGAAGTCGATGGCGTCCTCCACCTGCTCATGGTTCAAAGGAATAAGATCGAAGGTCTCGTTGTCCATGAAGTAGTAGAGGTCTCCGTCGGAATAGGAATAGGTCATTTCCTTGGTCTCGATGCGAGCCTCGGGATACTTGTCCGTGGGGCTGAAGGTACGCTCCAGCACCGCGCCGGTCATCGCATTCTTCAGCCGGGTCCGGACGAAAGCTGCGCCCTTGCCGGGCTTCACATGCTGGAAATCCACAACAGCCCAGACGTTGCCGTCGATCTCAACCGTGGTGCCCTTACGAAAATCTCCTGCCATTACCATAATTTCTTTTCCTCCCTATTGTTTCTGGTTTGGTTATTATATGCTATATGGTCAATCCACGCTGAGAAGCTCTTTCGTAGAGCTGACCAGGTCGATCTTTCCCTCTTTCGTGACGACGCAGCAATCCTCGATGCGTACGCCCAGCTTGCCCTCGATATAAATGCCCGGCTCCACGGTGATGGTCATGCCCGGCTCCAACGTCCATTCGCTGGCGGTGGACGCATAGGGCGCTTCATGGATCATGAGACCGAATCCATGGCCGAGGCTATGGCCGAAGCATTCGCCGTAGCCCTTGGACGCGATGTAGTCTCGGGCAACGGCGTCCAGCTCCTTGCCGGTGATGCCTGCCTTGAGGGCGTCCAGCGCCTTCTGCTGGGCGGTGCGGACGATATCGTAGATCCTCCTGGAAAAGTCGTCCACCTGGCCCACGGCAAAGGTCCGGGTCATGTCGCTGTGGTAGCCGTTGTAGACGCAGCCGAAGTCCAGCACCACCAGATCGCCCTTCTGGAGCCGCCGTTCCCCGGGAATGGCGTGGCACATGGCGCCGTTGGGGCCGGAGCCCACGATGGTGTCGAAGGAGGGGCACTCGCTCCCCAGCTTGGCGTGGATATAGTCCAGCTCCGCCGCCACTTCCTTCTCCGTCATGCCGCTGCCGATCCGGGTCAAAAGGGTTTTGAACCCTTCGTCCGCCAGGTTTTGGGCCCGCTGCAGATCAGCGATCTCGTCCGCCGTCTTGATGAGCCGGGGCTTGTTCATCTCCTCGGAGAAGGGAACGAACTCGTAGTCCAGGGCCTTATACCGCTCGAAGGTCTCCACGGTCATGGTCCTGTTCTCAAAAGCCACCCGCCGGCAGCCGTCGGCCTTCAACAGCCTGTCCACCGTGGGGAGCAGGGCCCCGCGGCCTACCTCCACCACCTCGAAGTCCGGGCTCTGTTCCCGGGCCTGGATGGTGTATCGAAAATCCGTCAGAAGCGAAGCATGGCCCCCGGTGATGACCAGGGCCGCTTCGTCGCTGGTGAAACCGGAATAGTATCGAATGGCTGTGAGGCCGGTGATCAGGGCCCCGTCCAGCCGATTGTCTTCGAGGAGCTTTCTCAGCTTTTCCACTCGCTCTTTCATATCCTGATTGTTTGCCTCCCTACAAAGTCCTACCCAATATGTCATTGTATTATAGCATGACGTTTCATTTATCACAAGTCTTTTTTTCAAGCGGCGCCTCATCCTCCATGAGAGCCAGACGCAGCTTCGTGATCGCCTTCTTCTCGATGCGGGAAATATAGGACCGGGAGATGCCGATCCGATCCGCCACCTGCTGCTGGGTGAGGGGAGCGTTTCCCTGAAGGCCGCATCTTAGCGACAGCACCAGCCTCTCCCGCCGTTTCAAGGTCCGGTCCATCAGGTCCCGCAGTTGCTCCCCCTCCAGGTTTTTGCGGACCTCCTCAAAGATCTCTTCCCCATCCGTGCCCGCCAGATCCAGCACGGTCCGCTCGTTTCCCTCCCTGTCTCGGCCCAGAGGCTCCTCCATAGACACCTCCCCCACCAGCTTCTTCTCCGTCCGAAGGCTCATGCGGATCTCGTTTTCGATGCACCGGGAGGCATAGCCCGACAGGCTCCCCTTGTCCGGTGAGAAGGTGTCCACTGCCTTGATGAGGCCGATGGCGCCGATGGAGATGAGGTCGTCCAGCTCTCGGCGCCTCGACAGCTTCCCCCGGGCGGCGTATTTATTGGCGATGTGAGCGCAGAGCCGGAGGTTATGGAGGATCAGCCGGTCTCGGGCCGCCTCGCTGCCCGCTCTCATCTCCTCCAGCGCCTGCCGCTCCTCCGCCGGGGACAGAGGTTTGGGGAAGGACGCGCTCTTAACGTACCCCACGAAGAACAGCCCCCGCAGCAGGGACAATAGAAGCCACAGCATAAGCCCACCTCCTTACGGATGAACCTATGCTGATTATCGACAGGATATGCCGCGATGTCAGCGGTTTTGCATATCAACTGTTTGTTGATTATAAAACAACAGATTGATAATTGCTTTTTGACCATTTCTCCGATACACTGAAGGCACACCGGTGAACGAATAGAAAAGGAGAGAGGATATGATCCAATTAGGAGAAAGGATCAAGGAGCTCCGTCGGCGAGACGGAAGGACCCAGGAAACGCTGGCCAGCGCCCTGGGCGTGACCGCCCAGGCCGTCTCCCGCTGGGAGAAGGGCGTCTGCTGTCCCGACATGGGCATGATCCCATCCATTGCCAACTATTTCGGGGTCTCCATCGACGAGCTCTTCGGGTATGACAACGAACGCTCGAAGAAGATCGACGCCCTTGTTGAACGCATTCGGGCCATGATCGACGAGAACAACGGCGTGGACGTGAGCATGGACGGGTGCATCGCCCTGGCCCGGGAAGCGCTGATCGAATTTCCGGGCAACGAGAAGCTGACGCTGGCCCTTGCCTCCGCCCTCTGCACCGCCGGGTACGTGCGCCGGGGCGAACACCATCTGATCGACGCCGAAGGCTACGGCATATACGATACGGCCCGGCACAGGACCTATCCCGAGTGGCAGGAAGCCGTCAAGCTATATGAGAAGCTGCTGCCCGGGCTGACGGATGGAAAGCTCCGGCGGCAAGCGGTGCTGGAGCTCTCTCAGTTGTACAAGAACCTGGGGGAAGGTGAAAAGGCCCTGTCTCTCGCCGAGGACGCACCCGACTTGTATGGCTCCGGCCCCTTCCTGCGGATCAACGCTTTCGACGGGCGGGCGGCCGTCGCCGCCTGCGGCGAAGCGCTGCTGGAGACGGTGCGCTGCAGCGGGGAACTGACGGTGCGCATCCTGCTGAACGATCAGACGATCCCGGCGGGAACGGCAGCCACGCTGCTGCAAAACGCGGCGGAGCTGTTCAGCCTGGTGTGTACGGACGGCAACTATGGCCCGAGCCACGGTTTCCTTGCCTGCATCCATATGCTCCGGGCCTACTATCTGTGGCTCGATCACGCCCGGGAGGAAGCCTTCTCCGCCCTGGACAAAGCCTTGGAGCATGCCCAGCGGGCCGACAGCGCCCCTGAGCCCTATACTTCGCCCCTGCTCCGTCACGTCAAAGAGCCCGCCGAGACCGTTCCCGCCGAGAAACGGTTTCACACGGAGCTCCCGGATATGTGGCCCTGGTGGGACGTGCCGGACCGCGAGAAGGTCAAAGCCGAGATGGCTGCCGATCCCCGCTGGCAGGCGTGGGCGGAGCGGACACAGTCATAAACCGAAGAACAAAAAAGAGGCAGGGACGGTCCCTGCCTCTTTCGTTATGACGCTTATTCCCAGAAGGGGGAATACTTCACCACGTTCCGCCGATGTTCCTCATAGGTCCGGCTGAACGCCAGGCGGTTGGTCTGCTTGGGGTTCATGTTGCAGAAGTAGAGATACCCGTCGCTGAGATAGGTTTCCTCAGGATAGAGGGCCGCCTGAATGGCCGCCCGTCCAGGGTTGCAGATGGGCCCTACCGGCAGGCCCTTGTTGCGATAGGTGTTGTAGGGGGACACGGCGGCCATCTCCGTCTCCGAGAAGGTGTATTTCTTCACCCCCAGGGTATAGGAAAGGGTGGCGCAGGACTCCAGAGGCATTCCCTGCCGGAGCCGGTTGTGGAACACCGCCGACACCCGGGCAAAGTCCTCCGCGGCGGCGGCTTCCTTCTCGATCATGGAAGCCAAGGCCACGACCTGATCCGTGGTCAGGTTCAATGCCCGGGCCCGTTCCGCATCCTCCTCCGTGAAGACCACAGCGAATCGGTTCAGCATCTTCTTGAGGATATCGGCCGGCGTGGCGTCCTCATAGACCTCGTAGGTATCGGGGAACAGATACCCCTCCAGGGCGTAACGCCGATCGGTGGTGTTGATGAGCTGATCGAGGTACCCCACGGACAGCAGCGTCCCGTCCTTGCAGAGGGCCAAAAATTCCTCCTGATCCTCCAATATCCCCGCCTCAAAGAGGGCCTGAGCGATCTCTTGGGCAGTGTATCCCTCGGGGATGGTGAATCGGGTGACCCGCCGCGCTTCGTTGCCCGCGCAAAGGATGTTCACGATCTCCGGTATGGTCATGTTCCGGGACAGGACGTAGGTCCCCGCCTTCAAGGCGTTGGCCCGGCCCGTAAAGTCCACATACACCTTGAAGGAGGCGGTGCTCACGATGAGTCCCGGCTCATCCTGGCCTCTCACGTTGTAGAGGATGGAGGCGATGCGGGAAGCGGAGGACCCAGACGGGATCACCACCTGGATGGGCGTATTGTCCTCCGGGTCCACAGGATACACAAAATGGCTCAGCACATAGCGCACGGCTCCGATCATGGCGATGGCCACCAGGGCGACGCTGAGCAGCACCGCCGCTATGGGCCGCGCGATGCGCCATACCTTTTCCCGGCGCACTGTGACCGGGTCCTTCCACTGGCTCATGCTATCGCCCCCATTCCGAAAAGTCCACGCCCACGCCGCGAGCGATGATGTCATAGGTGTTCGTCAACAGCCGGTTCATGGAGTATTCCGCCATAAGATATGCCGCAGCGTCCGGAGAGAACTGCAACAGCTCCGCCAGCTTCTTCAGCTCCTCCTCTTCCGGCCCGCCTTCGTTTCCGGCCATCCGCCGGGCCTGCACCGTCATCTCCAGCCGATGAAAGCGGCGAAGCAGGGCCGCGATCTGTTCGTCCGCCATGGCCTTCTCCCGGGCGGCTGCATATGCTTCGTATTCCCTGCTGCGGCGGATCTCCCCCGCCAGCTCCTTAGCCAAGGTCTCGATCATAGCTCTCTCCCTCGATGACGATGGGGATGATGAGGGGCGTCCGCTTGGTCCGGCTCTTGAAGAAGGACTTGAGCTTGCTCTTGAGGCTGGCCTTGATGTCGCCGTAGTTGGCTTTGTTCTCCGTTTCGAACCGACGGACCTCAGAGGCCACGGCCTCTGCCGCCTCGCTCATGAGCTCGTCGGATTCCTTCATGTACACGAACCCCCGGCTGATGAGCTCCACCGGGGCGATCTCATGGCCGGTCTCCTTGTCCAAGGTGATGACCGCCACCACCAGGCCCTGGCTGCTGAGCTCCCGGCGATCCCGGATGACGGCATCCTCGATGCTCTTGCTGCCATCCACCATGACGGCCCCCGAAGGCACCTCACCCGCCTTTTGAGCGGTCTTCTTGGTGAAGGTCACCACCTCGCCGTTGTTCATGACGAAGATGTTCTCCTCCGGGATGCCCATGTCGAGGGCCAGCCGCCCGTGGGTCATGAGATGCCGGAACTCCCCGTGGGCGGGGATGAAGAACCTGGGCTTGACGATGTGGAGCATCAGCTTCAGCTCCTCCCGGCAGGCATGGCCGGACACGTGCACGTCCGCCATGCGGTCGTAGACCACGTAGGCGCCCTTCTCGAAGAGGCCGTCGATGACCCGACCCACGCCCACCTCGTTGCCGGGGATGGCGGAAGCAGAGATGATGACCGTGTCTCCGAAGCCGATGTTGATCTTATGGGAAGCGTTGGCCATGCGGTACAGGCCGCTCATGGGCTCCCCCTGGCTGCCGGTGGTGATGATGCAGACCTTTTCGTCGTGGAATTTGTGGAGGTCGTCCACCTTCACGATCCGCTCCTGGGGGATGTGCATGTAGCCCAGGTTCTGCGCGTAGGCCACGATCTGCTCCATGCTTTTGCCCGCGAAGCAGATGACCCGATCATGCTCGATGGCCACGTCCGCCACCTGCTGGAGGCGGTAGACGTTGCTGGCAAAGGAGGCCACGATGATCCGGCCCTTGGCGATGTCGAAGTAGTGCTCGAAGGTCTTGCCGATCTCCCGCTCGGACTGGGTGTATCCCGCCCGCTCCACGTTGGTGGAGTCGGAGAGAAGGCACAGGACCCCCTTGCTGCCGTAGTAGGCCAGGCGGTTGATGTCGATGGGCTGGCCGTCCAGGGGGGTCAAATCGATCTTAAAGTCGCCGGTGTGGAGGATGACCCCCAGGGGCGTGGTGATGGCCAGGGCCACCGCGCCGGGGATGCTATGGCTGGTCTTGATGAACTCCACCTTGAAGCAGCCCAGCTCCACGATGTCCCCGGGTTTCACCACGTTCAGCGTGCCAGAGACGTGCATCTCCTGGAGCTTGTGCTCGATGAGGGCCATAGTCAGGTCCGTGCCGTAGACGGGCGCATCGAACTTTTGCAGCGCGTAGGGGATGGCGCCGATGTGGTCCTCATGGCCGTGGGTGATGACAAAGCCCCGGAGCTTTTCCCGGTTCTCCTCCAAATAGGTCATGTCCGGGATCACCACGTCGATGCCCGGCATCTCATCGTCGGGGAACGCCAATCCGCAGTCGATGACGACGATATCCTCCCCGTATTCGAGGAGGGTCATATTCTTTCCGATCTCGCCCATGCCCCCCAGGGGTATGAGCTTCAGTTTGGTTTCTTTCTTTCTCATTGTCTTTCCTATGTATCGAGCTCCCTCCCTTGAGGGAGTCGTCAAAATTCAGTTTTTATCTATGGCAGGAGAAAGCAGCTCTTTCTTCTCCCGCACGGCGGCCAAGGCTCGCTCCGACAGGAACAGGTTCTTCTGCTGCTTGCCCCGGAAGCGCTGTCCGGCGGGAGCCATGATGCCGAAGGTCACGTTCATGGGCTGGAAGTCGTGGCCTACATACTCGGACACATAATGGCCCAGGGCGCCGATGGCGGTCCGGTCCGTGAAATCCACAGGCTCCTTGCCCAGCAGTTTTTCGTGCAGTGACAACGCCGCCAACAGGCCGCTGGCCGCGCTCTCCACATACCCCTCCACGCCGGTCATCTGTCCGGCAAAGGACAGAAGGGGGTTTGATTTCAAGGAGTAGTCCCAGCTGAGCAGGCCCGGGGAGGGCAAAAAGCTGTTCCGGTGCATGACGCCATAGCGCACGAACTCCGCGTGTTCCAGGCCCGGGATCAGGCCAAATACCCGCCGCTGCTCCGAAAACTTCAGATTGGTTTGAAAGCCCACGATGTTGTAGAGGCGGCCGTCCTTGTCGTCCTGCCGCAGCTGGACCACGGCGAAGGGCATCTTCCCGTCCACCTCCAGCCCAACGGGCTTCAAGGGGCCGTAGGCCAGCGTCATCTCGCCGCGCTTGGCCATGACCTCCACGGGCATGCAGCCCTCGAAGACCCGGGGCGTCTCGAAGCTGTGGAGCTCCGCCGTCTGCGCCTCGATGAGGGCGTGATAGAAGGCGAAGTATTCCTCCTTGGTCATGGGGCAGTTGAGATAGTCCTCGCCCCGGCCATAGCGGGAGGCGGCAAAAACTTTGCTGAAATCCAGGCTCTCCCTGGCGACGATGGGCGCCGCCGCATCATAAAAATGAAGGGGTTGCCCCACCAGGGCGGAGATGCGCTCGTAGAGAGCGCCGCCGGTCAACGGGCCCGTGGCGATGATACAGGGGCCCTCGGGGATATCCGTGACCTCCCCGGGGACGTAGGTGAGGTCGGGCAGGTCCAACAGCCGTTTGGTGACCAGCTCGGTGAATCCCTCCCGGTCCACGGCCAAGGCGCCGCCGGCGGGGACCCGGGTGGCGTCTGCGCAGGCGAGGATCAGGGAATCCAGCTCCCGCATCTCCTCCTTCAGGAGGCCCACGGCGTTCTCCAGCCGATCGGACCGGAGGGAGTTGGAGCAGACCAGCTCCGCGAAAGTGTCCCTTTGATGGGCGGGGGACCACTTCTCAGGCTTCATCTCCCGCAATGTGACGGCGTGTCCCCGGCGGCAGAGCTGATACGCAGCCTCCGCCCCGGCCAGGCCTGCGCCCACTACGGTGATGTTCGCCATGGTTTACTCCTTTTCCTTCTCTTTTTTGCCCCGCTGGATATACCCGCAGGCCCGGTCGCCGCAGGCGATGAAGGGGCCGTTCTGGCCCATGCGCTGGACCAAAATGCCGCCGCACTTGGGGCACTTGCCCGGCACGGGCTTATCCCAGCTCACGAAGTCGCAATTGGGGTAGTTGGCGCAGCCAAAGAAGATCTTGCCCTTCTTGGTGTGGCGTTTGAGGATGTCCCCCCCGCACTTGGGGCATTGGACGTCCAGCTTCTCCACCAGGGGCTTGGTGTTTCGGCACGCGGGGAAGTTGGGGCAGGCCAGGAACTTTCCGAACCGGCCGGTCTTGATGACCATCATGGCCCCACACTTATCGCAGGGCACGTCGGACACCGGGTCGGGCAGCTTCACCTTGTCGATGTTGACGCCGGCGGCTTCCAGATCCTTTTCGAAGGGACCATAGAAATCGCCTACCACCTGCTGCCAGGAAACCTCGCCTTCCTCCACCTTGTCCAGCTTTTCCTCCATGCCGGCGGTGAAGGCCACGTCCACAATGCCCTTGAAGTTGTCCTTCATGAGCCGGGTCACCACGAAGCCCAGCTCCGTGGGCTGCAGGGTCTTCTTCTCCCGGAGCACATACCCCCTATCCACGATGGTGGAGATGGTAGGCGCATAGGTGGACGGGCGACCGATGCCCTTCTCCTCCAGGGTCTTCACCAGCGTGGCCTCGGTGTACCGGGCGGGAGGCTGGGTAAACTTCTGCTCGGGGGTGATAGCCTTGGGCAGGAAGCTGTCTCCCTCATGGATAGGCGGCAGCTGGACCTCCTTCTCCCCCTGATCGTCTCTTCCCTCGGTATAGATCACCGTGAAGCCGGCAAAGAGGGTCCGGACGCCGGCGGACTTGAAGGTGACGCCGTTCGCGTCGAAAGCGACGGTGGTGGTTTCCAGCACCGCCTCGCTCATCTGGCTGGACAGGAACCTCTCATAGATGAGCTTATAGAGCTTGTACTGCTCGGCGGAAAGGCTGGCCTTGAGCTCCTTGGGGCTGTTCTTCAGGTCCGTGGGGCGAATGGCCTCGTGGGCGTCCTGGGCGTTGCTGCGGCCCCGGTACACGTTGGGCTGGGCGGGGACGTACTCTGCCCCGTAATTGGCTTCGATGAACTCCAGCGCCGCCGCCTGAGCTTCCTTGCTGATGCGGACGGAGTCGGTACGGATGTAGGAGATGAGGCCCACGGGCCCCTTCTTGCCGATGTCCACGCCCTCATAGAGCTGCTGGGCCACCTGCATGGTCCGCTTGGCGGTGAAGTTGAGCTTGCGGGACGCCTCCTGCTGGAGGCTGGACGTGGTGAAAGGCGGCGCCGCATGACGCTTCTTCTCGCCGGTCTTGACTTCGCCGGCCACAAAGGGCTTCCCGTCGATGCGCCGAAGGACGGCGTCGGTCTCTTCCTTCGTGTGAAGCTCCTTCATATCGCCCCAGTTGCTGAACTTCGCCTCGAAGGGCTTCTTCCCCGGGAGCTGGGCCGTGATGGTCCAGTATTCCTTGGGTACGAATTCGTTGATCTCCTCCTCCCGGTCGCAGATGATCCGAGTGGCCACGGACTGGACCCGTCCGGCGGACAGGCCCTTTCGCACCTTGGCCCAAAGGATGGGACTGATCTTATAGCCCACCAGCCGATCCAGCACCCGGCGGGCCTGCTGGGCGTCCACCAGATCCATGTTGATGGGCCGGGCCTTTTTGAAGGAGCCCTTGACGGCTGCGGAGGTGATCTCGTTGAACTCGATCCGGCACTTGCTCTTCTCATCCAGCTTCAGCACCTCTGCGAGGTGCCAGCTGATGGCCTCCCCCTCCCGGTCAGGGTCGGTGGCCAGATACACCTTGTCGGCCTTCTTCGCTTCCTTGCGAATGGTCTCCAAGATCTCCTTGCGGCCACGGAGGGCGATATAGGTGGGCTCAAAGCCGTGTTCCACATCCACGCCCAGCTTGGACTTGGGCAGATCCCGAATGTGGCCCTGGCTGGCCACCACCTTATATTTGCTTCCCAAAAATTTTTCTATGGTCTTCGCCTTGGCAGGCGACTCCACGATCACCAAAGATTCGGCCATGGTATCTTCCTTCTTTTAGTACACGATAGTTGTTTGCAGGGGATCCAGCGCGTAGACGCTCCCCGGCAGCTGCTTTATTATTCCCGAAAAAGTCAGTCCTGTCAAGGTGGAAATCAGTTCCTCCACCCCGCCGCCGCAGCATTCCAGCAGCTCGTCCTCGTTTTTCTCCCCGGTTTCAAGGGCCTTAACCACCCGCTGTTCCAGGGGATTCAGGTCCGTGAACGCCACGGACTGGGCCTCCTCATGATAGCTGCCCTCGCCGAACTCCTCCAAAATATCGGTCACAGAGGTCACCGCTTTCGCTTCGCCCCGGCGGATCATGCCGTTGGTGCCGGCGCTCATCAGATCCGTGATGCGGCCCGGCACAGCGAACACCTCCCGGCCCTGCTCCAGGGCCAGCCGGGCCGTGATGGACGCGCCGCTGCGCACCCCCGCCTCCACCACCAGCACGCCCAGGGACAGACCGCTGATGATCCGGTTGCGGAAGGGAAAGTTTTGAGGCAGAGCCGGCGTCTTAGGCAAAAACTCCGTGACGAGGCACCCCCGCTCGGCGATAGCCCCGTAGAGCTTCTCGTTGCCCTTGGGGTAGATCACGTCGATGCCGCAGCCCAGCACCGCCACGGTGGGGTCCTGAGCTCCCTCCACGCTGAGGGCGCCCAACGCGGCATAGCCGTCGATCCCGGTAGCGAGGCCCGACACCACGGTGCCGCCCGCTTTCACCAGCTCCCGGCCGAACTTCTTGGCCACCTCCTTGCCGTAATCCGTGCAGCGGCGGGTACCCACGACGGCAATGGGCAGCTGCAAATCCCCATTGAGAGCGCCTTTATAGAATAGCACGGCCGGGGGATCGGGGATCTGTGCCAAAAGGGTGGGATAGAGGTAGCTGGAGGAGGTGACCACGTTCACCCCGTTCTTGTCGAGCCAACGGATGTACCGGTCCATAAACCCGTCTCCGGCAGCCTCCTTGAGCCGCTTCCGGCTCTCCTCGGAGAGCATGCTAAGACGCTCCATGCGCCCCTTCTGCACGTCCTCCCAGGCTTCCTCCAGATAATAGTATTCCTCCTTCACGGCCGAAAACTGCCGATATCGGGTGCCGGTGGCGTAATGAAGCCACAGCTCCAAACGGTCGCTGGGATCTATCATAGTTCGCCCTCCCCCATGATGGACAGGCTCCGATAGCGGATGGCCTCGGCAAGGTGCTTTTCCCGGATCTGATCGGACCCATCCAGGTCCGCGATGGTCCTGGCCACCTTTCTGAGCCGCTGATAGGCCCGGGCGGACAGGTTCATGCGCTTGAACGCCTGCTCCATCAAAGCCTGGCAGCCCTTGCTCAGGGAGCAAAATGCTTCGATCTGCTGGATGCCCATGCGAGCGTTGGTGCGGATGCTGTCGCCGAAGCGTTCAGCCTGCCGCTGCCGGGCCGCCATCACCCGCCGACGGATGCTGGCGGAGGGTTCCCCCACAGCCTTGCCGTTGAGATCCTCGAAGGGCACGTCGTTCATCTCGATGAACATATCGATCCTGTCCAGCAGAGGCCCCGAGATGCGCCGGGCATAGCGCTGGATCTGGCTGGGCGTACAGGTGCAAGCCTTGGTCCGGGAGCCGCGGTTGCCGCAGGGACAGGGGTTCATGGCCGCCACCAACATGAAGGAAGCGGGATAGGTGCAGCTGGCTCTGGTGCGGGACACGGTGACGATGCCGTCCTCCAACGGCTGCCGCAAGCTCTCCAGCACATCCCGATGGAACTCCGGGAACTCATCCAAAAACAGCACGCCCATGTGGGCCAGGCTGATCTCTCCGGGCATGGCGTTGACGCCGCCCCCGGTGATGGCCGCCGCCGAGGCCCCATGATGAGGCGACCGGAAGGGCCGGGTGGTCACCAGTCCCCGATAGCCTGCCACGGAATGGATCTTGGTCACCTCCATGCACTCCGCCAACGTCATGGGCGGCAGTATGGAGGGCAGGGCCCGGGCCAGCATGGTCTTGCCGGAACCCGGCGTGCCGGAAAGCAGCAGATTATGCCCGCCTGCCGCCGCAATTTCGGCGGCTCTTTTGGCGGACGCCTGACCTTTGATATCGGCAAAATCCCAAGGATATTCCGCATCCTCCGGCACAAAAACGGTCCGTGGCTGAGGCTCCATGCCCCCTTCTCCCTGCAAAAAGCAGACCAGCTGCTTGAGATTGTCCACGGGATAGATCCTGACCCCCTCCACGCAGGCGGCTTCCGCAGCGTTCTCCCGGGGTACGAAAAACACGGTCTCCCCCGCCTGGTGAGCGCTGATAACCATGGGCAGGACCCCGTTCACACCCCGGACGTCCCCATTCAAGGCGAGCTCGCCCAGGTACACCGCCCGCACCAGAGGCGCCTGTTTCAACACGCCTTCGGCAGACAGCAATGCCAGAGCGATGGGCAAATCATAGACGCTGCCCTCCTTGCGCACGTCGGCAGGAGCCAGGCTCACCGTCACATGGAGGCCGCCGGGAAACTCAAAGCCCGCATTCTTCATAGCGGAGCGGACCCGTTCCTTGGACTCCTTGACGGCGGCGTCCGGCAGGCCTACGGTCTCGTAAGCGTTGGTTCCCCCGGAAATATAAGCTTCCACCTTCACCGGGAAGCCGCTGAGACCTGTCAAGCCGAAGCTGTTGGCCTGGGATAGCATATTGCCTCCTTATTACACCCAACCGTAGTACAACACCGAAGCCGGAAGCACGTTTTCCAGGAATCCGGCGTAGCCAAAACTTGTGGGCAAGCCCGAGATGGCGGGATACAGCAGGATAAAGTATACTACCGCCAACCCCAGCCAGGCCCATTTGATCCAATGTATCCTTCGATTCTCCTGCTCCATCAGGAAGAGCAAATACACCGTGGACAACAGGATGAAAGGCACCGTGGCAAAAAAGTGATAGAGGAACACGCACCGCGTCACCAGGATCCAGGGAAGATAGTTGGCTGCCACGCCCACGAAGAGAATGGAATGGACCGGGTTCTTCTTCACCTTTCCCAGCACCCATTCGAGGAACAGGCACACCGCCCCTACGGCGCTGATCCACCACACGGCCGGATTGCCGGTGCTGGAGATGTTGGAGATCTTGCCCCCGACTTTCTCTACGTAGAACCATACGCTCTTGAAGGTGAAGGGCCACTGATACCACATGCTCTGGCACAGATGGGTGGCGGTGAGCTGGCTGTGGTATTTGTACATGTCCTTCTGATTCTTGATGAGGGTGTTCCACATGTCCCGGAGGCCATAGCTGGGCCGGATGGACGCCTCGTAGCGGTAGTAAGGGAAATAGGACAGGAAGTAGATGAGACCGGGCACCAGCAAAAACCAGATGCAGCACCAGCCGGCGGTGAGCCACAGCCTGTCCCAGAAGAGAGCCCGCCGTTTTGCAGCGCCCTTGTCGTGGCCTTTATACGCCGTGAACATGGCGGAAAACAGATGGTAGAACAGCACCACCGCCAAGCCCGCCCCGGCGTAGCAGCCGATCCACTTGCTGGCGCACCCCAGGCCAAAAGCCACGCCCGAAAGCGCAAGGGGCCACAGCTTCTCCATGAGAGGCGCAGTGAAGAAGTCCCGGCGCACATACTCATACATGAAGAAGAACATGAGCAGGATGAAGAACACCCCGTATACGTCGATGGTGGCGATGCGGGTCTGGGTGAAGTGCATGCAGTCGAAGGCCCACAATCCTGCCGCGATAAAAGCAAAGTCCGTGCGCTTGAAGATGCGCTTGGCGAACACGTACATGAGGGGCACCATGGCAACGCCAAACAAGGCGCCCATGATCCGCCAGCCGAAGGGCTTCATGCCGAAGATCAGGATACCCAAAGCGATGATGAGCTTCCCAAGGGGCGGATGAGTCCACTCGTAAACGGACATGTTATGAATGTTTTCATAGGCCGTGCGGGCGTGATAGATCTCGTCGAAGATCATGCCGTTGAAGTAGCTGGCGGTTTCCGGCACGGTGTCCTGCTCGTCCACCAGGTTCAGCGCTGTCTGATTGTCGTTGAATACCTCCAGCACCGTGACGGGCAGCAGATCGTCGTTTGAAAAGAAGGCGATCTCGTTCATGGACACCGCCTCGTTCTCCACCCTGACCCGCAGATACCGGGTGGTAAGATCCAGAACCGATTCTTGCCATTTGAACATGTCCCCCTGGTCCTGAGTGTAGGTTTCCTCAGAGCCGTCGTCGGCCACGAACCGCAGCGTGCCCTTGGCGATGTTGCCGTTGAACCAGGCGGTATCCACGGTCACCGTCTTGCCGAAATCCAGGGTAAGGCTATCGCCCACCTTGCCCGTATAGACCGTAGTGGGGAACGACAAGGTCCCCAGGTTCAAGAGGGCGATGAGGGTGTAGACCAGCGTGAGCACCCCCAGCAGGAGCTTGTCCAGCTTCAGAAGCTTTTCGCTTTGCCCCTTCTCGAAAAGGCTCAATATCTCGAATTTGGAAGAGGCGTCCTGTTTCATTTTTGCAAGCCCTCCTCGATGAATGTGTAGAGCCGGGAAGGTCTGTCGTCCTCTTCTCGGCGCAGGATGCCCGTCAGTTTCCCCTTCAGGTCGTGGATCATATCCAGGACCACATAGACGAAGTACAGGCACACGATCACCTCTGCCCCGGACCAGAACCGGAGCACCGTGTTGTGCTCCCGGCCGCCCCGGATCACGTTCATGGCTCCTTGACTCACCACATACTGGGCCATCATCTCGTTGAGGAAGGTGGTCACGGTGAACAGCAGCGCCGCCAGCAGCAGGCGTTTATCCTTATAATAGGCGTAGGCGAACAGGAGCATGACCAGGATGGGCACCACGTACCGCTCGTGCATGTAGTGGCCGAAGGTGAAGATCAAGGCCATGGTCAGCGACGCCGCCAGGAACAGAAAGCCCTTGTCCTCCCATAGATCCCTTTTCAGCTGCTTTTGGGCCCGGTACCGCCGCAGGACGGTCCTGAACCCGCAGAGGATGGCAAAGGCGATAGCGATGGTGCCGAACTGCTTGAACGTCAAGACCTTGGGGATGATGTATTCCCCGGATGGTTTCCAGTTCGCGCCGCAGAAAGCAAAGTAGTTGTAGGCCTCCACCGTGGCATAGTCGTAATGGCTGGAGGCGCTGAGGAACCGTTCCACGAACCACAGCAGCCCCTCATCGCCCTTAAAGGGCAGGGAGATAAGCAGGATGACCGTAATGGCGCTGAGCGCGGACAAAACGGTATCCCTTAGATCCGACCATGCCTCCTTCCCGTCCCAGCGAATGAGGAACAGATGGGCGAAGGCATACACCGGCCCGAACATCAGCGCCTGCCACTTGGTCATGACCGCCAGGCCGAAGACCGCCCCGGAGAGGATTCGATTCCGATCCAGCAGGCCCGACTTTCGGTCCAGAAGCAGCAGGAAGCTGACCGCCAGCCAGAAGGTGAGGATGGAGTCGATCTGCCCCCAGGCCCCCGTGAGGAACAGCAGCGCCGGGTTCATGAACACCAATCCCCCCAGAATCAGGGCGCCGGCGTTATTGATCCGCTGCCGCCGGGCGAAGTTCATGAGGAGCAGGCTCAGCGCAAGGTCAGCGACCACCGCCGGGAACATGTAGAGGAAGATGCCCAGGACGCTCCCGGTGTCCAGGCGGAACAGATTCAGGATGGCCGAATACCCGCCCAGGAACAGCATGTATCCCGGAGGATAGTCATACCAATCGTGGCCCGGCGCCCAATAAAACTGGCGCGTGCCGTTGCCGGCAATGTCCTGGCCCCAGCCGATGAAGCAGCCCATGTCGCTGTCATGGCCCCGGAACAAGGCGCAGAGAATCATTCTGAGGGCAAGGCCAACCACCACGATGAAGGCAAATCCCAGCCAATAGTTTTTGTCGGGAAGGGTCTTGCTCGTGAGGAGCCGACGGTTGCGATAGACTCCGAATATCAGCAGGACGCCCGAGAGCACCGCCGCCCACACGATGATGGCGAAAAAGGATTTGTACTGCTCCTCGCCCCGGAAAGCGTTGTCGCTCTCCTCTTCATCGGACCCGCCCCAGGCTTCCAAAAGCTGATAGTGTCCCTCCTCCGCGTCACCGGATCGAAGGCTGATATTGCGAAATTGGGCCGTGCCCCGGCTGGATTCGGAATACCCTCCCAAACGCAGGGCCAATATGACCTCCGTTTGATCAGGCTTGGTTTCAAAATATAACCGCGTCTCGGTAAAGTCGTTGTCGCCGCTGATCCCATCCGAATACACGCAGCTTTTGTCCAAGCTGTAGTTGTCGATGGACAGCGAAGCGCCTCGTCCCATAGATACGTCCTGGGTGGCGATCTCACCGCTGAGCACATAGCGAGAGGCGCCGTTCACCGTCACCTTCCGGCAAAGCCGCAGGTCGTCCTCCACGTCGGAGCCGAGGGTAATGACGCCGGCCCCATCGCCATAGGCCCAATACTCGTTTTTATAGGAGCTCACATACCAGCCGTCCGGCAAACCTCCCGGCTCGCAGGACAAATCATAGGCCGCCGATACCGACGGTGATTTGCCGCCCCTGTGCTTTTTCAGGTAGAACCCCGCAACGATGATCACAGCCACAGCCAGCACCGCCACGATAGCGTTCAACAACTTTCTCTGCACGTTCTATCCTCCGATCCCTTTTGCAGGGATATATTTCCTCATATGTATGATACCACAAAGACTATCCATATTGCAATCCATTGTCAAAAAGGGTTCACATTGTGAGGATCTTCGACGGACTTGCCCCGCGAAAAGCCAAAGAAACAAACAGCACCTTCTCCCCTCGGAAAAGGTGCGAAAAGCGAAAGCCTTTTTCAAAACGCCCCGGGAATATGGACGATGTGCAAGGGCTTCGTGTAGACCTCCACCACATCAAAGCGGGTGATGGCATCCGGATCGCGGCGGATCTTCAGATACCCCTGGGCAGCCCGGGTGAGAAACAGCTGCTTTTGCGCGGTGACAGCGTCCGCCGGACGACCGAAGGAGGTGTTGGAGCGGGTCTTCACCTCCGCAAAGACGAGGACGCCCGTCCGCCGCTCCCGGGCCACGATGTCGATCTCGTAGCGGCCATAGCGCCAGTTGCGCTCCAATATGCGGCAGCCGTGGAAAAAGAGATACCAAGCGGCCAGCCGTTCCCCTCGCTTTCCCGCGTTCATGGGACGAAATGGCCGATGAAGCTGCGGCGATGGATGGGACAGGGGCCATACTGCTTCAGAGCGGCGATGTGCTCCGCCGTGCCGTAGCCCTTGTTCCGGGCGAAGCCATACTGAGGATAGAGGGCGTCCTGCTCGACCATGTATCGGTCCCGGGCCACCTTCGCCAGGATGGAGGCGGCGCCGATGGAGTAGGTGAGGGCGTCCCCATGGATCAGGGGATGCTGCCGGACAGGGATATCCAGGCCCCGGAGGGCGTCGATGAGCACGTCGGTCACGGGGACGCCGATCTTCGCGAAGGCCTCCGCAAATCCCCGCTTGGTGGCTTCCAGGATGTTGATTTCGTCGATGATCTCCGGCCCTACCCAGGCGGTGGCATGGGCCAGGGACGTGGCCAGGATCTGCTCGTAGAGCATCTCCCGCCGCTTCTCGGAGAGCTTCTTGGAGTCGTTGACGTAGGGCAGCAGGGGCTCCGGCGGCATGACCACGCAGCCCACCACCACGGGCCCCGCCAGGGGACCCCGGCCCACCTCGTCCATACCGGCCAATATGACGCCCGGCTGGTCCCAGTAGGTCCTGTCTATTTTGGAGAGCTCGCTGAGCCGCAGGAGCTCCTTTTCGGTGATCTTCATGCTATTTCTCCGGTATGGCATCCAGGGTGACCCGGGCGATCCTGCCGCCCCGGAACTCGTCGAGAACGATCCTGGCCGCCCGTTCGGTGTCCAACACGCCGCCGGGCAGCAGGAAGCCTCGGCTTTTTGCCACCGCTGCCAAGAGCTCCTCCCCGGGGGTGTCGGCGGTGATCTTTTTATACCGGTCCATAAGGGCCTGGGGCGCCAGTTCCCGAAGACGTATCAGGAGCTTTTGGGCCAGCTCCTCCCCATCCAGGATGTTGTCGTTGATGGAGCCCAGGAACGCCAGCGACAGGGCCTTGTCCTGGTCCTCCAGCTTGGGCCAGAGGAGGCCGGGGCTGTCCATGAGTTCCAGATAGGCGTTGACCTTCACCCATTGCTTAGAGCGGGTGACGCCGGGGGTATCGCCGGTCTTGGCCCGGTTCTCACCGGCGATGCGGTTGATGAAGGTGGATTTGCCCACGTTGGGGATGCCCACCACCATGACCCGGACGGTCTTCTTGACCCCCTTCTCCTCCATGCGGCGCACCTTGTCGGCCACGGCCCGTTCCATGAGTGACACGGCCTGCTTTTTCCCGGCGGCGCCGGTGGAGACCATGGGCGCGGCCAAAAAGCCCTTCCCCTTGTAATACTCCGTGAACCGACGGGTCATGGCTTCGTCCGCCAGATCCGCCTTGTTCAGGAGGAACAGCCTGGTCTTGTTGGCGAACAGGCTGTCGAAGTCCGGGTTCCGGGACGCTTCCGGCGCCCGGGCGTCCACGATCTCCAGCACCGCGTCCACCAGTTTCAAATTTTCCTGGAGCATGCGTTTGGCTTTGGCCATATGCCCCGGGTACCATTGGATGGTCATGTCTCTCCTCGCTGAAATAACAAAAAAGCCCCGTTGACCGGGGCTCGTTGGTTCCTTATTTGGTGACGATGCGCTCGCGGATCTTGGCAGCCTTGCCGGAACGCTCGCGGAGGTAGTA
>CADCMN010000021.1 GCA_902802575.1 uncultured Eubacteriales bacterium | reverse complement strand
TGAGCCAGATCATCCACATGGTCAGCGACGCCGCCGCCACCAAGGCCCCCATCGCCAAGGTGGCTGACCGGGTCTCCGGCGTGTTCGTGCCCGCCATCCTCTGCATCGCGGCGGTGATCTTCGTCGTTTGGCTGGTCCTGGGGCGGCCCTTCGCCTTCGCCCTGAGCCGGGCCATCGCCGTGCTGGTCATCTCCTGCCCCTGCGCCATGGGGCTCGCCACCCCGGTGGCCATCATGGTGGGCAACGGCAAGGGCGCCAAGAACGGCATCCTCTTCAAGAACGCCGTATCCCTGGAGGAGACTGGGAAGACGGACATGGTGGTCCTGGACAAGACCGGGACTATCACCACCGGCGAGCCCAGAGTGACCGACGTGGTCCCCGCAGGGGGCGTGGACGAAAATGAATTGCTGACCTTAGCTTACGCTTTAGAGAAGAAGAGCGAGCACCCGCTGGCTAAGGCCATCCTGCAGAAGGGGGACGAGCTGGGCCTGGCTGCGGCGGAGGTATCTAACTTCGAAGCCCTGCCCGGCAACGGCCTCACCGCCACCTTGGACGGCGCCGTCCTGTCCGGCGGGAATCTGACCTTTATCGCGGGCCGCTGCCCCGTGCCGGAGGATGTCCGCCAGGCGGCGGAGGCCCTGGCGGAGCAGGGGAAGACGCCCCTGTTCTTCGCGAAAAACGACAGCCTTTTGGGCGTCATCGCCGTGGCGGACGTGATGAAGGCGGACAGCGCCCAGGCGGTAAAGGAGCTGCAGGACATGGGCATCCGGGTGGTCATGCTCACCGGCGACAACCCCCGCACGGCCAAGGCCATCGGCCAGCAGGCCGGGGTGGACCGGGTGATCGCAGGGGTCCTGCCCGAGGGGAAGGAGAAGGTGATCCGGGAGCTGAAAGCCCTCGGCAAGGTGGCCATGGTGGGCGACGGCATCAACGACGCCCCGGCCCTCATGCGGGCGGACATGGGCATCGCCATCGGGGCGGGCACGGACGTAGCCATGGACGCGGCGGACGTGGTGCTCATGAAGAGCAGCCTTCGGGACGTGCCCGCGGCCATCCGGCTGAGCCGGGCCACCCTCCGCAACATCCACGAAAACCTCTTCTGGGCCTTCTTCTACAACTGCATCGGCATCCCCATCGCCGCGGGGCTCATCCCCGGCGTCGCCCTGGACCCCATGTTCGGGGCCGCGGCCATGAGTCTATCCAGCTTCTGCGTGGTCACCAACGCCCTGCGGCTGAACCTCTTTAAGATGCACGACGGCCGGCGGGATCGGCCCAAGAAGCATCCCGTGGAGCTGCCGGAGCAGCCCGTGGCGGAGGAGAAGCCGGCCTTTGCTGAGAAGACCGTGCGGATCACCGGCATGATGTGCGAGCACTGCGAGGCCGCCGTGAAGGGGGCGCTGGAGAAGGTGCCCGGGATCCGGGAGGCCACGGCCAGCCATCAGGCGGGCACGGCCCGGGTGGTTTTGGAGGCGGAGGTCAGCGACCAGGCCCTGACCCAGGCCGTGGAGGCCATCGGCTACATCGTGGACGGGGTGGAATGAAATCTCCCCGGCGGCGTTGACGAGACGGCCCCGGGGGTATACAATAGGACTACAAAACAACGGAGGATACACCCATGAAGGAACTGAATCTCAAAGTGGACGGCATGAAGTGCGGCGGCTGCTCCGCCCGGCTCCAGCGGGTCCTGGAGGCCCTGCCCCAGGTGGAAAGCTGCAAGGCTGACCACGTGACCAAGGAAGTGGCCCTGGTCCTGAAGGAGGACCTGCCCCTGGAGGCCATCGCCAAGGCGGTGGAAGGCGCGGGCTTCAAAGTCATCTGAACAGCGGTACATCGGCAGGAGAGGCGACCCCTCTCCTGTTTCATGTGGTGAAGCGTAAGGAGGACGCTATGTTCGATCGGACCGATCCTGCCTATTCGGCGTATATTCGCATCCTGGAGGCGGAGCTGATCCCCGCCACGGGCTGCACGGAGCCCATCGCCATCGCCTACGGGGCGGCCAAGGTCCGCCAGGCCCTGGGGGCCCTGCCAGAACGGTGCCGGGTGGAGTGCAGCGGGAACATCATCAAGAACGTGAAGAGCGTGGTGGTGCCCAACACCGGGTACCTCAGGGGCATCGAAGCCGCGGCCGCCGCGGGCCTGGTGGCAGGGGACCCGGACGTGCAGCTGCAGGTGATCTCCCACGTGGCCGAGAAGGACCGGGAGGCCATCCGCGCCTACCGGGACAGCCACCCCATGGAGGTGGTGCCCTACCCCGGGGACAAGGTGTTCTATATCGCAATTTCTGGCTGGGCCGGGACCGACAGCGCCCGGGTGGTCATCGAGGATTTTCACACCAACATCACCCGCATCGAGAAGAACGGGGCCTGCCTCTTCGCTTTGGAGGGGGCCTGCGGGGCGGAGGAGGCCGAGGAGGAGCCGGAATACGATCTTTTGAGCGTGGAGCGGATCATCGACTTCGCGGACCACGTGGACCTGTTCGACGTGGAGGTGGTGCTGGACCGGCAGATCGCCTACAACACCGCCATCTCCCAGGAGGGGCTCACCCACGGCTGGGGCGCCCGCATCGGCCAGACCCTGCTCGAGGCCCAGGGGAACGGCGTGCGGGTCCGCGCTAAGGCCGCGGCGGCCGCAGGGTCCGACGCCCGGATGAGTGGCTGCGAGATGCCGGTGGTCATCGTCTCCGGCAGCGGGAACCAGGGCATGACGGCCAGCCTGCCCGTCATCGAGTACGCGAAGGAATTGAACGTGGGCCGGGAAAAGCTCCTCCGGGCGCTGGTGGTGTCGAACTTGGTCACCATCCACCAGAAGACCAGCATCGGCCGGCTCTCCGCCTTCTGCGGGGCGGTCAGTGCGGGCTGCGGGGCCGCGGCGGGGATCGCGTATCTCCACGGGGACGGGTACGAGGTCATCGCCCACACCATCGTGAACACCCTGGCCATCCTGTCCGGTATGGTCTGCGACGGGGCCAAGCCCTCCTGCGCCGGGAAGATCGCCATGGCCGTGGAGGCCGGGCTCATGGGGTACGAGATGTACACCCACGGCAAGAACCAGTTCTATTCCGGCGAGGGCATCGTGAAGAAGGGCGTGGACAACACCATCCGCACCGTGGGCCGCATGGCCCGGGAGGGCATGCGGGACACGGATCGGGAGATCCTGGACATCATGACGGAGAGCTGTTGATAGCCAAAAAGAAAGCAAATGGGAAGTATGGCTCACGCCGTACTTCCCATTATTATCTTTGTGCTTCTCTTTTTTGCGCCGCTTTTACCCATGGGCAAAACATAGTCAAAACCGGCACTCTGTTTGGTTTTTCCTTGTTTTGCCCGTGCTGCGCCTCGCTGTATCTGCCACAGGCAGCGCTCGGCTTCGCACCCCTTCACCGAAGAGAAAAAAGCGGCAAAAGAGAAATGCTTAATACCGTTCCCTGATCTCCTCCACCACATGCCCCAGGGAGGCGGCCACGGTGCCGTCCCGGAAGGGGTTCAGGAGGCTACCGATCTCAAGGAGCTCGAAGTAGCCCCGGGTGCCGCCGGCGCGGCAGAGGCGCAGGTAGTCCTGCCAGGCCTGGGCCCGGTCGGTCTTCATGCGGCCGTAGTACTGGAAGGCGCACATCTGGGCCAGGGCGTACTCGATGTAATAGAACGGGTACAGGAAGATGTGCTGCTTCTGCATCCAGAACCCGCCCTCCTCCAGGAAGGGCTCCCCGTCGTAGTCCCGCCAGGGCATGTACGCCTGCTCGATCTCGCGCCATACCTGCCGCCGCTGGTGGGCGTCCAAATCCGGCTGCTCGTACATGCGGTGCTGGAACTCGTCCACCACGCACATGTAGGGGATCACGCTGATGGCGCCGATGAGGTGGGCCGTCAAATATGCTGGAACTCGTCCACCACGCACATGTAGGGGATCACGCTGATGGCGCCGATGAGGTGGGCCGTCAAATACTTCTCGCTGTTCTCCCCGAAGAAGCTCTTCATCCAGGGGTAGGCGAAGTGCTCCATGGTCATGGAGTGGATCTCGTTGATCTCGGAGGTGGAGCCGGAGAGCATGCTCACGGGGATGGACCGCATGGCCAGGTACCCCTGGAAGGCGTGGCCCGCCTCGTGGGTCAGCACGTCCACGTCGGCGCTGGTGCCGTTGAAATTGCTGAAGATGAAAGGCGCCTGGTAGCTGGGGAACCGGGTCATATACCCGCCCATGCGCTTGCCGGGCCGGGTCTTGAGATCGAACAGATGGTACTTCACCATGAACTCGAAGAACTCGCCGGTCTCGGGGCTCATCTCCTTGTACATGGTCAGGGCCTTCCGGACCAGCTCCTCCATGGTGCCCTCCGGGTCCGCGTTCCCCTCGGGGAAGATCAGGGCTTCGTCGTAGTACCGGAGCTTGTCCACGCCCAACAGCTGCCGCTGCCGCTCCCGGATAGCTGCCACCGCCGGGGTCACGATCTCCTTCACCTGCTTGCGGAAGCGGGCCGCATCGTCCTTGGTGTAGTCGAACCGCCGCCGCTCCAGATACGCCAAATCCGTGTAGCTCTCGAAGCCCAGGGTGTGGGCCATCCTGTCCCTGAGGTGTACCAGCTCGTCGTACGCCCCGTCGAGCTGGGGGCTGATCTTCTCATACAGGGCGGCCCAGGCGTGGAACGCTTCCTTCCGCTCCTCTCTGTCCGGGCTCTCCATGTGCTTCAAGAGCCCATAGAAGTTGCACTGCTCGCCCCGGAACTCCGTCACCGCCAGGGCGCTGTCCTTCTGATACTGCTGGCAGAGGTTCCCCTCCCGGATCACGTCGGGGATGATCCGCTCGTCCGAGGTTTTGAGCCCCGCGTCAATAAGCCGGAACATCTGCTTCCCGAACTCCGCCTCAAACTGGGGCCGGAAGGGGCTGGCGTACGCCTTCCTGAGGGGGATCAAAGACGCGTTCTGCTCCCGGAGCCACTTCATCTCGCCGTCGTAATAGGCGTCGGTGGTGTCGATGGTGTTGCGCACGGAGCAGAGCACGGCCATGGTGGCTCGCTGTTCCTCCGCTTCCTGCAGGACGAAGAAGGCGGCCTTGGCCTCCTCATAGCTGGCGGCGCCTTTGAGCTGTTCGATGGTCTTCTGATAGGCGGCCTTCAACGCCTCCATATCCGGCCGCACATAGGGCATGTCCTGAAACGCGATCATAGTCATGTGTTTTCCTCCCTTTGGATCCTATAAAATGATAGTATGAGAAAAATACCTTGCTGTCAAGCGGGAAGCGCGGCCCCTTCAGCGGCCGGGCTTGCAGTGATAATCCTCGCCGAACCGGATGGGCTGTCCGCTGCTCTCCAGAAGCTCCGTGACCGTCACCAGGTCGTAGCCCTGTTCCTGGAGCCAGGGGATCACGGCTTTGAGGGCGGTGACGGTGGTGGGGAGCCGGTCATGGAAGAGAAGGATGGACCCGTCCCGGGTCTCCGCTTGGACGATTTTCAGGATGGTCTTGGGATTCTTATTGCTCCAGTCCCGGGTGTCCACGGACCAGCGGATGCTGGCCGCGTCGGCGTTCTTGCAGGCTCGGCGCACGGTCTTGCTCAGCTTTCCGTAGGGCGGGCGCAGCAGATGGGCGTCATAGCCGCCCTCCACTTGGGCCGAGATCAGGGCCCGCATCCGCTGGATCCTTTTTTCGTTGCTGGCAGCAGATAGCTTGGTCAGGTCCGAGTGGTTGAGATCATGCATGCCGATGTCGCAGCCCATGTCCGCCATGCGCTGCAGAATGGGCCGGGTCTTCTCGCTGAGGCTCTTGCCGATGACGAAGAAGGTGCCCTTGGCCCCGTATTGGGAGAGCAGGTCCAGCACCGCGACAGTGTATTCCGTTGGTCCGTCGTCAAAGGTCAGGGCCACCATGGGGCGATTGGGGTCCCGGGTCGGTTCCGGCGTGGGCGTCGGCTCCGGCGTGGGTGTCGGCTCCGGCGTGGGCGACGGCGTGGCGGTGGGCGAGGGGGTGGGTCGGGGCGTCATGGTGGCTGCAGGCGACGGCGCCGCCACTGTCAATGCCTGCCGCGGGGCAGCGGCATGCGCCATGGACACCGGCATCGGCGTGGCATCCGGGGACAGAGCGGATGCGGAGACCTTGCCCCTGCAGCCCCCCAGAAGAGCCAATCCCAGCAAAAAGAGAAAGAATCGTTTCATGTTTATTAGGATATCACATTTTTCGGCAAATATCACCAAAAGCTTTCCATGAAAAAAGCCCCTTTCCACAGGGGAAAGGGGCGATAGGGCAGGCGTCACTGATCGCTGAACCGCTCCTTGGCCTGGAAGACGCGGCTGATGGTGCCGTAATCCCCGAAGACCGTCAGCTTGTCGCCCGGCTGGAATACGGTGTGGGCCGTGGCGGGCGCAGCCTTGCCGTTTTGCGGCTCCAGCAGCATGACCAGGATGTTATGATCCGCCTTCAGCCCCGATTCCGACAGCGGCTTGCCCGCCAGCTCTTCGGGCACCATGTTCAGCGTCACCTGAGCGATGCTGTCCTCGCCGATGTAGTCCATGAGCCAGATGGTGTTGGCGGTGTCCTTATGGATGATGCGGCCCGCCAGCATCTTGATGAGCCGATCCCCCCAGGCGCGGATCTTGGGCACGCGCATGAACCCCAAGATGAACAGGATGGCCAGCAGCGGAATGATGCTGCTGATGAGGTCCGCCGCCAACTCCGAGATCTTCAGTGAGAAGAACACGTTGATGAACGCGGACACGATGGTAATGTTGAATACATATCCGAAGAGCATGGTGATCCGGGCCAGCCGCCGACGGGATTTGGTGGTCAGCAGCAGCTCGCTTTCGTGGGTGGTGAAGCCGCAGCCCGTCAGCAGGGAGATCACCTGAAACCGTGCCTTTTCATCGGGCAGACCCGTGAAGCGAAAGAGGATGGCGAACAGTTCCGAGATGACCCAGTATCCCAATATGATCAGCGCGAACAGAGAAAAAGCGAGGTAAATATTCATAAGACCCTCCTTACCATATCCCTATGGTACTATGAAAATCACCATCCTGCAAGAAAAAGATGGGGAAACAGGAACGAACCGTTGCAAAGAGCCGGAAAGTGTGCGAGAATAAAGAGAATATATGATTTAAGGGGGAAAAACCCATGGAACGATCCTTCTTTTCTCTGGGGGAGACGGAGCGTGTTTTAGCCGAGCCCCTGGCGGCCCTGCGGCATGAACTCCATGAGCATCCCGAACGGAGCGGTCAGGAGCGGGAGACCACCGAGCGGCTCCGTGCCCGGTTCAACCAGGCCCCCTTCGAGATACTGCCGTTGCCGCTTACGACGGGGTTGGCGGTGCGTATCCCGGGCAAAGGCCCCGGCAAGCGGGTGGCCATCCGGGCGGACATGGACGCCTTGCCCGTGGCGGAATGGGAGCAAAACCCCATCCGATCCCAAAATGACGGCGTCATGCACGCCTGCGGCCACGATATGCACATGGCCTTCGTCTATGGGGCGGGGCTGCTGCTTTCCCGGAACCGGGACCGATTTTGTGGCGAGGTGCTGCTCGTCTTCCAGCCGGCGGAAGAAATCGGCGAAGGAGCTCGGCAGATGCTGGATGCGGGGCTGTTCGAACGGTATCCCGTGGACCACATCCTGGGCGGGCACGTGAAGCCGGAGCTTTCCGCGGGCAGGATCAGCGTGCGGACCGGGCCGGTCATGGCGGCTTTGGATGGCTTTTTTATCGAGATCCTGGGGCAGGGCGGCCATGGGGCCTGCCCCCATACCTGCCGGGACCCCATCGTGGCGGCGGCCGCCACGGTTCTGGCCCTGCAGACCGTAGCGAGCCGCACCAGCGACCCCAGCCTGGCCTGCGCCCTGTCCGTCTGTCGTATCCAAGGCGGCGAAACGGACAACGTGATCCCGGATCGGGTCATACTGGAGGGCACCATGCGCACCGTGGACGATGATCAGCGAACGGCCTGCCTGGATCGATTCCGAACCGTTGTTGAAAGCACCGCCGCCGCTATGGGCTGTCAAGCCAGGATAACCTTCCAGCGGGGCATGCCGCCGGTGGTGAACGATGATCGCACGGCCCGTATCTGCCGGGACCGGGCCAGGGCGCTGTTGGGGGAGGATAGGATCACCGCGCTGCCGGTGGACACCATCTCCGAGGACTTTTCCCTGTTTGCTCAGCGTGCGCCAGGCTGCTATATCGGGATCGGCACGGCCCGGCCGGGAGAGAACGTGTATCCCCTGCACAGCGACCGCTTTTGTCCGGGAGATGAGCTTCTGCCGCTGGGGGCGACGGTTTTTGCCGAGATGGCCCTGGGACTGCTGAACGAAGACAAGGAGATTGGCCTATGACCATACGGGAGATTTTTTTGGAACAGGACTATAACTGTGCCGAGGCGGTGCTGCGGTGGGCCGATGAGCGGTACGGACTGAATATTGCCCCGGAGGACTTCGCCTTGGTCAGCGGCTTCGGCGGCGGCTTGGGCTGCGGGGAGACCTGCGGCGCGCTGCTGGGCGCTTTGGCGGCCCTGTCCCGGGCGCGGGTAGAGGGCCGCGCCCACGCCACCCCCAGCTTCAGGGAGGAATGCGCGGAGCTGGTGCGCCGGTTTCGAACGGATCTAGGCAGCCTCCGGTGCGAGGAACTGAAGGAAAGGTATCGTCGGCCCGATGTGCGCTGTCTCTATGTGGTGGAGCGCGCTGCGGCGGTGCTGGATGAATACATGCGATTCCTGGAGGAAACGACCCATGCCTGATCCCTTTGCCTTCGACCCGCTGGCGCAGCGGTATCCCTCCCAGCGGTTCCCCCTCTATGCCCGGGGCGGCATGGTCAACTGTTCCAGCCCCCAGGCGGCCGCGGCGGGATGGGAGGCGCTGCGCCGGGGCGGAAACGCCGTGGACGCGGCGGTGGCGGCTGCTGCGGCGCTGACCGTGGTGGAGCCCACCGCCAACGGCATCGGCTCCGACGCCTTTGCGCTAATCTGGTCCGAGGGGGAACAACAGCTCTTCGGCCTCAATGCCAGCGGCCCCGCGCCTCGGCTTTTGTCCATCGACCGCGTATTGGCCGACGGCCGGGCGGTGGATGGCAGGATGCCTCTCAGGGGCTGGACCCCCGTCACCGTTTCCGGCGCGCCGGGCGCCTGGGCGGCCCTGAACGGGCGGTTCGGGCGGCTGAGCCTTTCGGAGGATCTGGCCCCTGCCGTAGGATACGCCGAGAAGGGCTATCCCTGCGGGCCGAACCTCTCCGCCATGTGGCAGCGTTCCGTGGAAAGCTTTTCCAGGACCCTGACCGGTCCCGAATTCCGAGCTTGGTTCCACACCTTCGCGCCTAAGGGTCGGGCGCCTCGGGCGGGGGAGATGATCTTCCTGCCCGACCATGCCGCCACGCTCAGGGCCATCGGCGAGACCGACGCCGAAGCCTTCTATCGGGGCGACATCGCCCGGCGCATCGACGCCCAGAGCCGTCGGGAGGGGGGATATATCCGCTACGAGGACTACGCTGCCTTTCAGCCCCAATGGGTGGAGCCCATCTCGGTGAACTATCGGGGCTTCGACGTGTGCGAGATCCCGCCCAACGGCCAGGGCATCGCAGCCCTCATGGCTTTGAACATCCTGAAGGAATTCACCTTCCGGGACCGGGACGATGCGGAGACGGTCCACCGGCAGCTGGAGGCCATGAAGATGGCCTTCGCCGACGCCTTCCGCTATGTGACCGATCCGGAGAGAATGGAAATCGACTATCACGATCTCCTCAGCCCCGCCTATGGGGCTATGCGGGCCCGAAAGATGCAGGACACCGCCCGGGTCTGGACCCATGGGCTGCCGCCCAAAAGCGGCACGGTGTACCTCTGCTGTGCCGACGGGGAAGGCAACATGGTCTCCTACATCCAATCCAACTACATGGGCTTCGGCTCCGGCATCGTGGCGGAGGGGACCGGCGTGTCGCTGCAGAATCGAGGCGCGGACTTTTCCCTGGATCCCGCCGCCGCAAACCGTCTCGAGCCCGGCAAGCGGACCTACCACACCATCATTCCCGGCTTTCTCATGAAGGATGGACGACCCGTGGGACCCTTTGGGGTCATGGGCGCCTACATGCAGCCCCAGGGCCATGTGCAGGTCGTCATGAACTATATCGATTTTCATCTGGATCCCCAGCAAGCGCTGGACGCGCCCCGCTGGCAGTGGCTGCGGGACGGGACCGTCACGGTGGAGCGCCGTTTTTCGCCGGAGCTGGCAAGGGCGCTGAGGGACCGCGGCCATGACGTGCGCATAGACGAAAACACCCCCAGCTTCGGCCGGGGGCAGATGATCGTGCGCCTTCCCAACGGCGTCCTGGTGGGCGGTACGGAGTCGAGAACGGACAGCAATATCGCGTGCTTCTAAAATGTACCGTCGGAAAGGTCGGCGAAAGAGGGCCTCCTTTGCAGGGCGGCTTTCAAACGCTTCCCCAAGACTCTCCCTTGAAGGAAGAAGAGGACAAGGGCTGTGCAAACCCGCACGAATGGGTCAGCACAGCCCTTGGCTGCATGGCGTCATTCCCACAGCCAGCCGAACAGGATGTAATGCTTCACCCATTGCCAGGGAGTGTAGGAGACCGGCGCGAAAGGCTCCGGGGTGGGGGCGGGAGAGGTCGGGACCAAGGTGGGAGAGGGTGTCGATGCCACGGGAGGCACATAGGGCAGAGCCGGGATCGTCCGCCGATCCATCACGACGCCGCAGATCTGGCACAGCCGCTGTTCCTCGCCCGCCACATTGATCTGGGGCGGCTGGGCCACCTCCCATTCGCCTATGACATGGCCGGTGGCCGGGATGACGTCGCCGTATCTGTCGCCGCAACGGGTGCAGACATGGGCGCGTTCCCCGTCCTGGGTGCAGGTGGGCGGCGTGACGATCTCCTCGTACTCATGGCCGAGGGGCGGAAGGATCTCCGTGCCGACGTGTCCGCAACGGGTGCATTTAAGCTCGATTTTTCCGCTCTCCGTGCAGGTGGCCGGGACAGTCTTCTCGACCGTATAGTTGTGAGCGGGCGGCGTGTAGCCGTCCCGATAGGTGTAGCCGCAGGTCTGGCAGGTGTGGGTGGTATATCCCCAGCTTTCGCAGGTGCCGTTGGTGACCTTGTCCGTGTATTGGGGCGTCTCGCACTTCTCCGGGGTCATGGGCGCCGGGCTCTTGGATTCATTTTTCTCGTAATGGACCGTCTTCATGTTGCTGCGGGCGCATTCGTGTTTGGAATCCTCGCCGATGGTGGGGGAGCAGTACGCCCGTCGAGAGGGCGTGATCTCGAAGAAGGAGATCTCCGTGTCGGCGGTGGTATCCCTCACGAAGGATTTGTAGCGGCTGTTCTTGACCCCCTTGAACATGCCGATGAGCCCGCCGCTGTGGGCGTAGCCGTACACCTCCGCAAAGCCTCTGGTCCGCACGGTGCAGCGGGCGACCTTTCCGCAGCCGCAGGCGTAGACCCCGCCCAGAAACTCCTCGCAGAGGACCTCCTGGTTGGTATCGGTGAAGACAAGCTCCGCGTCCACCGTGCAGTCGGAGATCTCGCTCTCCAGGGAGAAGCCGACCAGGCCGCCCACGCCCGCGTTGACGGAGGTCAATGTCAGGTGATTCCGAGCCTGGACGGTGCAGCCCGTGATGCGGCTGTGGGCGGCGTACCCCGCTAAAGCGCCCAGGAAGCAGTGCCGGTCCGTTTGTACGGCCACCACGGCGTTGACCAGGTTCAGATCCTGGACCTCGGCGTCCGTCATCACGGAGAACAATCCCCCAAACACGGTCTCATATTCGATGCGGTTGCCGTCGTAGGTGGTGGCCGTGTCCGCACCGATCTCGGTGACGGTCAGATTGTACAGGGTGTGCCCGTTACCGTTCAGCTTCCCGGAAAAGGGCACGGGCGTCCAGGCCGCGCCGCCCATGTCGATGTCATCGGTCAGCTCGTAGCTGCCGGACGGATCCTGGACGAGCTGCTGCATATCCTCCCGGGAACCGATGCTCACGGCGCCTTCCTCTGCCCGGGTCCAGGGGCAGAGGCACACGAGCAGCAAGGCGCATGCCATCAGGGAAACAAACCGTTTCATATGCCTGCTATCCTCCTATTTCCATCCCGTCATTCGATCCATGATCTCATACAGGGCCAAATATTTTTCCGGCGTCATAGCCACCTCATCCCCCAGCTCCAGCAGCGTCCGGCTGCTGTCGTCCGCTTTCCAGGCGGGCAGGTCCGGGCCGTTGGGGTCGCCGGCGGCGGCAAAATTCTTCATATACCCCAGGATGATCCTTTCGAGAGCCCGATCCCCTGCGTCGAAGAGCTTCGAGTCTGCGGGGACGTTCCCGTAGAAGTAGGGCAGCTCGCCGCTGTGCCAGCAGCCCAACCGCCCGTTGTGCTTGCTGAAGTAGTATTCATAGGCGGGGATGCCGTTCTGGGCGGCCAGCCGGTTCAGGCAGCAGTGGGGGTAGTTGAAGAACACCGCCCCGTAGATCTGGGCCCAGAAGCTGTCGGCCTCGGCGTCGGTTTTCGGGGAATATAGGGCCAGCACCTCGTCGGCGTATTCCCGGAAATAGTCCCGGATCTTCCCCTCATAGTTTTTCAGGTTCGCGTGGCTGAACAGGATGAACGGCCCGCTCTCCTCGGCGTTGTAGCCGTGGAGGACGGCTTCCTCGTTGTGCACGCCCTTTTTGTAGGATTCGTAGGGCGTTTCCGTGAGGGCGTACCCATCCACGGTCATGTGGTGCTGGGTGTAGGCTTCGTTCACGATCTTTTCGGCGGGCAGGGCCCGAAGCTCAGCCGGGGTGCTGACGCCGTAGCGCTCCTTCAGCTCCTTCCCCGATTCCAGCGCCTCCGCCATGGTGCGGAAAGAGTGGGGCGGTTCCACGGAGACCACGGTGGAGCTCTCCAGGATCGCCCGGCGGAACAGGCCCTTCGCCAGGGGCGACGTGCACAACGCGCTGACGCTGGCGGCCCCGGCGCTCTCTCCGGCCAAGGTCACGTTGTCCGGGTCGCCGCCGAAGGCGGAGACGTTCTGCCGCACCCATTCCAGGGCCTTGATCTGGTCCAGAAGGCCGTAGTTGCCCGTGGTGCCGCTGTCCGATTCGGCGGCCAGGCCCTCGTCGGCCAGGTATCCGAAGACCCCCAGCCGGTAGCCCAGATTCACCACCACCACGCCCTCCTTGGCCAGGCCCGTCCCCGCATAGTCGGCGTACCAGGGCTGGCCCGTCTGCAGTGTGCCCCCGTGGATGTAGACGATCACGGGCAGGCCTTGGACCTCACCGGCGGGCTTCCACACGTTCACATACAGCCCGTCCTCGCTGACGGGAGCCACCCAGTTGTCGCTGAGGGAGATCTTGTAATCGTGATAGCCGATGATCCGGGCCAGGCTGTCATAGATGGGCAGATGGGTGGGCTGCATGCACATGGGCGCGAAGTGATCCGCGTCCAGCACCCCCGTCCAGGGCAGGGGGTCCTGGGGCGCCTTCCAGCGCAGCTCGCCCACAGGGGCCTGGGCGTAGGGGATGCCGGCAAAGAGCTCCGCCGCCCCGTCCGCGATGACCACGCCCCGCACCTGGCCCTGCTGCAGCTTCACCGCCCGGGTGTACACGGGAACCTTCCCTTCGTAGGCGGGCACGGCCCGGGTGGGGGGCCAGGTCAAGAACAGGATCCCCGCGAACACGGCCAGATATCCCAGGTACCCCAGGAGCTTCATATACCACTTGCTGCCCTGCAGCACCTTGGCGAACACGGCCGCAAAGACGGCTGTGGCGGCGATCAGCAGCCCGAAGCCCAGCAGGGTGTTCTTGTTCAGCTCCAGCACCGCCGCCATCAGCAAAAACAGCAGTCCCGTCAAAATCCCAAACCCGATCATATGCCGACCTCGCTTTGTTTTTTCATAGTATACCATTTGAATGACAAAAAGGAAACCCTTTTGCTGGCGGAGCGGATACCCCACCGGTCACCCCTTCGTGAAAGGGGGAGCGTCGACGCAGACAAAGCGTCTCCCGTCCTGACAGGGAGGGAGAGGAGCGGCGATTGTGCATGAAGGGAAGGGGCTTTGCGGAAAGGAACGTTCCTGCGCTTTGCTGCGCGGATACTGTAACGGCCCGTGTCAAATCGGCCTGGTTGCGGGACGGCGGTAAAAGGAGAAAAACCGAAGCGCATTGCGGGGGTTGCCGCAGCCGGCCGGGCCGATGGGCGTTTGCTGTGGGGCCAAGGGCGTGGTATGCTTAAGGAAATGTTTTTATCAGGAGCGGCGCATGAAAAAAGATCGGATATCATGGCACAAAAGATGGACGCTGCGGCTGGCGGGGCGGCTGTCGGTCCCACCCGTCTGGTATGAGGTCATTCTCGGCATCGGTATTGTATTCTGCGTACTGGCGACAGTATGTCCGGAGAACGGGCTGCTCATCGGCCTGGGCTCCGGCACGGTGGCCTCCCTGATCGTGGCCCTGCTGATGGATCTGGGCGGTACCGGGAGGAAAAACAAAAGCGACCGGGCGCAGTTCGCCCGCCTGCAGGACGATTTGAAGACCGCCTGCCGGATGCTCCCCTCCACCCTGGGATCCTTCGCCCGCGCATGGAATGAGGACAGGGAAAAGGACGTTCCCCTTTTTTTGGAGGAGGCGTATGTGAGGGCCGCCGGGTCGGATCCGGAGGGAGTGGAGCGGCTGCTGCTGGATATCGCCGGGAAGGCGCGGGACCTGATCAGGTATGCCAACATCCTCTCCGCCAATCCCTGCTTTGACGAGGAATATATGGTACATCTGGCCGATCTGGCCTTCGTGTGCGGGTTTATCGGGAAAGATTTTTCCGGAATACGGCGGGGGTGGCACATGCTGACGGAGGAGATCGACTGGATAAAAAGGACCGTGTGCGGGCTGTATCCTGAGGTGTTGGAGGAGTATGAAACGGAGCTCGGGGGATAGGAACGGCGTCCTCTTGGACAGGCGCCTTGGGCAGAGCTTTTCTGCGGGCAAGCGTCGCGTCAGACTATTCCTCCGTTCCGTTGCGGTCAAGCCGCCATCCGCCCGACAGATAGAATACGCTGCCGATGATCAGAGGCATGAATCCGGCCAGGGCGTCCCCCATCCAGAACCCGAAGCAGTCCCAGCGGAGGACAAATCCAAAGAGCGCCGCGAGACCGATCCGGCTGATCATGCCGTCGATGATGGCCACGGCCAGGTTCAGCTTCGCTTTGCCGGACCCGTTGATGAGGGAGAAGGCCACGCTGCGGGTGCCCGCGCCGAAGAAATTGAGGATCACGGGGATGGTCAGCACCGCGGCCAGGCCGAGCACGTCCGTATCCGGAGTGAACATGCCGTAGACCTCCTGAGGCCACAGGAACAGGGCGGCGGAGAAGAGGATGGAAAAGCCCATGCCGATGAGCAGGATGGTGAGCAGGGTGTGGTTGACCCGCTTGTATTTCCGCGCCCCCAGATTTTGGCCCACCATGGTGCTGCCGGCGGTGGTGAAGGATTGAGAGATGACGCCGCACATGGTGTTCAGCTTGTTGAAGATGCCCGCGAGAGCCGAATAGGTCACATCGAAAAGATTGATCCAGGACATGAGCACGATCTTGCTCAGATTGACCGCCGCGCTTTGGATAGCCATGGGGATGCCCAGCGCGAGAAGCCGTCGAAAGGCGAGCCCGTCGATGCGGAAACTGACGGGTTTGAAGTCGAAGCCGAAGCTCTCCCGCCGCCGATACAGATACACCAGCGAGGCAAGAAAGCTGACCCCCTGGCCGATGACCGTGGCCAGAGCCGCGCCGAAAACCTCCATGCGGCAATACTTCACGAACAGCACATCCAGCACCATGTTCAGTATGGCTGCCACCGCAATGAACAGGAAGGGCCGCTTGCTGTCGCCCATGCCGCGCAGGATGGCGCTGACGATGTTATAGCCGTAGATGAACACGAGGCCGCACACACAGGTCACCAGATAGTCCATGGCGAAGGCGTAGGCGGCGGCGGGGGTATTGAGCCAGGAGAGCAGGGAAGCGCGCAATACATAGCATAGGACGGCGATGGCTGCCGACACCGACAGCAGGAAGGTGAACATGGTGCCGATGGTTTTTCGAATGTCGTCGGGGCGTTTTTCGCCTACGGCCCGGGCGATGATCACCTGTCCCGCGGAGCAAAAGCCCATGGCCACGAAGGTGAGCAGATGGAGCAGGTCGCCGCCGATGGACACGGCGGACATGCCGGCTTTGCCGATATAATTGCCCACTACGACCATGTCCACCACGTTGTACACCGCCTGCAGGGCGTTGGACACGAACAGCGGCAGAGCAAACCGCAGCAGCAGCGGCACCACGCGTCCCGTTGTCAGATCCTTCACCATGGTCGCCCGTGCGTTCATGTTTCACCGGCTCCTTCGATCTCAATCATATTTCTGTCCTTGACGGAAGGAGAACCTCTCGCCGGTCCTTTCCCGCCCTGCCGCGAGGTCGTTTCGGACAACGATAGGCCCGACGATCTTGTCTCCTTAGGATCAGATGATATTGTCAGTATACTCCTTTTTTATCCGTCCGTCGAGGCCCAATGGATGAGACCGGAGAAACGGGGTCGGAGATCGGATGGAACGGCCATGGGTTTTTTGTACGGGCTTCCCATATAATACATGCGCTGTCGAAGAAAAGCCTGCTCTGCTGAGAGGGCAAAATGAAACGGAAAACCGGGTGTGTATCATTCAGGATGTTGAGGACAAGCTGTTTTGGCAGCGATGGGAGCCAATGCCTTTCGTGGCTTCATATGCGGCCATCGGACCGCGGCGTTTGTCATAACGCTCCTCAGGGAGAAGACCGCCGCAGAGACGATCGTTGCCATCATGCTTGCACGATATGACGCGGACCGGGACACGGTGACCTCACGACGTGCAGAATATCCTGGCTGTTGTGGGCGGCGTCAACGCCATAGATGAGCAGCGCGTGCCCGTGGTTCGTCGGCATTTCCGGCCGGCTGTCGGGAGCACAGTTGACAAAACCGTCCATCCATGATAAAAGTATAATAAGTATAGTATATCCTGTCTGCGGGATGCGCAGGAGGGGGGAGGTGAATGGCATGAAAAAGCTGCTGGCGCTACTTATGGCAGCGTTGGTTCTCTTTGCCATGCCCTTGCCCTGTGCACGCGCGGAGGAGGAAGGTCCTGTTCCTCCCGTGACGGAGGCGCCCGGAGAAACGGCGCCGCCGATCGAACCCACGGACGCTCCGGCTCCCGCGGCGACGCCCGTTCCCTCGGAGGAACCGATTCCCACCGCCGCCCCGTATGCCGGCGAGGATCCGACCCCCACTCCAACGCCTGAGCAGACGGAGGCGCCCGATCCCACTCCAGCGCCTGAGCAAACGGAGCCGCCCGATCCCGCTCCAACGCCTGAGCAAACGGAGGCGCCCGATCCCGCTCAGACGCCTGAGCCTTCCGAAGGGCCCAGCGATCAGCCTTCCTATGGCAAATCCCTGGAGTATTGGATGAAACAGCGTGAATCCATTACCCTGCAGGGAGATTTGAGAGAGGATATATTGATCATCGCCCGATCCCAGTTGGGGTATTCTGCCGACAGCACCTGTTATGAGGAAAACGCGGCGGGCAGCAAACGGTATTACACCTGTTATGGGGACTGGATCGGATCCAAATACTGTGATTGGTGCAACGCATTTGTTTCTTTCTGTATCTTCTTTGCCGGCAACGAGCAGTATCCCCTGGACACCAGCTGCACCAGGCATATGCTGCGCTTGAAGGAAGCCGGATACTGGCGGGAGTGGAACTGCTATGTGCCCAAAAAAGGCGACATCGTTTTCTTCGCCATGGGCAAGGGCAACATCTACCCCAACCATGTGGGCCTGGTGGAGGAGGTCCTCCCGGGAGCCGATGGTCAACCGGGGCGTCTCGTCACCATTGAGGGGAATCAGCGCAACCCCGATGGCAAGACTGCCTGCGTGCGCCGTATGGTCCGAGATTTGGACAGCGTGGTGGGGTATGGCACCTATGAGAAGGGCAAGACCTACGCCCAGGCATGCACCGTTCGATCCGACGGTCGTATAGTCATAGACGAGGATTCCATCTACTTTGCGGAGAAGCCCACCGTGGAAGCCATGGAGTTTATGGGCATGGTCGGCACCCCGTACTATGCCTATTGGTTCCCGGAAGCGTCCGAAACAGACATGGACTCGGAGACGGAACCGATAGACGAACCCCAGGAGGCCGGGCCGGAAGCAGAGCCGGATGGGGCGACGCAGCCGGAAACGCCGGCGAACCCACGTTTTGACGACAACACGTCGGCGCTCCCCCGGAACGGGACGAAGCCAAAGCTGCCGCGGGCAAGCGAGATCCGCCGGGATCTCGGCGTGGACAATCGGGATTAGAAGCCGGAAGGGAGCCAAGGGGCTCCCTATTTCATGAAAGAGCTCTTTACAGAGATCGCAACGGTCGGTTGACAGATTGACGGCAAAAATTGGTAGAACGCAACCGCGGTTTGGGGTAGCATGAGGGCAGAAAACAGAGCCGGACGGAACGCCGGACGAAAGGAGAAACAAATGATCCTCGCAGACAAGATCATCGATCTGAGAAAGAAAGCGGGCTGGTCCCAGGAGGAGCTGGCCGAGAAGCTGGGCGTGAGCCGGCAGTCCGTATCCAAGTGGGAGGGGGCCCAGTCCATCCCCGACATGAACAAGATCCTGCAGCTCTCCGATCTCTTCGGCGTCAGCACGGACTATCTGCTGAAGGACGATATGGAGGTCTCGGAGCCCGTGACCGCCCCGGAGGACGCCGATACGGAGGGCGCCACCTTCGTGTCCATGGAGGAGGCCAACGCCTTCCTTTCCTATAAGGCCGAGAGCGCGCCGCGGATCGCCCTGGGCGTGCTCCTGTGCATCCTGTCCCCCATCACGCTCATCCTTTTGTGCGGGGCCCAAGAAAGCGGGCGGCTGCCGCTGACGGAGATGCAGGCGGCCATGATCGGCCTCATCGTGCTGATCCTCATGGTGGCCGGGGCGGTGCCGCTGTTCGTGCTCTCCGGCATGAAGGGGAACAAATACGAGTATCTCGAGAAGAACACCCTGGATACGGCCTACGGCGTTTCCGGCATGGTCAGGGAGCGGCAGCAGCGGGAGGAGAGCGATCACACCCGCGGCGTCGCCCTCGGCGTGGTCCTCTGCGTGCTGGCGGTCATCCCCCTGTTTGCGCTCCTCCTCTGGCGGGGCGAGGACGATTTCTACGGCGTCCTGGGCGTAGCCGCCACCATGACCCTGGCCGGCATCGGCGTGTACATCCTGCGGAAGGCCGCCATCCCCTGGGAAGCATACCGCATGCTCCTGGAGGAGGGGGACTATACCCGGGCCAGGAAGCGCAACAACCGCCAATACGGCGGCGCCTACTGGAGCATCGTCACCGCGGCGTATTTGGCGGTGAGCTTTATCACCCGCCGCTGGGACATGACCTGGATCATCTGGCCCGTGGCCGCCGTGCTCTATGGCGTGGTGGGCGAGATCGGCAAGTTTCGCGAAAAATAACAGGAGATCATAAAAAAGAGGATGCGCAGAAACGCGAACCGGTTTTGCGCATCCTCTTTTTTTTTTTTCAATAGGCGTTTTCCAGGGTGAAGCTGATGGGTCCGCAGTCGGGGATATCCTCGGCGGGAGCGCCGTTCAGGTAGTAGGTCTTGACCGTCAGGGCGTGGGTCAAAGGATCAAAGGTCAGCAAGCGGAAGGCATATTTTGCCTTATCCTGCATGTTCAGCATAAGCGTGGTGACGGTCCGGTCCGTGAAGCCGTCGCCGTCGTCGTCATAGGCAAAGGCCCGGGTCTGATAATCTCGGGCATGGCCGCAGAGAACAAGGCGGATGGCGGGCCGCTGAGCGATCAGCTGTTCCACCGGCTTCAGGTAGGTGCCGTTGCTCAGCAGGAAGCCGTGGGTGAGCAGGATGCAGGGCATGCCCGCGTGATCGGCCAGCACCTGATCGATCCACTGCTGTGCGGCCTTGCTCTTGGCAGCATCCCAGCCGACGCCCATCAGCAGAACATCCTCGCCGCCGGCAGAAAGGACGCGGTAGAGCATCTTGCCGCCCTCAAACTTTTGTTCCGCCGGATAGGCGTTGAGAAAGGGCTGCTTCAGATAGGCGCTGTAGTTTTTGAGCTGCGTCCCGATGTCATGGTTCCCGGCAACGGGCAGGAAAAACACCTCGTCATGAACGGCCTCCAGCAGGGGCGCCACGTTGTCCCATTCCCATTGTTTGAAGCCGTTGTCCACAATATCGCCGGTATGGAGGATACCCAGGATGTTGTCGCTCGCACGATGCTCTTCGATCCAGTCCCTGAGTTGGAAAAACGCCGTGGCATTGGGCTTGTTGCCGTTGTAGGCCAGGGCCTGGGTGTCGGAGAGCAGCACCAGGGAGAAGGGGGTGGGGACGGGCGTGGGAGTTGCCGTGAGCGTCGGCGTGGGGGTGGGAGCCTGCGTGGGCAGCGCTGTGGGGGTCGGCGTGGGAACAGACGTGGGAGCTATGGTCAGCAGAATGGTCTGCGGCGTTCCGGACACGGGGGCGGCGGTTGCCGGCAGTTCTGTGGCCTGGGGAGCGGCGACAGCTTCCGTGGAGGGAGCCGGCTTTTCATGACAGCCCAGCAGCAGGACCGTCCAAATGAGCAGCAGCCAAAGGACCCGTTTCATGCGCGCACCTCCTTGCTGTGAATTCCTGTCTATTAAACCGCAAAAACGCGTAAATTGCAAGCAAAAAGTGAGGGGAGGACCCCTCACTTACATGCGGATGATCCGTCCGCCCAAGTAGCCGGCTTCCTCCGGATCGTGGGTCACCACCAGGAGCGTCTTGCCCCGCGTTCGATCCAGCACCGCGTCCATGACCGTTTTGCGGGTGTCCTCGTCCAGGCCCTTGAAGGGCTCGTCCATCACATACAGATCCGCCGGGCAGAGGAGGCTGCGAGCGATGGAGACCCGTCGCTGCATGCCGCCGGAAAGCTCCCGGACGGGTTTTTTCAGCGCGTCCCCCAATTCCAGAGATTTGAGCAGGGCCAGGATCTGCGGCTTGGCGACCCGCCGCCCCAGGGCCAGGGACACATTGGTCACGGCGGAGAAGGCGGGGCAGAGCCGATCCTCCTGAAACACGGCGCTGATCCGGCTCGGGAGGCCTGTGATCGTGCCGGCCGTGGGCGTTTCGAGGCCCAGCAGGAGCCTGAGCAAGGTGGTCTTGCCGCAGCCGGATTGGCCCAAAAGGCAGACGATCTCGCCCTCCTTCAGCGTGGCGGAGAAGGGCGGCAGCGCCAGCTTATCGCCGTAGGTTTTGGTGACATCCTGAATAGAAATGTCCATCATTGCGCCTCCCAGAGGTCAAAGGCCGTCCTCATCAGCCGCAAAAACAGCTTTTCAAAGAGGACGGAGACGAGGACGATGACCACGGTCCAGGCCAAAAGATCCTCGGTCATGAAGTAGATCTTGGACTCGTACAGCTTTTCGCCGATGGACCCGGAGGCCACGCCGATGACCTCCGCCGCCACGCCGGACTTCCAGCTCATACCGAGAGCCACCGAGCAGGCGGAGAACAGAAAGGGCTTCAGGTGGGGGAGGTAGATGTAGAGGAGCCGCCTGCCCCAGGGGATGCGGAACACCTGACCCATCTCCAGGAGCTCCTTATCCGTGCTGCGGATGCCCTCCAACACGTTGGAATAGATCACGGGGAACACCATGAGGAAGGAGATGAAGGTGGACAGCCGCCGGGCGGACAGGAAGAAGAGGCTCAGGATGATGAAGCTGGCCACGGGCACGGTCTTGATGGTGATGACGTAGGGCCAGAGCAGCGTCTCCAGCAGGGGCCATTTCCCCGACAGCACCCCCAGGACGCATGCCAGGACGAAGGCGATGGCAAAGCCCAGCACGATCCGGCTGAAGGAAAAGAGAAGGGTCCGCCAAAAGTCGCTCTCCCGGACCAGGCCCCAGAGCCGCTTCACCACCTCCAGGGGAGGCACCAGCAGCAGCGGCAGGTCCAAAAGCATAGCTCCCGCCTGCCATAGGAGCAGGGCGAGAGCTACGGACGCGAGTTTTCGTATGCTGTTTCGTTTCAGCAGTTCCTTCACGGCATGTAGTAGAAGTCGTCAGCGGGCAGGGCGCCGCCCACAGCCTTGGGGTTCAGCTCGAAGAGCACGGAGAGATACCCCTGGGCGGCCTGCTTCATCTCCTCGCCGGTGAGGCAGACGATGTTGCAGGCGGGGATGGCCTTCTCGGCCATGGCAGCGGGAACGCCGATATACTGCTCCACCAGGGCGGCGGCCTCGGCGGGATGTTCGTTCACGTACTGGGTAGAGGCGGCGTACTCCTCCAGGAAGATCTTCACGGCCTCAGGATGCTCGTTGAGGAAGGCGGTGCGGACGATGAGGCCTCCGGTGATCAGGGTGCCGCCCACGGCTTCCCATTCACGGGTCATGTCCAGGGCCACCCGGAGCCCCTCCACCTTAGTCTTGGCGATGGTGACGAAGGGCTGGGGGAGCAGCGCGATGCCGCTGTCCACGGCGGAGAGCTGGGCCACCACCTCGGTGGGCTCGCTCTTCCACTCCATGGTGACATCGGTGGCGATGTCGAGGCCGTTCTTGGAGAGCAGGTAGGCCAGGGAATATTCGGGAGTGTTGCCCTTGCCGGTGGCGTAAATGGTCTTTCCCTTGAGATCGGCCACGGACTGGACGGTCTCGCCGCCCTTCTCCAGGATGTACAGGACCCCCAGGGTGTTCACGGCCAGCATGGTCACGCCGCCGTTGGATTTGTTGTAGAGGACGGACCCGGCGTTCACGGGCAGGGCCAGCATGTCCAGCTCGCCCTTGAGGAGCTTGGGCGTCAGCTCGTCGGCGGCGGCCGCCACGGTGGATTCGTAGGTGTTGCGGGTCTGGCCGGCCTCGCTGTCGCTGAGGAGCTTCACCATGCCCATGGTGGTGGGGCCCTTGAGGCTGCCCAGGCGCATGACGACGGGCTCCGGTGTGGGCTCGGCGGTGGGCTCGGCGGTGGGTTCGGCGGTGGGGGCCTCGGCGGCCTTCTCCTCCGCTTTGGGGGCTTCTGTAGCTTTGACTTCGGCCTGGGGGGCGTCGGTGGCCGTGGGGGCGGCCTCGGCGCCCTTCTTCTGGCAGCCCGCAAACAGGGCGGTCAGCATCAGCAGGGCCAGGAACAGGGAGATATATTTCTTCATAGGGATGATCCTTCTTTCTGCCTGTTTTTCAGGCAGGACTATTATATCCACTTCACGGCGGAGAATATGTTGCTGCGGCAACAAACCTACGGCGTGAGGGTGGGATCGTCCATGGCGGCCCGGAACCGGGGCAGGATGTGGAGGATCATGGGCAGAGCCATCAGAAAGGCCATGACGTCTGACACGGGTTGAGCCAGATACACGCCCCAGATGGCCGGGTCCAGGAGCCGGGGGAGCAGCAGCACGCAGGGAATGAAGGTGAGGCCCTGCCGGGCGACGGCCAGGAGCGTGGCCCGCACGGTCTTGCCCGTGGTCTGAAAGAGCATGTTGGAGGTGGCCACCACGGCCATCAACGGCAGGGTGCAGCTTTGACAGCGCATGGCCACGGCGCCCATGCGGATGACGTCAGGATCGTCCCGGAACAGGGACACGATGGGGCCGGCAAAGAGGAAGGTGCCGGTGGAGATGAGCAGCAGGCAGGCGACGCCGATCTTGATGCAGAAGAGATAGGCCTCCCGGACGCGGCCGAACTTGCGGGCGCCCCAGTTGTAGCCGCACACGGGCTGGAACCCCTGGCCAAAGCCCAGCAGGGCGGAGAACACGAAGAACATCACCCGGCTCACCACGGAGAAGGCGGCGATGGCTGCGTCCGCCTGGGCATGGGGCACGGCGGCTGCCGCGGCGGCGTTGAGGCACAGGGTGGAGACGCTCCCCAACCCCTGCCGGAGCAGGGAGGGGATGCCACCGGCCACGATGTTGCCCAGATAGTGGCCGTTGGGGGTAAAATGCTGAAAGCGGATCTTCAGGCTGTCGCTGCGCAGGGTGCCCAAATACAGCACGCAGAAGCTGAACCCCTGGCTCACCACCGTGGCGGCGGCGGCGCCCATGACGCCCATATGGAACACGAAGATGAACAGCGGGTCCAAGCCGATGTTCAACACGGCCCCGGACACCAGGCCGATCATGGAGAAGAAAGCGTTGCCCTGGAAGCGCATCTGGTTGTTGAGCACGCAGGAGGCCAACACGAAAGGCGCGCCGAAGAGCAGCGTCACGTAGTAAGCGCGGGCATGGTCCACGGTCTGCTGGGCCACTCGGCTGGGGTCAGCCCCCAGGGCGCCCAGCACGGGGCCGGAGAACAGCTGCCCCAAGAGCAGGATCAGCGTGCCCATGAGCAGGGCGCAGAAAAAGCCCGTGGCGGCCATCTTTTCCGCGTCCTCGGTCTTGTTGGCCCCCAACGCCCGGGACACATAGTTGCCGGAGCCCTGGCCGAAGAAGAAGCCGAAGGCCTGCATGACGGTCATGAGGGGGAAGATGAGGCCCACCCCCGCCGTGGCGAAGGTGCCCATGCGGCCCACAAAGAAGGTGTCCGCCATGTTGTACAGGGACGAGATCAGCATGGAGGCGATGGTGGGGCCGGCCAATCGCAGCACCAGCTGCTTGACCGGCTGGGTGGTCATCTTCACAAATTTGGCGTTAGAGACTTCCATAGGTTACGCCTCCTTGGGGACCGTGAGCCAGTTTGAGCGTTTGTAGTAGAGAAAGAAGATGGCGGCGCTGATGGTCCAGGTGATGGGATAGGCCCAAAAGAGGAGCCGGATGTCGTGGCACAGGCTCATGGCGATGGTGATGTAGGCGATGCGCAGCACGCACCAGACCCCCAGCATCACCAGCATGGGCACGGCGGCCCTGCCGGCACCCCGGCAGATGCCTGCAACGGTGTGGGAGAAGGCCAGCATGCAGAAGAACAGGGATTCGATGGTACACTGCTTTTGTCCGATAGCCAGCACCGCCGGGTCGCTGTTGAACAGGCCGATGAGCCGGGGCCCCAACAAAAAGACCGCCACGCCGATGCTCTCTGCGGCCAGAACCGACGCCAGGAGGCCGAAGCGGCTGCCGGCTTTGACCCGATCCAGCCGGCCGGCGCCCAGGTTCTGGCTGATAAAGGTGGTGAGGGCCAGGGAGAAACAGGTGATGGGCATGAATACGAAGCCCTCCACCTTGGCATAGGAGCCGCAGGCGGCCATGGCGTCGGCGCCGAAAGAGTTGATATTCCGCTGGACCAGCACGTTGGCGATGGAGATCACAGACATCTGGACCCCGGTGGGCAAACCGATCCGCAGGATCTCCCGAAGGATGGCGCTGTCGATCTTCAGCTCCTTTGCCTTGAGCGTGTAGATCTGGTCCTTCTGGAGCAGATGAACGAGGCACAGCAGGGCGCTGATGCCCTGAGACAGGGTCGTGGCCAGAGCCGCCGCCGCCACGCCGCCATGGAGCGCCCCCACGAACAGCAGATCCAGCAGCACGTTCAGCACCGAGGAGAAGATGAGATAATACAAAGGCCGACGGCTGTCGCCCAGGGCCGTCATGACGCCCTTGAGGACGTTGTACATGACGATGGCGGCCGCCCCGGCAAAGTACCAGCGGAAGTAGGATTCCGACAGGGGCAGCACGTCCGGGTCGGTGCCCATCCAGCGCAGGATGTGGGGCGTGAGCAGCACCCCCACCAAAGAGAGGAACAGGCCGCAGACCAGGCTGAAGAGCACGTTGGTGTGGATGGCCTTGCGGACCCGCTCCCGATCCTGAGCCCCGAAGTATCGGGAGATCACCACGCCCGCGCCGGTGGCAGCCCCGTTGAAGAAGCCGATGAACAGATGGATCAGGGGACCGGAGGAGCTGACGGCGGCCAGGGCCTCCTTGCCCAGGAAGTTGCCCACGATGAGGGCGTCGGCGGAGTTGTAGAGCTGTTGAAAGAGCTGGCTTAAAAACAAGGGCGCCGCAAAGGAGAGCAGCACCTTTTTGATGCTGCCCGTGGTGAGATCCTTTGTGTTCGCCGCCATGCCCGCCTCCTGAAAAAATGCCCCTGATCCCAAGCGGTCAGGGGCGCTGTACATACCGTATCACGTTTTTTCGAAGCCGTCAATGACCTTGCCCCTTTATTTTTGGGGGATCTTCGCCCTGAGCAGGATCAGGGACAGGATCACGGTCAAACCCAGGCACAGGCAGGCGGAGAGCAGACTGCTTTCGAACACCAGCACGGCCGACAGGCCGTTGATGAGGCAGTGGGTCAGCACGCAGGGGAAGACGCCCCGGGAGGTCCTGCGGATCGTGGCCAGGGCGTAGGACAGGGCCAGGCACAGGATGCCGAACAGGAAGAAGTTCATGGACTCCTGGGCGGTCCCGTGGATAAAGAACAGAGGCAGGTGCCAGACCCACCAGATCCCGCCGGTGAGGAGCGTGGCGCCGTGGAAGCCCAGGGCCTTCTCCAGCTCCGGCTGCAGGACCATGCGCCAGCCGGCCTCCTCGTTGCCGCCGCCGAACAGCATCAGGGGGACGATGACGACCAGCACGAAGACCGGCGCGCCTGCGGTGAACCCGTTTACGAGACAATTCACAGCATAGTACACCAGCACGAACAGGAGCGCCTCGGCGTATACCCAGAGGCTGTGCCGCAGGTCGAACACCCGCTTGAGCCATTCCCGGAAGGTCTTGACCCGGCCGCTCCGCTTCAGGGCCACGTAGGAGGCGACGGTGGGGGAAAAGCCGCCCAGAGCGTAGGGGATGCGCATCCACAGGGCCTCCACCGTCAGACCCAGCGTCCGGCTCGCCAGGACGCAGCCGCCCCAGAAGAGCAGCATGAGGGCGAACGTGATGAACAGATATTCCTTGACCAGCTTCCGATCCATATTCTCCTCCTATTCCCCGGGCGAGGCCCAGGCGTCGCTGAGCAGTCTCTCCGCCTCCGCCAGGCTCAGGCCCAGGCTCCGGCAGTAGGCGGCGGCGTCGGAGAGCTTGTCGGCGGCCATGGCCCGCTTCAATCGCCGAAGCTTGTCGATGCTCATAGGCGCAATAAAGCAGCCCCGGCCCACGAAGCTCTCGATAAAGCCAGCCGATTCCAGCTCCTCCCAGGCCCGCTTCACGGGGATGACGCTGATGGAGAGCTCCTTCGCCACCGTGCGGATGGGGGGCAGGGCGTCGCCGCTCTTCAGGCGCCCGTCCAAAATCTGGGCGCAGAGCTGGTCGAAGAGCTGCCGATAGATGGGCAACGGCGAGCTGCCGGAGAGATACAGATCCATCAAAGATCCACCTGCTCGAAGATGCGGACGGCCTTGCCGGTCACGAAGCAGGTGCCCATGCCGTAGATCAGCATGCCCACGCCCAGGGCGACGAGCTGGGTCCGCCAGGCTCCGGCGGCGGCCGGGAAGGCGTCCAGATTCTCCGCCACCCAGCGGAAGAAGGGCACGGCGTCCTTGGCCGCGGCGGCGGTGATCATGAAGCCCTCCCAGAGGATGATCCATACGAAGACCGCGATGGTGCTGACCAGAAAGTTTTTGCCGGACCTGGTCTCGTCCCGGTAGAAGGCGGGGATGAACACGGCGTTGAAGACGGTGAAAAGCACCAGCGATGCGGCCAGGAGCGTGAGGCTCCCGTCGGTGCCCGCCGGGTTCCCCTGGGGGGCCAGGGCGTGATTCACGAAGATCATGGGGATAAGCAGCAGGAACATGACCATCTGGATGGCCACCACGAACCGGACCCGGGCCTTCACCACCTGGGCCTTGGGCACGGGCAGCAGGGCAGTAAAGAGCAGGTCGTTGTTGCCCACACTCTGGTTGAACATGTAGAAGATGCTGTTGCAGGTGAAGAAGCAGGCCACGAGATAGGGGTAGGCCGGGATGAACAGCATGGCGGCGAAGAGGAAGAACAGGGGCACCTGCAGGGGCAGGCAGAGCTTCAGTTCCTTATAAAACAGCTGTTTCATGGCTATCCTCCTGTTCGTGGTAGATCATGATGGATTCGAGATCCGCGGGGGCCACCTTGCAGCTTGCAAAGGCGCCCTCGTCCTCCGCCCGGATGAGGCCCGTGAAGCCGAAGGCATGCTCCTTGCACCCGATGAGCTTAGGCCGCCGGACCTCCAGATGCTCCCTGTCCCCGGACACCAGGCGGTAGCTCTCCCGGAAGGTGATCACGTCCGTGGAGGAAAGGATTCTGCCGCCCTTGATGTAGGTGATGTAGTCCGCGCACTTCTCCAGGTCCGAGATGATGTGGGTGGAGAAGAGGATGCTGCGGCTGCCGTCCTCGATGAGGTCCCGGAACACGTCGAGGAGGTCGTCCCTCGACACCGGGTCCAGGCCGCTGGTGGGCTCGTCCAGGATGAGGAGCCGGGCGTTGTGGCTGAGGGCCAGGGCCAGGGCGTACTTCACCCGCATGCCCGCGGACAGCTCCTTCACCTTCTTCTCCTCCACCAGGGCGAAGCGGCTCAGGTACTTCTTGTAGGCTCCTTCGTCCCAGTCGGGATAGAATCGTCGCGTCACGTCGGTGATGGCTTTCAAGGTGGCGTTCCTGTAGCAGTCGAACTCGCCCATGACGAAGCCGATCTCGCCCTTGCAGGCCCGCTCGTTCTCGAGATCAGGTTCAGCATGGCCTTCATGGTGGTGGTCTTCCCGGCCCCGTTCCGGCCGATGAAGCCCATGATGTATCCGGGCTCCAGGGAAAAGCTGACCTTGTCCAAGGTAAAGGTCGGATACCGCTTCTCCAGGTCCCGCACTTCCAACAGATGCATGGTTTTCCTCCTTGTGTATATTGTGTATATTCGATGTACACAATAATATACCAGGCCCTGGGAATTGTCAAGGCCTTTTTTAGATGATATACTTATCCTATCAACGGAACAGAAGGAGAGCCTTGCATGGACTTTTACAGCGAGTATAGAAGCAAGCTCCGGACCCCGGAGCAGGCCGTGCAGTGTGTCAAAAGCGGCGACTGGATCGACTACACCTCCCAGCTGGGCTTCCCCATCCTGCTGGACCGGGCTTTGAGCCGTCGCCGGGACGAGCTCTTTGACGTGAAGATCCGCGGCAACCTGATCTTCAACAAGCTGGAGACCGTGGAGAACGACCCCACCCGGGAGCACTTCATCTACAACTCCTGGCACTGTTCGGGCTACGAGCGGAGCCTGTGCGATAGGGGCCTGTGCAACTTCATCCCCATGGTCTTCCGCAACGTGGTGCCCTACTACACCCACTTCCTCACCGTCAACGTGGCCATGGTCAGCGTCACGCCCATGGACAAGCACGGCTACTTCAATTTGAGCTGCTCCACCGGCGTGAGCAAGGGCATCATCGACAAGGCGGACATCGTCATCGTGGAGGTGAACGAGCATCTGCCATGGCTCTGCGGGGGCTTCGACGAGGTGGTCCACATCTCCCAGGTGGACTACGTGGTGGAGGGGGAGCACGAGCCCCTCTTCGAGCTGCCCATCGCCGAGCCCAGCGAGCTCGATAAGAAGATCGCGGCCAGCATCGTGCCCTACATCCAGGACGGCGCCTGCCTCCAACTGGGCATCGGGTCCATGCCCAACTCCGTGGGCAACATGATCGCCAACTCCGACCTCAAGGACCTCAGCATGCACACCGAGCTCTGCTCCGACGCCTACTACGACCTGTACGCTGCCGGGAAGCTGACCAACGCCCGGAACAATATGCACCGGAACAAGGGCATGTTCGGCATGGCTTTCGGCACGAAAAAGCTCTATGAGTGGATGGATCGGAACCCGGGCCTGTCCGTGTGCCCTCTGGAATACGTGAACTCCCCGGAGCTCATCGGCGCCATCGACAACATGGTGGCTATCAACAACTGCATTTCCGTGGACCTCTACGGCCAGGTGTCCTCGGAGAGCTCCGGCACCCGCCACATCTCCGGCACCGGCGGGCAGCTGGACTTCATGACCGGGGCCGCGAAGTCGAAGGGCGGCAAGGCCTTCATCTGCCTCACCTCCACCTTCACCGATAAGAAGGGTCAGATGCACTCCAGGATCGTCCCCCACTTCGGCGGCGACATCGTCACCACCCCCCGGAGCGAAGCCTACTACGTGGTCACGGAGTACGGCGTCCGGAATCTGGTGGGCCGGACCACCTGGGAGCGGGCGGCCATGCTGGTCGACCTTGCCCACCCGGCCTATCGGGAGGAGCTCATCGCCGCCGCCGAGAAGCAGAACATCTGGCGTCAGTCCAACAAGCGGTAGGGAACTGTCCCTGCTTTTCCCCCATACGATCCTCGCAATCATTTTGGAAGGAGCATTGTTGTTATGAAGAAACGAGTGCTATCCCTGCTGCTGGTCGGCCTGTTGCTGTGCGCTCTGCTGCCCGCCGCGGTCCTGGCGGAGGGAGACAATCCTCAGCCGGCGACGTCGCCTGAGCCGACTTCCGCTCACGGCGTGTCTGAGCTCGAGACGGTGATCGTCCCTGAAGCCGATAAAGGCGCGGGCGATCTTTTTGAAGGCTTCATCCGGCAGCAGATGGGAAAACGTTCCGCTGCCGCGGAAAAGCAGTCCTCCGGCGCCGGCGATGTGTTTACCGGTCAAAAGGCAGCTGTATACGAGGCCATTGTTGCCGGTATCCATCAGATCGCCATCGGTCAACGGGCATCCGCTATATTTGCGCTCACGCTTGGCGATTTGGGTTCGGGAGACCCCATCCGCATGACGGCGGAGGAGCTGGGCGTGGAAAGCATCTTGGAGGATGGGAGCATCGTCCAGGAGTTCTGGGATGAACTGCGGTCATATATGTTGCTGATCTACTGTGCCCTGAAGGCCGACTGTCCATATGATATGTATTGGCATAACGTGCTCACGGGGTTTAGTTATGGCTATGGTTATGACATCAGCGCAGATGGTGCTTGGATCGATTTAACTTATTTATATTTTGCACTGACCGTCAGCCCCGACTATCAGGACGGGGATAATTTCACGGTGAACACGACCATCGGCCAGACGGTGGTCACGGCCGGCAACAACGCCAGAACCATCGTCAATCGATACAAAAACGTTTCGGATTACGAGAAGCTGCGCGGCTATAACCAAGAGATCTGCAACCTGGTGGAGTATAATTACGACGCTTTGGAATCCGGCTATTCCTTCGGCGATCCCTGGCAGCTCATCTGGGCTTTCGACGGGGACCCCAGCACCGACATCGTCTGCGAGGGCTATTCCAAGGCTTTCCAGCACCTGTGCGACCTCACGGAATTCAAGAGCAACAGGATCCACAGCTTCATCGTCACCGGTGACGCGGGCGGACCCCATATGTGGAACCTGGTCCGCATGGATGACGGAAACACCTATCTGGTGGACGTGACCTGGAGCGACGGCGGCTGGGGGGAGATGTATCTTCTCAAGGGATACGACGATGGTGTCTGCCCGAGATATAAATTCAACGGGACCTGGCGTTCCTTCGATGAGCATACTATAGCTCTCTATGGCGAGGAGAAGCTGACCGTCTGTGACCATGATTACGTGCCCGCCGGGCCGGTCATCATCACGCAGCCCGAGGACGTCATGGTGGACAGCTGGACCGAAACAACCTTCACGGTGGAAGCCACGGGCAATGCCATCACCTATCAGTGGTATGGGCAGGGACCTCAGGATACGGACTGGACACTGCTGGACGGCGAGACCGCGGCCACCCTGACCCTTACCGCTTCGTGGGCCAACGACGGCTGGCAGTATTATTGCCAGCTCAGCGATGCTGACGGCACCGTCTACACCAATGTGGTCACCCTGACGGTGGTGTTCCATCCGCCTATCATCAAGACCCAGCCCCGGAGCGTCACGGTGGATAGCGGAGAAGAGGCCGTCTTCACCGTGGGAGCCGTTGGCGAGAACCTCACCTATATGTGGTACGGCAGGTCTCCGGCCGATGAGGAATGGGGAATGCTGTACGATAAGACAGAGCCGACCATGACCGTTTTGGGGACCATTGACAGCAACGGATGGCGGTACTATTGTCTGATACAGAATTATGATGGCTGGGTAGAAACGCAGGAGGTCACTCTGACGGTGCGGTTCTATCCGCCTGTGATCACGACTCAGCCCCGGAGCGTCACGGTGGACAACGGGGAAGAGGCCGTCTTCACCGTGAAAGCCACGGGCAAGGATGTCGCCTATCAGTGGTACGGCAAAGGACCTTTGGATGCGGATTGGACAGAGCTGGATGGAGAGACGGAGGCGACGCTGACCGTCGTCGGCTCTGTCGCTACCGATGGCTGGCAGTATTATTGCCATCTGTCGAACATCGACGGGGAGGAGAACACCGCCGCAGCCACCTTGACGGTGGCGTTCCATCCGCCCGTCATCAAGACCCAGCCGCAGAGTGTTGGAACGGAGAACGGGGCCCAGGCTGTATTCACCGTGAGAGCCACGGGCAAGAATATCACCTATCAGTGGTACGGCAAGGGACCTTTGGATGCGGATTGGACAGAGCTGGATGGGGAGACGGAGGCGACGCTGACCGTCGTTGGCTCTGTCGCTACCGATGGATGGCAGTATTATTGCCGCCTGCAGAACAACGACGGTACGGTAGACACCGATGTGGTCACCCTGACGGTGGTGCTCCATCCGCCTGTGATCAAGACCCAGCCCAAGGACGCCAAGGCAAAGGCGGGAGCGAAGGCCAAGATCAGCGTGAAGGCAGCGGGCAAGAATCTGACCTACCAGTGGTTCGGCCGTTCCGTTCCGACCGCCGGATGGACCGAGATCGAGGGAGCCACCGCCGCCACCTATACCTTCGAGGCGTGGATGATTAACGATGGCTGGCAGTACTATTGCCGGGTGCAGAATGACGACGGAGCCGTCGATTCCGACGTCGCCACGTTGACGGTGACGCCGGTGCCGGCATCGATCAAGACGGAGCCCAAGGACGCCACGGTCAAGAGCGGAGCCAAGGCGAAGTTCAGCGTGAAGGCCCAGGGACCGAGCCTCCAGTACCAGTGGCTGACCCGAGCCTCCGAGAGCGAGCCCTGGGAGGAGATCCCGGGGGCGGTGAAGGCCGACTGGACGGTCGTTGCCTCCATGGCCAAGAGCGGGTCCCAGTATAAATGCAGGGTCTGGAACGAGGACGATACGCTGGAGACCCAGGTGGCGACGCTGACGGTGACGCCGGTACCGCCGAAGTTCGGGACGCATCCGAAGGACGCGAAGGTGAAGCTGGGAGAGGAAGCGAAGTTCAAGGTAAAGGCTTCGGGCGGCACGGTCACGTACCAGTGGTACTACCGGACGTCGGAGGACGGCGAGTGGAAGGTCATGAGCGGTGAAACGGGGACCATCCTCATTGTCGTCGCCGAGGAAGGGAACATCGGATGGCAGTTCCTCTGCCGGGCCACCAACGAGGAGGGCTCCACCGACTCCAAGATCGCCACGCTGAAGCTGAAATAACGACCCGATGAACAAGAGCCGCCGGATACTCCGGCGGCTCTGTGTTTTTGACGGTTTGTCTCGTCTTCAGACGATCTCGTAGGTGGCTGTCGCGGGTTCCGGCTCCGGCTTGTTTCGCTTGTAAAGGATGCGCCAGGCCAGGAGGGACAGCAGGAGAAGGGCCAGGAGGAGAAGGACCAGGCTGCGGATCTTGGCGTAGGGTTCGTACCAGGTCTTGAGGAGCATATCCGCCGAGGTGAGGACGAGAGCGCTGATCGCCATCCACAGAAGGTTCCTGCGCGTCAGCAGGTCCTTCAGTTTTTTGTTGGGAAAGAGCAGCTTGAGGGCCAGGGCAAAGAGACCGAAAAGCAAGGCGAACTGAAAGAGGAACGTGAGAACGGACCCGCCGAAGATCGTGGCAAACAGGCTGAGCAGGAGCGAGAGGGCATAGTTGGCGATGGCGCCCAATGTCCATAGGGGCAACAGGATAAGCCCCTTCACCGGCGCGGGCAGGGATATGATCTTCTCCCGAAACAGCTCCGCCTTGGTGGGGGCGGGCGCTTTCTCCGGGGTTGCGCCTCGGACGGTGTAGACGGGGACGCTGCCGTATTGGACATGTGCGGCGTCCGGCGTCACGGCCTTCTGAGGACGGGAAGTCAACAGATCCTCCGGTTCCGCCGCAGCGTTCAGCAGCATCCCGGCGGCGGTCACCGTTCCGGCGGCCTTGATGGCGGCGGACTTCAGCTTCTTCTTCGCATCGGTTTTCTTCGGCTCTTCCATGGCGTCCCCTCACAAAAGGAATATATGCAGTATATCACCTTCCCCGAAAAATACAATTCTTTCTGCCATATTCTACCAAAAGTACGCAATTGGGCCCGGCGGATGTCAGATAATTTACAGATAGGACACGGTTTTTTCGCACCTTGGCTGGACAAGACGGTTGAAAAAAACGGGCGGCTCAGTTAAAATTGATATATCGAAAAATAGGTATCCATAGAGGTATATACGGCATGGACCGAAAGTTTGAGGAAAAAAACATCATAGAGCCGGAAAATGCGTCCAAGGCGAATACAGGGAAAGCTCCCCGAGGATTGAAACGCATCCTGCGCAAGGCCTATCAAAGGACCGAGCCTGCCCGGACCCGGTTTGTGGAAGGGCGGAATGCCTTTTGCCGGACATTGCGCAGCGCTTTCGATTCGGTAGCCGCCTTCTTCCTGCGGATCTGGGCCGTCATCGGCCCCGTGGTCAAAAAGATCGCTCACGGGGTGTCCGTGGCTGCGCGCGCCGTTTGGAAGGTGTTGAAGCCGGCGCTCCTCCAGCTGTGGCGGTGGATCAAGCCGGGCCTGATCTTCCTGGGGAACAAGATCAAGGCGGGTGCGGCGTATCTGACCGCCCGCTTCAAGGGCCTCAATAAGGCTGTGCAGATCGGTATCGGCGCCATCAGCGCCTCCCTGGTCCTGCTGGTCATCGCCTTGATGGTCAGCGCTCAGGTGTCCCGCAGCGCCATGAAGAACGCGGAAGCCACCCCCGATGGCGGCAACACCTTGCCGGCGCTCACCGAAACGCAAGGGCCCACGTCAGCCCCTGCTTCGCCCACGCCCATCCCGGAGCCTTTGCAGGATAAGATCCTGAAAAAGGGAGATGATTCTCCCACCGTGGCCGTCGTTCAGACCCGGCTCATGGAACTGGGCTACATGGACAGCGACGAACCGACGGAACACTTTGGCAGCATCACCGAAGCCGCCCTCATGCGCTTCCAGAAGCATAATGACCTGAACCCCAACGGTCAGCTGGGGGAGGGCACCTGGCTGCTGCTCATGAACGAAGCCGCGGGCCTCTGCGTCATGCAGGATGGCGACGAAGGGGACGACGTGGAGGATGTCCAGACTCGTCTGTATGAGCTGGGGTATCTGAGCAAGAGCTTTATCACCGGCAGCTACGGGGAAAAGACCAGCGCCGCGGTGGCTGATTTCCAGAAGGCCAACGGACTCAAGAGCGACGGCATGGTGGGCCATGAAACATTGGACGTCCTCTATGGCGACGAGGTGGTGGGCAACTTTTTCAAAAAGGGAGAGACCAGCGACACCATCGCCGCCTATCAAGAGCGGCTCAAGAAGCTGGGCTATCTGGCGGCGGACTATAAGGTCAAGGGCAAGATGGACGACGCCACCGTCACCGCCATCCGCAAGTTTCAGGAGAACAACGATCTGACGCCCGACGGATGCCTGGGTCCGACCACCATGAGCACCATGGACGACAGGAACGTCAAGGCGTACACCATAAAGCTGGGCATGCAGGGCTCTGACGTCAAGGCGGTCCAGAAGCGGTTGAAGGCTTTGGGGTATCTTACCAGCAATTCCCAGGTCAGCGGCTTCTACGGCGAGGTCACGGAGAGCGCCGTGGAGGAGTTCCAGCGGCGCAACGGCCTGAGCGCCGACGGCACCGTAGGCGCGAAGACCTTGGAGAAGCTGAACAGCTCCAGCGCCAAGAAGGCCAAGTCCACCTCGACGAGAACCACTGTCAAGGCCACCAGCAAGCCCAAAGCCACGCCGAAGACCACGGTCAAGCCGGGCAAGGCCACGCCGAAGACCACGGTCAAGCCGGGCAAAGCCACGCCGAAGACCACGGCCAAGCCGGGTAAAGCCACCCCCAAGCCCACCAAGAAGGCCACAGCCAAGCCCACAGCCACGGTGGATCCCGCCAAGAAGGGCGTAGAGAAGCTCATTGCCATCGCCGAAAGCAAGCTGGGCTGCCCCTACGTGGGCGGCGCCAAGGGGCCCGATCGGTTCGACTGCTCCGGCTTCGTCTATTGGTGCATGAAGCAGGCCGGCTTCAGCGGCGGCTATATGACCAGCCGCACCTGGCGGACCTGTACCCGGTATCCCCGGATCAACAGCATGAGCCAGATCCAGCGGGGCGACATCCTGGTATTCAAGGGCAGCTCCATGGCCACGGGCCACGTGGGCATCTATTTGGGCGGCGGCAAGATGATCGACGCCAGCTCCGGCGCGGGCCAGGTGCGTATCACCACCACCATCCTGTCCGGCAGCTATTGGAGAAATCACTTCTTGATGGCGTACCGGATCTATAACTAAGCGCATTGTTCAGAGGAAGCATCGTACAAGCGGCGGCGTCGGGACCTCCCGGCGCCGCTTTCAAAAAGGAGCTAAGATATGATACGGGAAGAGATCCGGCAGGAGCTGTTTCGGCTCCGGGACCCGGAGTATCAGATGTTTCAGACGAAGCTTATCCCCACCGTGACCACGGACAGGATGATCGGCGTACGCACGCCGGCCCTTCGGAGCTACGCCAAGGCTTTGTTGAAACAGCGGTCGGCGGATGCATTTTTGGAGGACCTGCCCCATCGGTACTTCGACGAGGACCAGCTTCACGCCTTTATCCTTTCGGAGATGAAGGAGTTTGACCGGTGCCTTGCCGAGGTGGAGCGTTTTTTGCCCTTCGTGGACAACTGGGCCACCTCCGATCAACTCTCTCCCAAATGCTTCAAAAAGCATCGGCAGGAGCTGCTGCCCTACATCCGGCGGTGGATGGCCTCGGGACATACCTATTCCGTTCGCTTCGGGGTGGGGATGCTGATGCAGCACTTTCTGGACGAGGACTTCGATCCGGCCTATCTGGATTGGGTCGCGGACCTTCGCTCACAGGAGTATTATGTGAACATGATGCGGGCCTGGTACTTCGCCACAGCCCTGTCCAAGCAGTATGCCGCGGCGGTCACCCGCCTGGAGAGCGGCGCGCTGGATGCCTGGACCCACAACAAAGCCATCCAGAAGGCGGCGGAGAGCTATCGCATCACGGCGGAGCAGAAGATGTATTTGAAAAGCCTGAAAAGGAGGAATCGTGAATGGCTTCCCACAGGGAATATCTGAATTTCGTTCTGGAACAGCTCGCCGGGGCGGAGGGTCTGCGCTGGCGGCCTATGATGGGGGAATACCTGATCTACTGTCGGGACAGAGTGGTAGGCGGCGTCTACGATGATCGGCTGCTGCTCAAACCCACCGCTTCCGCCCTTCGCCTGCTGCCCGACGCGCCGCGGGAGGAACCCTACCCCGGCGGAAAGCCCATGCTGCTGGTGACGGACATGGAAAACAAAAGCCTCCTGCAGGAGCTGCTGGAGGCCGTGGCGAGTGAATTGTAGGGAGACGTTTCAGCTCTTCTTCACGAACTGATGCCGGCAGTGGGGACAGGTGATGCGTATTTTGCCCTTGCCCCTGGGCACCCGAACCGTGGCATGACACTGGGGACAGCGAAAATAGCGATGGATCTTCCGATCCTGCCACCGACCTTTGATGCGGCGGAACCAGCCCAGGACCTTGTTCTTGCATACGAAATAGGCGTAGTTTTCCGAAGCCCTTCGGCTGGTCTTCTTTGACAGGGTCCGAAACACGCTGTACAGCAGCAGCGCCCAGGACAGGGAGATCAGCGCCGCGCCCGCGATCAGGGCGGCGCGGCTGCTGAAGCCGGACAGCACGAACCCCAACAGGAGCAGCACCCAGCCGCAGACCATCAAAAAACGGTTCAACTCGTCGGCGCCGTAGCGGCCCTCCATAAACCTGCGCAAGCGTTCCTTCATGTTCCTCATCCCGTTTCTTCTGTGATGGCTCCAGTATGGCGCATCATTTTGAACCCATTGTGAAACCAGATGGGTATTCATGCAAAGTTTTGTTGACGTTGGGGGAAGGAAGCTTTACACTTAAGTACATACGAATGAAGAAAGGTTGCCGTATAGGCGTATCACTTGCGATGACCAAGAAAAGATACAGTCGAAAAAAGCAAAAGAATCCTCGTATGGGCTGTCTCCTGGGACTGGTCCTTGTGGCGTTGGGCGCGGTGGCGGCCCTGATCCTGGTGTTGCGGCCCTCCCCCGGGGAAGGGGAGGGAACACCCCTGTCGGAGGACGCCCTGTGGGACGGGAGCTGGTACGAGGACGATCTCGGACGCATTCAAAATGATCGGCCCCTGATCCGCGGCATGAAGGCCTTTGAGAAGAAAACCGGCGCCAAGCCCTATCTGTCGCTGCAAAACGGCATCGAACCGGAGGCGTTGGACTCGTTTGCCCAGGAGCAGTATGGGGCGCTGTTCAACGAAGGGGATCATCTGCTGGTGATCTACGACGAATGGGGCGAGGGCGTCTACTATCTCTCCGCTCGGACGGGGGAAGGCAGCGCGCTCACCGCGGCGGATGTGACACAGCTGCTTGCCTGTTTGGAGAAGGCCTACGCCGATCCGACCAACAAGACCTATGCCGACGCCTTCGGGGCAGGATTTCGGCGGGGGGCCAAGGAGATGACGGCCAACGGGAAGACCGGCGGCGTGGGGCTGCTGATCGGCTTGGGCGTGACGCTCATGGCGCTCAGCGTCATCCTGATCCTCTTCTTGCGTAAGCGCGCCCGCACGGTCTGACGGTGGAAGAAAAGGCGGACGAAAACAAAAAGTGGGTTGAAAAAGCCATTGATTCGTATTATATTGATTACATACCCCAGAGGATGAAACAACAGGAGGATAATAAAATGAAGAGATTTCTGATATTGGTCCTGGCGCTGATCCTGGTCGTCGCCGCGTTCGGATGTCGCAAGGGCAGCACCAACAGCAGCAAGACCGTGGTTTCCATCGTCGTGGCCGGCACCTTCGGCGACCGCTCCTTCTACGATTCCTCCAAGGCCGGCGGCGACCGTCTGGCCAAGGACTTCAGCAATGTGGAAGTGAAGTACATCGAATGCAACAACGACAACCACACGGTTCAGATGCGCAATGCGGCGGACGTGTCTAATGTCGTCGTATGCGTGGGCTGGGAATTCTATGAGGTCGAGCAGGTGGCGCCGGAGTATCCCAACGTGGACTTCATCTGGATCGACAACGCCACCGTGGACCCCGTGCCCAATGTGCTGAACATCACCTACGCTCAGAACGAGGGCTCCTTCCTGGCGGGCTATATCGCCGCTTCCGTCTCCAAGACCGGCGTGATCGGCGCTGTGGGCGGCGAGGATTCCGACACCATCAACGACTTTATCGTGGGCTACAAGCAGGGCGCTCTCTATGCCAGGGCCGACGCCAAGGTGGAAGTCAACTACAGCAACGATTATGATGATCCCGCCAAGGGCAAGGAGTGCGCCAAAGCCCTTCACGACAAGGGGGCGGACGTGATCTTCCAGATCGCCTCCAAGGCCGGCGACGGCGTGTTTGAGGCGGCCCAGGAGGGCGGCTTCTATGCCATCGGCGTGGACGGCGACCAGAAGTACATCAACGATCAGGTCATCATCTGCTCCATGAAGAAAGAGGTGGGCACCTCCATCTATGACGCCATCGCCAAGTACCTTTCCGGGGACAAGTCCCTGTGGGGCACCACCTGGGTGGCCAACCTGTCCGACGGCTATGTGAGCATCGGCTACGGCGAAGCGGGCTCCACCCAGCAGGTCCCGGACGATGTGAAGGCGGCGGTGGAGGATCTGGCCAAGAAGATCACCTCCGGCGAGATCCAGGTGGATTCCACCAGGAAGTAAATCAGGAAAACAGTCGGGAGCTACCCGTTTCGGGTAGCTTCCTTTTCAAAAGCAGCCCCATCCATGGGCATGACGGCTGCGCCACCCACAACCGATGCAACAGGAGGGAACGGTTTGGAAGACGAGATCCGCTTTTCACATATTTCCATGGAGTTTCCGGGCGTTCTGGCCAATGACGACATCTCTTTGTCCATTCGCCGGGGCGAGGTGTTCGCACTGGTCGGCGAGAACGGGGCGGGCAAGTCCACGCTGATGAACATCCTCTACGGGATCAATGAACCCACGGCGGGGGAGCTGTTCGTCCGCGGGCAGAAGGTGACCGCCTTCAATCCCAGGGCGGCCATCGATCGGGGCATCGGCATGGTCCATCAGCACTTCATGCTGGTCCCCTCCTTCACCGTGGCCCAGAACATCGTCCTGGGGCAGGAGCCCCGCAAGGCCGGCGCTCTCTTTGACAACCGGAAGGCGGAACAGCTCACCCGTCAGCTGGTGGCGGAATACGGCCTGGAGGTGGATCCCACAGCCGAGGTCAGGGACATCTCCGTGGGCTTGCAGCAGCGGGTGGAGATCCTCAAGACCCTCTATCGGGGGGCGGAGATCCTCATCCTGGACGAGCCCACCGCCGTGCTGACGCCCCAGGAGACGGACGAGCTTTTCGAGGTCATCCGCAGCATCGTCCGGGAGAAGAACATGACGGTCATCATCATCACCCACAAGCTCTACGAGGTCATGGCCATCTCCGACCGGGTGGGCGTCATGCGGGCCGGGAAGCTGATCGGCGTGAAGAACACCGCCGAGGTGGACGAGCACATTTTGGCCTCCATGATGGTGGGCCGCCCGGTCCTCTTCGATCATCTGGACAAGATCGGCGAGCCCGGGGCGGTGGCCATTGAGGTGAAGGACCTGTTTGTGGCGGACAACCGGGGCCTGCCGGCGGTGCGGGGCGCGTCCTTCGCCGTCCGCAAGGGGGAGGTGCTGGGCATCGCCGCCATCGAGGGCAACGGACAGAGCGAGCTTTTGGAGGCCATCACAGGCTTGAGGAAGATCGAGCGAGGCACCGTCACCGTGTGCGGCCAGAACGCCGTGGGCAAGACGCCGGGAGAGATCCGGGCCATGGGCGTGTCCCATGTGCCGGAGGATCGGCTGTCCACGGGCGTGGACAAGGTGGCTTCCGTGGCGGACAATCTGCTCACCGGAAGGCAGCGGGAGAAGCGCTTCAACCGCTTCGGCTTTCATCAGCGGCGCTCCACCATCGACCGCTACGCCCAGGAGCTGTACGAAAAGTTCGATATCCGCGGCGCGGGCATCCACATCCCCGTGGGGTCCATGTCCGGCGGCAACATGCAGAAGGTGGTGGTGGCCCGGGAGTTCACCTTCGATTCCCCGGCTCTCGTCATCTCCCAGCCCACACGGGGCGTGGACATCGGCGCCATGGAGTTCTTCCACACCCGCATCATCGAGCGGCGCAACGCCGGGGCGGCCATTTTGCTGAGCTCTGCGGACCTGGACGAGGTGTTCCGCCTGTCGGACCGGATCATCACCCTCTATGAGGGGCGCGTCACCGGCGAGTTCCGGGCGGACGCCATCACCAAGGAGGAGATCGGCTTCTATATGACCGGCGCTCGCAAGGAGGCGGAACAATGAAAAAACAACGCTTCGACTACGGATATATCCTGACGCTGCTCATCAGCCTGGTCGTGGCCCTGCTGATCGGCGCGGGCATCCTGGCGCTCACCGGCCACAACCCCCTGGTGGCCTATCGGGCGCTGTTGGGCGGCGCCTTCTCCAACGCCCGCCACATCGGCGACATGCTGGAATACGCCATGGTGCTGTGCCTGTGCGGCCTGGCCTGCGACATCGGCTCCCGAGTGGGCATCTTCAACGTGGGCGGCGAAGGCCAGCTCCTGCTGGGCGCCATCTTCGCGGCCCAGATCGGCGTGTGGCTCAAAGCCCTCTCCCCTTGGCTGGCCATCCCCGCAGCGGCGTTGGGCGCCATGATCGTGGGCGGTTTCTACGCTTGGATCCCCGGCGTGCTGAAGGTGAAGCTGAAGGTGAACGAGGTCATCACCACCATCATGCTCAACACCGTGGCGGTGTTCCTCTGCCAGTTTCTGGCCAAGGGCCCCTGGAAGAACACCAACAAAAACATCGTGGCCGGCACGGGAAACCTGCCCGGCAGCTTCTGGCTCAAAAAACTGGTGCCCGGCTCCAACCTGTCCACCGCCATCATCGCGGCGGCCGTCATCACCTTCCTGGTGTGGTACATTCTGCAGAAGACCTCCAAGGGCTACGAGATGCGGCTCACCGGCGACAATCCCCGCTTCGCCAAGTATGCGGGCATGAAGACGGAACGGATCGTGCTCATCACCATGGTCATCTCCGGCATGATGTGCGGTCTGGTGGGTATGTTCCGGGTCTACGGCGCGGAGCATATCTATAAGTCCACCGTCTCCAACGAATATTATTTCGAGGGCCTTATGGTGGCCATGATCGCCCAGTACGCGCCGCTGCCCACCATCGTCATCTCCCTGATCTTCGCCATCCTGAAGATCGGCGCCATGGGCATGGAGACCGCGGCGGGGGTGCCCAAGCAGCTGTATCTCATCATCCAGACCATCGTGATCTTCTGCATGGCGGCGGAGACCGGCATCCGCGCCGCCATCGCCAGGAATCGGGAGCGGCGGGCCGCCAAACAGGACGTGAAGGCCCGGAAGGAAGGGGGCAACGAGCATGCATAACAACATTTGGTCCACCATCTTCGATCCCGGTACCTTCAGCCAGATGCTCCGCAGCGCCACGCCGGTGGCTCTGGCCGCCCTGGGCGGGCTCATGACCGAGCACGCCGGAATCATGAACATCGGCATGGACGGCATGATCCTCATGGGCGCTTTCGTGGCCGCCGTAGGCAGCTATTTCTGCGCCAGCGCCGCCATGGGCATCCTGGCCGCCATGCTCTTCGGCATCCTCATCGGCCTGTTCTTCGCCCTGTTCACCGTGAAGCTCAAGAGCGACGAGTTCATCATCGGCTGCGCGCTCAACACCTTCGCCCTGGGCGTCACCGCCTTCCTGTCCCGGGAGATCTTCGGGCTGTCCGGCACCTCCGGTTATGCGGTGCCCAGCCTGCCGAACGTCACGATCCCGCTGATCGACAGGATCCCCTTTGTCGGCAAGGTCCTTTCGGGACACTCCATCTTCGTGTACGTGACCTGGCTGCTGGTGTTCCTCATGTGGTTGTTCGTGTATCGGACCCCCATGGGCCTGTGGATCCGGGCCTCCGGGGAATCCCCGGAGACGCTGCGGACCGTGGGCAAGAACCCGGAGCGGATGAAATGGATCGCCTCCATCCTCTGCGGCGTGTTCTGCGGCCTGGCCGGCGCCCACCTGTCCCTCGGCTACCTCAACGGCTCCTTCGTGGAGGGCATGAGCGCCTCCCGGGGCTACATCGCCTTTGCCTGCGTCATCTTCGCCGCGGCGAACCCGCCCAGAGCCTACATCGCCGCGCTGATGTTCGGGTTCTTCGACGCCCTGGGCCTCCGGCTCCAGAGCTATGTGAGCTCGGATCTCACGGGCACCATCCCCTATCTTATCACCATCATCATGATGGTCTACGTGGTGGTCAGCCGTCAGAAGCGGCGGGAGCGGCTGGCCAAACAGCAGCTCCAGCGGCTGGAGCCGTAAGAGGAAATATGTCCGACGCAAAGCCTATCCCCGTTTGGCTGGACACAGACCCCGGCGTGGACGATGCCATGGCCATGGGCCTGCTGTTCGCCATCCCTGAATACGATGTGAAGGGCGTCTCGGCGGTGGCCGGGAACGTGGCCCTGGAAAAAACCTTTCAAAATGCCCGAAATCTGGCCGCTTTCTTTGGCCGCCGGGACGTGCCGGTGTACCCGGGCGCATCGCGGCCTTTGGCGCGCTCGCCTCGGACGGCCGCCTTCGTTCACGGGGAGAACGGCCTCGGGAACATGACCTTGCCGGAATCGGATGCGCCGGTGGAAACGACGCCTGCCTGGGATGCCCTCTGCACCGCGGCCCAAGGAGCGGCGGGAGAGCTCGTCTTGATCGCCGTGGGACCGCTCACCAACGTGGCCCTGGCCTTCGAAAAGCATCCGTCTTTGCCAAAGCTCCTGCAGCGGCTGGTCATCATGGGCGGCTCCGCCTCCGGCGGCAACGCCACGCCGGCGGCCGAGGCCAACATCTTCTGCGACGCTGAGGCTGCGGACATGGTGTTCCGAAGCGGGGTGCCCATCGTGATGTGCGGCCTCGACATGACGCTGAAGACCGTCATGAGCCCGGCGGAGCTGGATAAGCTGGGCGAGCTGAACCCCGTTTGCAAATTCCTCCGGGACGCGGCCCAGCACGGCCTGGCCTACTCCCGGGCCCACGGCGTGGACGGCATGGCTCTCCACGACCCCACCGCCGTGCTCTATCCCCTGTATCCGGACCTGTTCTCCGGCCGGGAAGCGGGGGTCGTCGTGGAGACTAAGGATTCGGAGACCTACGGCCGGACCGTCACCGACCTCTGGTCCAAGGCACCCTTTTCCTGCAAGAACGCCCTGGTGATGCTGGCGGTGGACCGGGCCCGGCTCCACGGGATCATCCTGGATCTGCTGGCCAAATACCGATGAAAAAAGCAGCCGTTGCTCAGCGGCTGCTTTTTGTGAAACTGTCCTTCAAATCTTACACCAGCGGGCGTCCGTAGCGGTCCTTCATGGTCCCCTTGGCGATCTTCACGATGTCCAGGATGTAGAGCACGAACAGGCCGCCGGCAGTAAAAAACTTCAGCAAACCCAGGCCGACGTATCCGAGATAGAACCGGTCGACGCCCAAAAATCCCGTCCAGGGCAAGGCCGCCAGGAGCAGCGCCGTCTTCCGGCGCTTTAGCTTTTTGGACTTACGCCCGACGGCCATCCGCTGTTTGTCGATCTCGTTCCAGCGATCCCAGCGCTTTCTCAGGAGCAGCCAGGTGATCAAAGGATTGAGGAAGCTGAAGAGGGCCGGCAGCAGCATCTTGGCGATCAGGGCAAACACCGCGCAGAAGACGGCTACGGCAAGGATCACATAAAACCCGGCCTTTTTGCCGCACAGCAGAATGAGATATCCCGCCGCGGTCAGAAAGAGCGGCGCCACGATGGCCGCCAGCTGCCCCGCCGTCAGCCCCGCAAAAGGCGCGGAACGGTCGGACAGCGCGAACAGCACGATAAACACGATGGCCATGGCCAAACTGGCGGCCAGGCACAGGCAGATCCAAATCCTTGCCCCTATAGACATCTTTCGTTCCATACTTCCTCCTGTGGGCGCGGCTTTGCGGACGTTCGCGTTCGGAGTCCGGCTTCCGATTTGAGTATACCGGTTCCTGAAAAGCGTGTCAACACGCTGTTTTTCTTGCACCATCCGGGGGCGCGATCTCCCTTTGGAAAAGGTTTACCTGAAATTTACGTCCATGTTGCAATTCTGTGACATCTTGGATTACAATATATATGTAGAATCATAGCGCCGTACAGGCGGGAGGCATATATGAACGATCCCAAAGGCATCCTGGATGAAGTGAAGAAAGCGGTGGTGGGCAAGGACGGCGTGCTGGTGATGGCGCTCCTTGCGATCCTGGCCGGGGGACACATCCTCCTCGAAGACATCCCCGGCGTGGGCAAGACCACCATGGCCCTGGCCTTTTCCAAGGCCCTGAGCCTCAAATACAACCGGGTCCAGTTCACCCCGGACGTGCTGCCTTCGGACATTGTGGGCTTCTCCGTGTACAACAAGGCCACCGGCGCCATGGAATACAAGGACGGCGCCATCCTCTGCAACCTCTTCCTGGCGGACGAGCTGAACCGGGCCACCAGCCGGACCCAGAGCGCCCTCCTTGAAGCCATGGAGGAGCGGACCGTCACCGTGGACGGGGTGACGCACCCGGTGCCGGACCCCTTTGTGGTCATCGCCACCCAGAACCCCGTGGGCGCCTCCGGCACCCAGCTGCTGCCCGATTCGCAGATGGACCGGTTCATGGTCCGCTTGTCCCTGGGCTATCCCAAGCCCTCCGACGAAAAGGAGATGCTTTCCCGCAAGCAGCAGGGGAACCCTCTGGACAAGGTCCGCTGCATGGCGGATAAGGGGGGATTGGCGACCATGCGCCAGGAGGCGGAGCGGACCTACGTCAGCGAGAAGATCCTGGAGTATGTGATCCGTCTCAACAATGCCACGCGGAATCATCCCGCCATCCTGCAGGGGGCCAGCCCCCGAGCGTCCCTGGCGGTCACATCCATGGCGAAAGCCGCCGCCTGGGTCCAGGGCCGGGATTATGTGCTGCCTGCCGACGTGAAGCTGATCTATCCCGCCACCGTCGCCCACCGGATCATCCTCACGCCCGACGCCGAGGCCGCCGGCCGCAAGGCGGAAGCCCTGGTGGAGGAGATCCTCAAATCCGTTCCCGCCCCTGTGGCCAAATAATGGGCGGCCGCCGGATCGTCTATTTCACCGGCCTGATCATGGGCCTGGTGTTCCATAACTTGTACGGGCAGTATCTGTCCTATATGCTGCTGCGCTTTTTGATCCTGCTGCCGTTCGTGTCGCTGCTGGTGAGCCTGCCCGCCATGCTGCGGGTGCGGGTGCTCCTGTCCGCTTCCGGAGCCTCGCCCCGGGGCGAAGCGGCCGCCGCCCGGCTGAAGATCGACAGCCGCTGCTTCCTGCCCGTAGGGTGCCTGTCCCTGACCTTTACCGGGGAGAACCAGTTCACCGGCGAGCCGGTGAAGAAGAAAAAATACAGCCGCTGGGGCGTGCTGCGGTCGGAAGAGGAGCTGCCGCTGCCCGGCGAGCGGTGCGGCGTCATCTGCTGCCGCCTGGGGCGGGTCTGGGCCTGGGACTATATGGGCATCTTCGCCATCCCGGTGAAGCGCTGCGACCCCGCCGTCTATACGGTGCTGCCGGTCGCCCAAAAGCCGGTGCCGCTGCCGGAGCTGGATCAGGATTCGGCCATCACGCTCAAGCCCAAGCCCGGCGGCGGCTACTCTGAGGAGCACGAGCTTCGGCCGTACCGCCAGGGAGATCCGTTGAATGCGATCCATTGGAAGCTCTCCTCCAAGCTGGACGATCCCATCGTCCGAGAGCCCCAGCTCATGCAAAGAAAGCGCATCACCCTGTCCGTGTCCCCCTGTGACGACCCCGGAGCGCTGGAAAGTCAGATGGATCAGCTGCTGTACCTGTGTCAGGATCTCGTTGAGAAGGGCATCCCCCACCGGGTCTGCTTCGGGGCCCACACGGAGGCATATATCAAGGATAGGAACACGCTGGATGAATGCATGGAGACCCTGCTCTCCCACCGGCCCGACGGGTCCCGGGGCCCCGTGGATCGCAACAAGTCCGACGAGCTGGTGTACAGCATTCGGCCCATGGCGGGGGAGGGGGCGAAGCAACCGTGAAGAAGTTCCCCATCCTCACCTTCTTTTCCACCTGGCTGCTGGTCTTCTGCGGCACGCTGGGCGCGCCCCTCTGCGTGGTCACGGCCTACGAGCTCCCCTATCACCTGTCCGCCATGGTGGCGGCGGCTCTCATCATCAGCGGGTTCATGACGCTGCTGTTCACGATGCCCGAGCTGGGGGCCTATCTGCTGATCCCCTTCGGCGTTACGGTGCTGCTCATCAGCGTCTTTCGCTGGAACAAGCTGTACAGCGGGGCGGCGGTGGCGATCCGCACCATTCAAAGCGTCCTCTCCCACACCATCTCCTTCATACCCGATCCGGGGGCGCTGCCCTCGGGCATGGAAAACTATCCCTATTTCATCGGCTTCTTCCTGGGGGCGGTCATGGTGGCCATGGCGCTGCTCATCAGCTGGGGGCTGGTGTCCGGGGAGTCCATGTTCCTGCCCTTTCTGGTGCCGCTGCCCCTGGTGGCCCTGTCCCTCATCTTTACCGACATGCAGCCGGCGGGCTGGGCGGCGGTGCTGGTGTGCCTCTATTACGGCGGCCTGTTGTTCACCGGGGGCATCCGGCTCCATCACGGAAGCGGCGTGGGCCGGGTCACCTGTCTTGCATTGGCGGCGCTGCTGATAACGGTGCTGCTGCTGGTGAAACTGACGCCGCCCAAGGAGGACTATGAACCGCTTTCCACCCGGGAGCGGTTGGAGCAACTCATGCGGGACGCCGCCGGCGTCTGGGAGAAGCTGAACCGCCTCCTGGAGCCGGACGTTCAGGATAGAGAGGATCTGTCCCGGGAAGGGGAGCTGAAGTCCACCGGCGAACACGCCATGGATGTGAAGGTCAGTTCAGCCGGGACGCTGTATCTGAGGGGCACCTCTTACGGTCGGTATGACGGACGGTATTGGACCATGACGGGAGAATATGCCGACAGGCAATCCCTGTTCACGTTGGGGAGGTCTCTCTCCGATCCCCCGGAGCAGTTGTGGGTCCGCCGGGTTTCCACGACCCTCCTGCACACCCCTTATGCCGTGGTGAGAAGCGGCGATGATCTGGAAGTGCGGGAGAACTACATCCGCGCAGGCAAAAAGGTGTCCGACTACAGCTGGACCTTCCGGCCGGTGCCGGGAGATCTCACGCCTCGTTCCGGCACCCAGGCGGAGCAAGCCTACGCCGCCTGGGCCAAGAAGACCTATGTGACCCTGACTAAAACCCGGCGGGAAGCGTTTTTGGACTATCTTCGGCCCTATGAGCTGCCGGACGCCGATGATCCCTATGCCTTGGCCCAGGCCATGGCGAACATCCTCCGGGGCGTCGCGGAATACGATCTGAACCCCGGGCCGACCCCTGAGGATCAGGATTTTGTCGAATACTTTTTGACGGTGAGCAAACGGGGCTACTGCGTCCATTATGCCAGCGCCCTCACCGCCCTGCTGCAGGCCAAGGGGGTTCCCGCCCGGTTCGTGGTGGGCTACGCCCTGACGGTGGGGCAGGCGGACGCCTGGGTGGAGGTTACGGACCGGAACGCCCACGCCTGGACCGAGGTGTATGTGAACGGCTGGGGCTGGGTGCCTGTGGAAGCCACCGGCGGGGACGATCCTCGCTTCGACGAGCCGGCGCCGCTCGTCGACGGCGGTGACGAACCGGAACAGAGCACTCCTGAGCCCACGGTTGCGCCGGAGGATACCATGGGGCCGGAGGAGACGCCGCCGCCGGAAGCCACCCCCGAGCCCACGCCGGAACCTACCCCGGAGCCCACGCCGGAGCCCACGCCCGATGAGCCGGGAGATCCCGGGAACGACCAAACCACCCCCACGCCGCCGGCGGATGACCCGGAGGACGAGCCTCGGGACGACCCGGAGGATGAGACCAAGGGCCGCCGACTCTTGTGGCTGCTGTGGCTGTTGCTGCTGCCTCTGCTCGCATATCTCTATATCCGCCTTCGAAAGCGGACCTTGCGGGCCCGCATGGGACGGATGCTCCAGGGCGATGGCCGAAAGGCTGTGCTCTGCGGCTACGGGGAGCTCCAAAAGCTCATCCGTCACGGGGCGACCCCCAGCGAAGCGGCCCGGGCCCTGGCGGATGAAGCGGCCTTTTCCGACCATGAGCTGGGAGAGGAGCAGAAACGGACCATGATCGGCTTCGTGAAAGCCGCCCGGAAGGAGCTGGAGAGGGCGCTGCCCCGGTATAAGCTCTGGTATCTGAGATATTTGCTGTGGCTCTGGTAATTCGGGGGGCGATCCCATGCCCAAACAGGCTCAGCCTTGCAGCCTGGGGGCGTTTATGGTATGCTGTTGGTCAAATCTTGACGAAGAGAGAGGGATAGATATGGAGCAGGAAACTCGGACCCTTAGAAACAATCCCCTTCGCCTGATGCGCTTGGGCGGCGTCATTTTTCTGGGCGTGGGCCTGCTGTTTTTCGTGCTGGGCCTCGTCTTTTGCCTTACCGAGCAGAAGAAGACCGCCACGTATGTGGAGACCACAGGCGTCATCATCGACTTCAACCGGGACGGCTATCCCTACGTGGCATACGAGGCGAACGGGCGCACCTATGAGCAGCGGAGCAACTATACCTCCAGCGCCATGCGCGTGGGAGACAAGATCACCGTCCGATACGATCCTCAGTCTCCGAATCGGATGGAGGCGAGCGGCGCCGTCGTTTGGTTCATGCCGATCCTGTTCATGGGCATGGGCGGCCTTTTTATCGTGATCGGCGTGTTTTGGCTCTGGTTCTTCCGGGACCGACGGGAGCCGGAGAACCCCTGGGCCGGTCCCCAGACCTGAGCACAGGAGATCCGCAGGGGAGGGGCTTGCCCCTCCTGATGGAAGGGAGGCAGAGGCATGGACTATCGGATCATCGACGGCTTGGACAACCTGCAGCTTTCAGACATCGTCCGGCTTCTTCGAACCACCTACTGGGCTGAGGATCGGCCGGCGGAGGTCATCGAGACAGCCCTGCGGCATTCCCATTGTTTCGGCATTCTGTTGCCCGGCGATCAAACTCTGGCGGCCTTCGCCCGGGTGGTCAGCGATGGGGCGACCATGTACTACCTGGCCGACGTGGTGGTGGATGAAGCCTGGCGCGGCCGGGGCCTTGGCACGGCTCTGGTGGACCATATCGTATCCTGCCCGGCCTACGCGCCTCTCCGGGGCATCCTCTTCACCCGGGACGCCCACGGCCTCTACCGCAAATTCGGCTTCGACGCCCCCGGCGACCGGGTCATGGTGAAGACGCCGAAGGGATGACCGATACGCGCATAAGTTTTTGCGTTCAGAGGTCCTTCGACTCCGCTTCGCTTCGTTCAGGATGACAAGCTTATTTGTTGGGGGCTGAAAGATAATGCATGAGAAAAACTATTATGTGTATATCCTTGCCAACAAGACCAACACCGTTGTCTACATCGGTGTAACGAACGATCTCATGCGTCGCTTGTGGGAACATCGCAACGATATGGCAGACGGCTTCACGAAGCAATATCACGTTCACAAACTGGTGTATTATGAATCCACCACGGATGCGAATGAAGCTATCGCTCGGGAGAAGCAGCTGAAGGGGTGGCGCAGAGCCAAGAAGAACGATTTGATCGAGAGCGCCAATCCTGCCTGGAAGGACCTGGCTGGGGACTGGTTCTCAACCCTTCCTGCTGCTCACTAATTCGTTTGTCATCCTGAGCGAGGCCGTAGGCCGAGTCGAAGGACCTCTGAACGTATTAGGCTCTCCCGCTTGTCATCCCGACCGAGCGCAGCGAGTGGAGGGCCCTCTGAACGCAGATGCTTTCCCCCTTTGTCATCCTGAGCGAAGCGAGCGATGCTTTGCATCGCCGCGAAGTCGAAGGATCTCTGAACGCAGTTTTTTTGAAACGGAGGTACCCGCCAATGTCCATCGGCAACCGCATCCTCATCCTGGGCTGCCCCGGCAGCGGGAAGAGCACCCTGGCCCGGGCCCTGGCGGCGCGGACGGGGCTGCCCCTCGAGTATCTCGACAACCTCTGGTGGCGGGCGGACGGCACCCATATCAGCCGGGAGGCCTTTGATCGAGCGCTCGGAGAACTCCTGCCGGGCGAGCAATGGATCATGGACGGCGACTACAGCCGGACCTATGAGGTCCGCCTCCGGGCCGCGGACACGGTGATTTTTCTCGATTACCCCGAGGCCGTCTGCATGGACGGCATCGCGGCCCGGGTGGGCCAAAAGCGCTCCGACATGCCCTGGACGGAATCCGCCCTGGACCAGGAGCTGGTGGCCCTGGTCCGAAACTACCGCCGGGACCACCGCCCCCAGGTCCTTGCCCTCCTCCAAAAATACCCCGACAAACAGGCCCTTATCTTCACCAGCCGGGAAGAAGCGGCCCGCTGGCTGTCGGAACTCTGAACACAAATCGTGGGACCATTGCGAACGGGAGGAACGAAATGAAACGCATCCTTATCCTCAGCCTGTGTCTTGCCATGATCGCCTGCGTGCCCATAGGGGAGCAGGGCGAAGCGCCTCTGGCCAGCACCTCGATGCCGGAGAGCTCTGCGACACCGGAACAGGCAGCGCCCGAAACGACGACCCAATCGGAAGCAGGGCAGGATCCAGCCGTTTTGACGACACCTGCCGCCTCCGAAACATTCAACCCGCCAGAAGCACCGTCTTCCGAAGCCGCGCTGCTCTATCGGGGGGAGCATGTGAATCTGTTTCGCGGGCGGTCCGACGATTCCTGGGGGATCATCATAGAACAATTCACCTGGGTCGGGCACAATTACATCTATCAGAGGCTTCCCGGCACGTCGGGCCTCGACGATCTCACCGTGACGGAGATCCGGCCCGAAGCCGATGAATACTATTCAGAAGCTTCGCTATACATTCACTATCTTGACATAAACGGAGAGGAGCGTATCTTCTGCATCCATCATCCGGCGTCGGACGATTCAGACTTCTATCCGGTGACGAACGAACCGGAATTGACGCTTTTGGAACCGGAACAGCGCGTTTTTGAAGATCTGATGGTGATCGGCGTTTTGTATGAAGCCTATCCGAAAACTTTTGCAGAGGCGCAATCGGATGATTGGGAACCCCTATGTCAGCGCGCGATCCTCGATGCGCTGTACACGCTGTACGACAACGTGCTTCCGCCGTATCTTTCCGGAGAAGTAAAAGGAAAGTATTGTGTTTTGACGCAGACGGAGCTGGACAGCTTCTTCCGCTGCGCCATCGGCCGTCCGAATCTTGTGCCGGATCGGGCATATCCGGCGTACCGGGACGAAATGGTATTTGTGAAGGAAGATTGGTCGAGCCTGCTGCCCGGACAGGTGCCGGTCGCCGATAACGATTGGTATGTGTGGGCGGAGCTCAGGCAGGCGGTCCCTTCCGAGGACGGCTCTATCACCCTATATGGCTGTATCGGGATCAACGACTCGTATTGGAAAGCGGCCCGCGTACAGGTTGTTCCGGCAGACGGGTATCTTGGCTGGCGGATCGAACAGACGGAGGCCTGCGGAAGGACCGACCTTCAATACGACCCTTCGATCGTCTTCGCGCCGGTACGGTGATCGAAAAGAATGGAAACGCACACAAAAAAGCCTCCCTGCGGGGAGGCTTTCGTATGCTTCGGGGTCAGGAGTCCCGGCCCAGGCGGAACGCCTTTTTGTTGAGCTCCAGGAACTTGGGGGGGACGGTGGTCTCCAGGGACTGCTGCCAGACGGACTCAGGAAGGTCCATGGCCTTGGAGAGGACGCCGGTCAAAACCACGTTCACGGCCTTGGGGCTGCCCGCCTGCTCGGCAAGGGCCAGGGCGTCCACGGCGATGACGTTGGCCTTCGCCTTCAGGTCTTCCAGGACATTTTCAGGATAGGCCATCTGCCCGGTGATGACGGGCATGGGCAGGACGTGCTGGGTGTTGGTGATGATGGTGCCGCCCTTCTTGAGGTAGGGCAGGAACCGGCCGGCTTCGAGGGCCTCGAAGGACAGGATGTAGTCCGCTTCGCCCAGGGTAGGTCACCACGGAGCCGCCCCGCTGGGACATGCCGTGGACCTCGCTGAGCTTCACGTCGCAGCCCGTGGAGATGAGGGCGTTGCCGATGAGACGGGAAGCGAGCAGGGTGCCCTGGCCGCCTACGCCGACGATCATGATGGATTTCGTTTCCATAGTAGCCTCCTTATTCGCAGATGGCGCCGAACCTGCAGAGCTGCTGGCACAGGCCGCAGCCCACGCAGAGGGTGGGGTCGATGGCGGCCTTGCCGTCAAAGACGATGGCCGGGCAGCCGATCTGCATGCAGGCCTTGCAGCTGCGGCACTTGTCCGCTTCGATGTGGAAGGCGGGCTTATGCTTCACCCACTTGAGCAAAGCGCAGGGCCGCCGGACCACGATGACCGAGGGCTCGTCTGCATTGAGCTCCTCCTTGATGGCCGCTTCCGTGGCCTTCAGATCCTGAGGATCCACCACCCGGACCTGCTTCACGCCGCAGGCCTCCGCGATCTTCTCGGCGGAGAGCTGGGCGGTAGGCTGCTCTTTCAACGTCATGCCGGTGAGGGGGTTCTGCTGATGGCCGGTCATGCCGGTGATGGAGTTGTCCAATATCAGCACCACGCCCACGCCCTGGTTGTACACCAGGTTCACCAGGCCGGTCATGCCGCTGTGCATGAAGGTGGAGTCGCCGATGACGGCCACCATCTTCTTGGCCGCCTCGGGGCGGACCTTCTCAAAGCCGTGCAGGACGCCGATGGACGCGCCCATGCAGATGGTGGAGTCCATGGCGGAGAGGGGCGCGGAGGCGCCGAGGGTATAGCAGCCGATGTCGCCGGAGACGGTGACCTTCAGCTTGTGGAGCACATGGAAGAGACCCCGATGGGGGCAGCCGGGGCAGAGCACCGGGGGCCGGACGGGCAGGGCTTCCTCCAGCTTGTCGCTCTCGGGCAGGGGGCGGCCGAAGGCGGCCCGGATCCGGTTCTGGGAGAACTCGCCCAACAGGCCCAGCTCCGCCTTGCCCAGGTCGACCCGGATGCCGAGATTCCGAAGATGGGTCTCGATGATGGGATCCAGCTCCTCCACCACGGCCAGCTTCTCCACCTTACTGGCGAAGTCCCGGATGATCTTTTCGGGCAGCGGGTTCACCAGGCCCAGCTTCAGCACGCTCACCTCGGGCAGGGCTTCCTTCACGTACTGGTAGCTGATGCCGGAGGTGATGACACCCCAGGCGGTGTCGCCCATCTCCACCCGGTTGAAGGGACAGTCCTCGCCGTATTCCCGGAGCTTCTCGGTCCTTGCCTCCACCACCACGTGCTGGGGGATGGCGTTGCCGGGGGCCATGACGTACTTGCGGGGGTTTTTCACGTACTCCCGAAGGGGCGCTTCCTGCCGGTCGTGGAGCTCCACCAGGCTCTGGGAGTGGGCGACCCGGGTGCAGGTCCTGAAGAGTACCGGCGTGTCAAATTTCTCGGACAACTCGAAGGCCAGCCGCATGAAGTCCCGGCACTCCCCGGAGTCGGAGGGCTCCACCATGGGCACCTTGGAGCTAATGGCGTGGTGCCGGGAGTCCTGCTCGTTCTGGGAGGAGTGCATGCCCGGATCGTCGGCCACGGCGATGACCAGGCCCCCGTTGACGCCCGTGTAGGCGGCGGTGTACAGGGGGTCGGCGGCCACGTTGAGGCCCACGTGCTTCATGGCGCACATGGCCCGGGCCCCGGCGATGGACGCGCCCAGGGCCGCCTCCAGAGCGCACTTCTCATTGGGCGCCCATTCGGCGTAGACCTCCAGGAACTTGGCCGCTTCCTCGGTGATCTCCGTGGAGGGCGTGCCCGGGTAGGAGGATACAAAGGTACACCCCGCCTCGTAGAGACCCCGAGCGGCGGCGGCGTTGCCCAACAACAGCTTCTTCATGCGTTTGCCTCCTGATGATCGGATTTTTTACCTCCATCATTATGGCACAGAGCGACGCAAATATCAAATATATCTTTACGGAACGGACCATTGACTTTTGCGGTGGTATCTGGTATATGAAAAGAACAGGAACGATCATTTTGATAAGGAGAAAACACCATGAAACGAACGATCCTTCGCCAGTACGCCCGCCTGATCGCCCGGGTCGGCATCAACATCCAAAAGGGACAGGAAGTCATCATCCGCTGCGATCTGGACCAGCCTAAATTTGTGGAGCTGCTGGTGGACGAGTGCTACAAGGCCGGAGCCAGGAAGGTCAAGGTGGAGTTCGAGTATCAGCCTCTGGAGAAGCTGCACGTGCGGCATCAGACCGTCACCACCATGGCCAAGGTGGAGGAATGGGAAAAGGCCCGGCTGGAGCACTACAACGACGTGCTGCCCTGCCGGATATATCTGGCCTCCGAGGACCCGGACGGGCTCAAGGGCATCAATCAGAAGAAGATGGCCAAGGCCGAGCAAAAGCGATGGCCCATCGTCAAGCCCTACTGGGACAGGATGGAGAACCGGTATCAGTGGTGCATCGCCGCCGTTCCCGGCGCGGCCTGGGCCAAGAAGCTTTTTCCCGAGCTGCCCCGCGGCAAGGCCATGGAGAAGCTGTGGGAAGCGATCCTGTTCACCTCCCGGGTGACCGAGGACCCCGTGGCAGCCTGGGAAGCCCATAACAAGGATCTGCACGACCGCTGCGCCTATCTCAACGAGCTGGGTATCGCCGAGCTCCGCTACAAGGGCGACAACGGCACCGATCTCACCGTGGGCATGATCCCCCAGGCCCAGTTCAAGGGCGGCGGCGACAGGACGAAGGACAGCGGCATCTTCTTCAATCCCAACATCCCCACCGAGGAATGCTTCATCTCCCCCATGCGGGGCAAGGCGGAGGGCATCGTCTACGCCACCAAGCCCCTGTCCTATAACGGCGAGCTCATCGAGAATTTCTCCGTCCGCTTCGAAAACGGCAAGGCTGTGGAGGTCAAGGCGGAGAAGAACCAGGCTCTGCTGGAGCAGATGATCGCCATGGACGAGGGCGCCGCGTATCTGGGCGAGTGCGCGCTGGTCCCCGTGGATTCTCCCATCTCCGAGTCGGGGATGCTGTTTTACGAGACCCTCTTCGACGAGAACGCCGCCTGCCATCTGGCCCTGGGCATGGGCTTTGCCGACACCATCAAGGGGTTCGAGGACATGACCCTGGAGGAGTGCAGGGCTCTCGGCATCAACGACTCCATGAACCATGAGGACTTTATGATCGGTTATGAGGGGCTGGACATCGACGCCGTGACCCGTGACGGCCGGATCGTGCCCGTCTTCCGGCGGGGCAAATGGGCTTTCTGAACCGCCGGCCTTTGCCTTGACCCTTTGCCGGAAACTTGGTAGAATACAACCACCAACCAACAGGAGGTTTTGTTTCGTATGCTCCAACAACTGACTGAGCGGGTGTGGTACCTGCCTCACGACGAGGCGTCGGATCGGCCCGTGCTCACCTATATCGAGGGGGACCAGCTCTCCGTGGCCGTGGACGCCGGGGCCAGCCCCGCCCACGTGCGGGAGTTCTACACCGCCATCACAGACCAGCGGCTGTCCATCCCCGAGATCACCGTCCTGACCCACTGGCACTGGGACCACAGCTTCGGCCTTTGCGCGGTGAACGGCTTCACCATGGCCTCCAGGAAAACCGCGGAAAAGCTCAAAGAGATGTCCGGCTGGCAGTGGACTCCCGAGGCCATGGAAGCGCGCCTCGCTTCCGGGCAGGAGATCCCCTTCTGCCACGAGCAGATCTGCCTCGAATACCGCCGCCCCGAGTGGATCCAGATCATCGAGCCTGACATGACGCTGGAAGGGGAGGGGACCATGGACATTGGCGGCGTCACCATTCGCTGTGAGACCTGCGATTCCCCCCACAGCCGGGACGCTTTGCTGGTCAGCGCCGGCGACGTGCTCATCATCGGCGACGCCGGGTACGAGGACTTCTATGAGCTGGACCGGCAGTACGACAAGGGCCGGTTGGCCGCCTTCATCGAGAAGCTGAAGGGCCGGGACGAGAAATGGCTCGTCGCGGGCCATGAGAAGCCCCTGCTGCGGAAGGATTTCGTCGCCTATCTGGAAGGTATATATAAGGAGTTGTGATATGATCCGTTTTGCCTGCGATTACGACGAGGGCGCCTGCCCCGAGATCATGGCGGCCCTCCATGCCACCAACTTCGAGCAGAACCCCGGCTACGGGGAGGACCCCCACTGTGACCGCGCCCGGGCCCTGATCCGGGCGGCCGTCGGCCGGGAGGACGCGTATGTCCAGTTCCTGGTGGGCGGGACCCAGACCAACCAGACCGTCATCGCCGCGGCCCTCCGGCCCTACCAGGGGGTGCTGGCGGCCGCCACGGGCCACATCAACGTCCACGAGACCGGCGCCATCGAAGCCACGGGCCACAAGGTCCTGGCCCTGCCCGATCCGGAGGGCAAGGTCCGGGCGGAGGCGGTGGACGCGTATGTGAAAGCCCATTGGGCGGACCACAGCCACGAGCACACGGTCCAGCCCCGGATGGTCTACCTCTCCCATCCCACCGAGGGCGGGCTCCTCTACAGCCTGGCGGAGCTGGAAGCGTTGCGGAAGGTGTGCGACCGGCACGGCCTCTACCTCTTCCTGGACGGGGCGCGGCTGGGCTACGGCCTCGTTTCCCCTGAGACCGACGTGACCTTGCAGGACATCGCCCGGCTCACCGACGCCTTCTACATCGGCGGCACCAAGGTGGGCGCTCTCTTCGGGGAGGCGGCGGTGCTGCTCCATCCGGATCTTCAGAAGGATTTCCGCTACATGATCAAGCGCCAGGGCGGCATGCTGGCCAAGGGCCGGCTGTTGGGCGTCCAGTTCGAAACTTTGTTCACCGACGGGCTCTACACCCGCATTGCGAAGAACGCGGTGGACCTGGCTATGGTCCTGCGGGACGCCCTCAAAGCCAAGGGCGTGCCCTTCCTCTACGAGTCCCCCACCAACCAGCAGTTTCCCATCCTGCCGGACGCGGCGGTGGCAAAGCTTTCCGATCGGTACGCCTTCGAGGGCTGGGGCCGGGTGGACGACGAACACACCGCCACCCGCATCTGCGTGAGCTGGTGCACGCCTCGGGAGAACGTGGACGCTTTGCTCCGGGATCTGCTGCCGCTGCTGTAAAACTTCATCCCAAATACGATAAGGAGGGTCAGGCATGAAGCCGAAAGTATTTTTCACGAAGAAGATCACCCCCGAAACCGTGATCGAGCTGTACGAAGCCCTGGGGATCGACCTGCCCGGAAAGGTGGCTGTGAAGGTCCACTCCGGCGAAAAGGGCAACCAGAACTTTCTCCATCCCGACTTCTGGGCGCCCATGGTGGAACGGGTCCATGGCACCGTGGTGGAGTGCAACACCGCCTACGGCGACGCCTTCGACGGCGTCCGCGACCACACGGCCTCCCATCTGAAGCTGTTGAAGCTCCACGGCTGGGCCGACGCCTTCGATATGGACCTGATGGACAGCGAGGGCCCGGACGACGTGCTGCCCATCCCGAACGGCAAGGTCCTGAAGGAGAACCTGGTGGGCAAGCACATGAAGAACTACGATTCCATGCTGGTCCTGGCCCACTTCAAGGGCCATCCCATGGGCGGCTTCGGCGGCGCCCTCAAGCAGCTGTCCATCGGCTGCGCCTCCAGCAGGGGCAAGGCCCTCATTCACTCCGGCGGCGTCACCGACAGCAACATCGAGACCTGGCGGAAGCACGCGGAGCAGGATCGTTTCTGCGAGGCCATGGCCGACGCGGCCTCCAGCGTGGTGAAGTTCTTCGAGGGGCGCATCGCCTTCGTCAACGTGATGAAGAACCTCTCCGTGGACTGCGACTGCTGCTCCGTGGCCGAGGACCCCTGCATGCGGGACATCGGGATCCTCGCTTCCCTGGACCCGGTGGCCATCGACCAGGCCTGCCTTGATCTCGTCTACGCCGCCACGGACGACCCGGGCCAGCGCCATTTTCTGGACCGGGTGGAATCCCGCCACGGCGTCCACACCGTGGAGGCGGCGGCGGACCTGGGCTTCGGCAGCCGGACGTACGAGTTGATAAAATTGTGAAAAACAAGGGGAAGCACAGCGCAAGCCGTACTTCCCGATCAAAGATCTTTTAGCGTCCCCTTTTCTTTCAGGGGAAGGGGACGAAGCTTTTTATTCCTTCCTTTGTTGCGGAATGACCTGCGACAGCACCAGCGCAGCGAAGATCAGCCCACAGCCCAAAAGCTCCCGGGGCGTCATGCGCTCGTGGAGGAGCAGGGCGCCGAAGAGGGCCCCGAACACGCTTTCAAAGCTCATGATGAGGGAGGCGAGGGCCGGGGGCAGGTGCCGCTGGCCCACGATCTGCAGCCAGTAGGCGATGCCGCAGGAGAAGATGCCGCAGTAGAGGATGCAGAAGAGGGCAGGCCCGATGTTTTGAAAGCCGAACCCCTCGAAGACGGCCATGGGCAGCAGGCTCAGCAGCCCCGCCGTGAGAAACTCCAGACAGCACAGGGTCAGGGGATCGAAGTCGGGGGCGAACTTGTCCACCAGCAGGATCTGGAAGGAGAACACCAGGGCGCATAGGATCATGAGGGCGTCGCCCTTTTCCAGGGTGAAGCTCTCCGTGATGGACAAAAACCACAGCCCCGCGGCGCCTATGATAAGGCACAGCCAGGTGAACAGCCCCGTTTTTCGATGGAAGAACGCCGCGCCTACGATGGGCACCAGCAAAATATACAGGGCCGTCAAAAAGGCCCCCTTGCCGGCGGTGGTGTATTGGAGCCCCACCTGCTGGAAGCAGGAGGCCACCGCCACGGTGACGCCGATGAGGGCCCCGCTTTTGACCAGCCGTTTCCTCCCCGCCCGGGTGGCGGGCAGAGCGGTCTGCCGCCGAAGATAGATGAAGGGCATGAGGCACACCGACCCCACCAGCATCCTGACGGCGGTGAAGGCATAGGGCAGCATCCCCAAATCCATGGCGGCGGATTGGGCCACGAAGGCGCTGCCCCAGACCACGGAGCAGCCCAGGAGGATGAGGCTGTATTTCGTCTGTTTCATGGGGCCTATCCTATCACGGGCGGCGGCAAATTGCAATATCCGACCCGGATCGTCATTCGATTGACACATATCCCGCAAAGCGATATCATATACCCGTACACATGAAAAACGGGCGGAGCGGAGAGGCCGCCGCCCAAGGAGGATGCCTATGAAAGTGATCCTGTACGACCTGGACGAGACCAATGCCGACCGGATCGCCGCCAGGTGCGACCGGGCGCTCTCGGCGGACGGCCGATACGCCCCCTGCCAGGGCTGCTTCGGCTGCTGGACCAAGCACCCGGCGGAATGCAAGATGAAGGATACGCTCCGGCAGGTTTGCCGCGTCATCGGCCAGGCGGATGAGCTGGTGATCGTCACCCGGAACCTGTACGGGGGCTACAGCGCCGCCGTGAAGAATGTGCTGGACCGGTCCATCGGCACCTCCACCCCCTTGAGCACCTACCGGGGCCGGCAGATGCATCACACCCTGCGCTACGGGCGGCACGACCTCTGGAAGGTGATCGTCTACGGCGAGATCACCGAAGCCGAGCAGGCGTCTTTCCGGTATCTTGCGGAGCGCAACGCCCTCAACGACGGCTATCAGCGGTCTGAGGTGGTGTTTCTGAAGGATCTTTCCGAATTGGAGGCACAGCTATGAAGACGGTGTTCATCAACGGCAGCCCCAAGAAGCGCTTCTGCGCCTCGGCCTACTTCCTCTTTCTCCAGCGGCTGTTTGTGGGCGGGAAGAAGGTCACGTTGAAGCTGCGCACCCCCGCGGACCACGAGGCCATCCTGAAGGAGCTGGACGACGCCCAGGCGGTGGTGTTTGCCCTGCCCCTCTACGTGGACGGCGTTCCCTCCCACGTGCTCCGGTTCCTGGAGAAGATGGAGGCCTACTGCAAAGAGAAGGGATTGCGCCTCAACGTCTACTCCATCGCCAACAACGGCTTCATCGAGGGCAAGCAGAACGAGCCCCTCATGCAGACCTTCGAAAACTTCTGCGCCCGGGCGGGCCTTGCCTGGGGCGGCGGCGTGGGCATCGGCGGCGGCGTCATGCTGAACGTGACCCGGATCGTGTTCGAGGTCCAAATCGGCCTGCTGCTCCTGAACGTCCTGCTGAGCGTCATTCAAAAGGGGGACTTCTTCCCCAAGGACGCCTTTTGGAGCTTCGGCGAGAACGCCCTCTACCTGCTGTTCTTCAACGCAGGCCTGCTGGCGTATCTCATACGCATGGGCCGCTTCATCCGCAAGGGCGGCTGCGCCGGGAAGAAGTATACCCGCATCCTGGTCCCCTCGTTCCTCTTCATCCTGTTCGCGGACATCTTCTTCCTCATCGTCTCCCTCCTGGAGGGCGGTATCTTCCGGGGCTGGCTCGCGAAGAAGAAACCCACGGAAACCTGACCGGGCTGTGGAAGAACGCGGCTTCTGCCATCCTTCCCGACAGACTGAACGCCGTCTTCAACAGACTGCAGGATCGCCCTTTTCGGCGGTCCTTTTTTATGGTATACTGATATATACTGAACACAAGGAGGGCAGCCGCATGCGGGAAACGCTGACCGCCGGCGACCGGGGCCGGGCGGTCCGGGAGCTGAACGAAGGATTGAGGACCTTGGGCTACGAGGCGGGGACGGGGGATCGGTTCACCCAGGCCACCGCCCGGGGCCTGTTCGCCCTGCAGACGGATCGGGGCCTTGAACCTACGGGGGTCGGCGACAGCCGCACCCGGAGCCTGCTGTCGCTCCTGGCGTGCAACGACCCCGGCGAAGCCTTCTACGGCGACGCCGACGGGGACGGGCAGCTGACGGTGAAGGACATGGGCATCGTGCTCAAGAGCCTGTTCACCGGCAAGACCACCCCCACCGTGGCGTTGGATGCCGACGGCAGCGGCAAGGTGGATCTCAACGACGCCCTGTACCTTTTGAAGTGCATCACCGGCCGGGCCGCCCCCAAGCCCAACGCCCCCTGGATCGACCCCGAAGCGGGGGTGGGGGAGGACGCCCTAAAGGCGGTGACGGAGGCCTTGGCGGACGTGGCGCCCCTCCGGCGGCAGCTGGTGGAGGCGGCGCTGCCCTTTGCCTTCGACCCCCATGGGGAGCACACTGCGGCCTTTCCCAAGAGCCTCTACCTCTGGGGCGCCAACCTGTACGATCCCGACAAAGCGCTGTATTGCCCTACTTCGGCGGCGGTGGAGCTGCTGGCGGCCCGCAAGCCCGCCTTCTTCGACGGCGGCCGCCGGGAGATGATGCTCTCCGCCCTGCAGAACGCGGCCAGCCTGGGGGACCCTCTTTCCGGCGCGGACTGCTCCGGGGCCATCGTGGGCCTATGGCGGAAGTTCGGCCTGGTAGACGGGAAGTTCGACGCCATCGCCAACAAACTGCTGCATGCGCCTCTATCCTATCCCATCGACAGAGCGGACCTGCTGCCCGGGGACCTGGTGGGCTTCGACGGCCACATCGGCCTCTACGCCGGGGCCGGCCGGGTGGTGGAATGGGCGGGCGGGGCCTATGGCTGCCAGCTCACCCGGCTGGTGGGCCGCTGCTGCTGGTCCTTCACCGAGAAGCGGCTCATTCCCATGCGAAAGGACTTTGAAGTCTTCACCCGGCCCTTCTTCTTCATTGACGGCAGCGCAGAAAACGGATATACTTAATTGTTAAGACTGGGTCCTTTTGGGCTGGGAAGGAAGGCGTCACATGGAAAAACTGGGCATCGCCATCATCGGCGGGGGCCCTGCGGGCCTGGCGGCGGGTATCTATGCCGCTCGGGGCGGGGCGAAGGTGAAGCTGTTCGAGGAGCTGTTCCCCGGGGGCCAGATCGTGAAGACCCATCGGGTGGAGAATTACCCGGGCTTTACCGGCGGTCCCGACGGCTATGCCCTGGCGGCGGCCCTGGAGAAGCACGCCTCCGAGTTCGAGCTGCCCGTCATCTACGGCTCCGTCACGGATTTGAAGCTCACGGAGAAAGAAAAGACCTTCACGGTGAACGGCGAAGAATACGCCGCCGACGCCGTGATCCTCTGCATGGGCGCGGGGCCCCGGAAGCTGGGCCACCCGGAGGAGGACAAATTCGTAGGCGCGGGGGTCAGCTATTGCGCCACCTGCGACGGCAATTTCTACCGTGGCCGGGACGTGGCCGTGGTGGGCGGCGGCGACACCGCCGTGTCCGACGCGTTGTATCTTGCGGGCCTCTGCCGCCAGGTGTATTTGATCCACCGCCGGGATCAGTTCCGGGCGGCGGCCACCCTGGTGGACCGGGTGAAGCGGGCCGAGAACGTGGAGCTGGTGCTGGATGCCACCGTGGTGGGCCTCTCTGGCGAGGACAGGCTCTCTGCCGTCACTGTGGAGAACAAGTTCACGAAGGAACAGCGGGAGCTTTCCGTGGGCGGCCTCTTTGTGGCCGTGGGCATCCTCCCTCGGACGGAGCTGGTCCAAGGCCAGCTCGACCTGGACGAGGGCGGGTTCATCGTCACGGACAAATATATGCAGACCTCCGTCCCCGGCGTCTTCGCCGCGGGAGACATCCGCAACACCCCCCTTCGCCAGGTGGTCACCGCCTGCGCCGACGGGGCCGTGGCGGCCACCAAAGCTATCGAATATGTGGGGATGAAATAATGCTGCTATCGGAAGAAAAGCGGGCGGAAGCCCTGCGGATTTTGTCGGAGCTGTACCCCAACCCCAGGCCGGAGCTGCATTTTTCCAGCCCCTACGAGCTGCTCATCGCGGTGATGCTGTCGGCCCAGTGCACGGACAGGCAGGTGAACAAGGTGACGGCGGAGCTCTTTCAGGTGGCCAACACCCCGGAGCAGATGATCGCCTTGCCGGAGGAAAAGCTCATGGCGCTCATCCACTCCTGCGGCTTCTTCCGCATGAAGGGGAAGCACATATCGGAGACCTCCCGCATTTTGGTGGAGCGGTACGGCGGAGAGGTGCCCGCGGACCGGGATGCCCTCACCGAGCTCCCCGGCGTGGGCCGCAAGACCGCCAACGTGGTGGTGAGCAACGCCTTCCACATCCCGGCCATCGCCGTGGACACCCACGTGTTTCGGGTCAGCAACCGGATCGGCCTCGCGGAGGCGAAGACCGTGGAGAAGACCGAGGAGCAGCTCATGGAGCACATTCCGGAAAAGGACTGGACCGACGCCCATCACTGGATCATCTTCCACGGCCGGCGGGTCTGCGCTGCCCAGCGGCCCAAGTGCGCGGACTGCGCGCTGAATAAGGTTTGCGACTTCTATACGCGAAAGGAACAGTAAATGGATTTTTTGGATAAGGTCCGCATCGTGGTCAAGGCGGGCAACGGCGGCGACGGCTGCGCCG